>CAZWPX010000003.1:8522-172809 GCA_964636125.1 uncultured Desulfobacterales bacterium | reverse complement strand
TTGATAAAGCTAAGATGTACGATGCCGCTTCGCGAACTTGATGGCACGGTTTTTAAATATGGGTATTGTTGCCCATGGATAGAGTTGGGCTGCCTGACCAAACTTGCCGAGAAATAAATCAGGCCGGGATATCAGTTTTACAGACAATACTATTTTTGATATATGTTTGGATATGAAGGCCTTGGCCGATATTCTGGATAAGCGAAAGCTCATCCACACGTTAACAAAAGTAAGAGATGGGACCGTTCCTTCCATCGCTATCATTCTTGTCGGGATTGTATTCCTCCTCCTCTACCCCTACTACCTCTCGCAAATAGAGCTTCAAAAGTTGGCCCTGGGCAATTTGAAGCACGACCTTGAAAAGCGGGCTTTTTCCGTATCCTATTTCTTCATTGAGCGCGGCTATGGCCTGGCGTCAATTCCCATCGTTGAAAAATCTGCAAGCGACTTTTCAGACCGCCTTGAAAAATTCAAGCATAAGAGATCCATCGGCGGAGACCTCATCTATGACCGCGTTGTCTTCATTGGCCCCGAGGGGCAGCTGCTGGCTGACTCCAATGGGGGTTCCAAAGCTTTTGGCCGCCCGCGATCCTTGCATAAATACCGGAACCTGAGGCAAAAAAAAACCAGGATAATCTCCGACGGCAGCCAGATCATTATTTCCGTACCGTATCATGTTAAAGCAGCTTATGCGGGTCAGTTTATCGCCTGGATTTCACCTTTGATCATCCACCAGCATTTCATAAAATCCAATTTGTCTGCAGATCGGTTTGTCGGACTGATCTCGGGCGCCGACAATCTTTACCGGCCGGAAGAAATGCCCATGGAAATACTATTTTCAGGGCTGACCTGGATAAGGCGGATCCAACTGGATCAGCCCCACTTTTTCAAGACCGGGGACAAAGAGAATCCGGGTGTCAAGATGGTCGCCCTCAAGGTGCCCGTGCGCAACACCCCGTTTTCCATCATTGCCGCGGTACCCACCACTGAGATCTTCGGGAAACTGCCACCATTTTTTCTGGTTTTGACCATAGGGATTATTCTGCTGCTGTTCATCGGGGGCATGGCGCTTTTTGTTAGAACCAACGTACAAAAAATGCTCTTGCGAACCCGCCTTGACGAAACCGCCCTCCGGGAGCGCGAGGTGGACGAGAAAAACCGCATGCTGGAAAAAGAGTTCACCGATCGAAAATTAGCCCAAAAGACCCTGAAAGACAGCGAAAGGCGATATCGGCACCTGGTCGAAAATGCTAAAGACCTCATCTACCGTACGGACGCACGCGGCCATTTTACCTTTGTCAACCCTACGTCTGTCAGGACAACCGGATACACCCAGGCGGAACTCATCGGTAAAAGCTATCTGGACCTGGTACACCCCGATTATGTAGACGCCGCCGCGGTTTTCTACTCAGATCAATTGAATACCAATATGCCCAATACCTATCTGGAATTTCCCATGGTCACCCGCCAGGGGAAGGAAATCTGGATCGGCCAGAACGTCCAATTATTGACAGACAAGGAGAAACATTCCGGATTCCAAGCTCACGCCAGAGATATCACGGATCGTGTAAAAGCGGAAAGCGCCCTCCGGGAAAGCCAGGAAAGACTTGAGGCGATTCTAAGAACATCCCAGGTGGGTATCGTGGCGATCGATGCCCAAGAGCATACGATCATGGATGCAAACCCCAAAGCGCTGGCCCTGATCGGGCGCCCCAAGGACGATGTGATCGGCCATGTTTGCCACCAGTTTATCTGTGCGGCCCAGGAGGGTAAATGCCCGATTACCGATCTGAAACAAACGATCGATAACACTGAACGGGTTTTGATTCAAGCGGATGGGTCCGAATTACCGATCCTCAAGAGCTCAGCTTCGGTTACCATCAATGGCCGCCCGTGCATCATTGAGTGTTTCATTGATATTTCGGAACTGAAAAAAACAGAAACCGAACTAGAAGCGGCCATTGGCACCGCCAACCGCCTCAAAGAGGAAGCCCAGTCCGCCAACCAGGCCAAAAGTGAATTCCTGGCCATGATGAGCCATGAAATCCGCACCCCCATGAATGCCATTATCGGCATGACCGAATTGTGCCTGGACACCACGTTGACTGATGAGCAACAGGGGTTCCTGCAGACTGTCTCCGCCAGCGCCGAGGCTTTGTTATACCTGATCAACGACATCCTCGATTTTTCAAAGATAGAAGCCGGTTTAATGGAACTGGAGCAGTTCCCCTTTGACTTAAGGGATCTTGTAGAGGCGATCGCGGAGACCCTGTGCATCCAGGCCAGAGACAAAAGCCTTGAGCTTTTGTGTTACATAGACACCACAATCACCAATCGCATTATCGGCGACCCGGGGCGATTGCGGCAGGTTTTGGTGAACCTGGTAGGCAATGCCATCAAGTTTACCAGCCAGGGAGAGGTATTTATCCGCGTTGAAAAAACCGGGGCTTCCTCAGATCAGGCAACCGGGCTTCAATTTGCCGTTACCGACACCGGTGTCGGTATACCGCCGGAACAGCAGGCCAAAATTTTTAAGCGCTTCTCCCAGGCGGACAGCTCAACTACGCGTCGCTTCGGCGGGACCGGCCTGGGGTTGAGTATTTCAAAATCCATCGTGGAAATGATGGGTGGTGAACTTCAGCTTGACAGCGAGCCGGACCAGGGCAGCACTTTCTATTTTAATCTGTCGGTGCCCTGCGAAGAAGGGCCACCGAAAACAATCTCGTATGATTATCCTGACTTCGACAAAATTTCAGTCCTTGTGGCCGACGACAACAAAACCAACCGCCTGATTTTCGAAAAAATTCTGACGGCATGGCGGTTTAAAACCCATACAGTGAAAAACGGATTTGAAGCGCTGGAGGCATTAAAACAACCCCGGACAAACTACGACCTGTTAATTCTGGATGAGCAAATGCCTGGCCTGCAAGGACTGGAGGTCGCTGAACAAATAAGAGCCAATAAGGATTGGGACCCACTTAAAATCATCATTCTCTCATCCTGGGGGCGGATACGTTCCAAAAGCATAAAAAGGCTGAACGTGAGCATGGCCATCACGAAACCAGTCAAGCAGGCACGCCTTTTTGATATCCTGATGGAGACCCTGCGTTTCCAGAAAAAAACGGTTCCACAGGCAGAAAATAGCCGGCCGGCACCTGAGCCCCCCCCCAAGCCGGCCCTGTCGATTCTACTCGCGGAAGACAACCCGGACAACCGGCGCCTGGCAACTATCTACCTGGAAAAAGCCGGATACCAGGTCACCAAGGCTGAAAACGGCAGCGAGGCCGTTTCAAAATCACAAAACTTTCAATATGACCTGATCCTGATGGATATTGAGATGCCGGTCATGGATGGATTTGAAGCCACCCGCAACATTCGGCAATACGAAACTGACACGGACCTTGAGCACATCCCGATTATCGCATTGACGGCGCATGCCATCCAGGGATATCGTGAAAAATGCATCGCCCAGGGGATGGATGATTATATAACCAAGCCCATTAAAAAGAAGACCCTGCTCGAAACGATTGACCGCTGGGTAGACAATCGCCATCGTGTCCTGGTGGTGGATGATTCAATAGACAACCGCAACCTGATGAAAAGCTACCTCAAAAAAGAGCCGGACTTGAGAATTGACTTTGCCGAAAACGGTTTGATGGCGGTTGAAAAAGCGGTGCGGAAACGCTATTCTGTTATTTTGATGGATATGGAGATGCCGATTCTGGATGGCTATACGGCTACCAAAAAGATTTGCGCATTGTCGCCCCCACAGGGGCCGATTATCGCTTTGACAGCCCACCGGGGTGCTGCGGAAATCCAAAAATGCATGGATTCAGGCTGCGCGGCCTATCTGCCCAAACCCATCAGGAAAAAGGCCCTGGCCGAAACCATTCGACAATACGTACAGCACGCATTTCCGGCGAAAGGTGGGGACCCAAATGACCGCTGAATTCGCAAAACGAATCCAGGTGACAATTGATGAAGATCTGGCGGACCTCATACCCGGTTTTCTTGAAAATCGCCGCAAAGATGTGGCCCAGGTCATGGATGCCCTGGGCAAAGGTGATTTAGACTCGGTCCGAAAAATAGCCCACGAGATAAAAGGTGTCGGGGGAGGGTACGGATTTGATGCCATGACCGATATGGGGGCGGCAATGGAGACAGCTGCCAAAAACAAGGAGGGTGACAAGGTCCGTGAACAGGCCGATATTTTGTCAATTTATTTAGACAGTATCGATGTCGTTTACGAGTAGAAAAACTATTCTGCCTGGCTGAGCGTTGATTGATCAAGGAGTGGGCCGCATGCCGGAAAAATATCAAGATCTCAAGCATCACGCCGCCGTTTTAAAAAAGCGCAAAAAACTGGGAGAGCTGCTCATTGATGCCGGGCTCATCGACCAGGGAATTCTTAAAGACGCCCTGGTCGCTCAAAAAGTGCAGAAGAAAAAGCTCGGCGAAGTCCTGGTGGAAATGGAGGTGGTGGACGACATCGCCATTGCCCGGGCCATTGCCTCCCAGTTGAACATCCCCTTTATCCGCCTGAAAAGAGCCAGGATCCCCACTGCGATTATCGCCAGGGTTTCACCCGAACTTGCGGCTAAATATGAACTCGTCCCCCTCAAAGAGGAAAACGGGCACCTGGTTGTCGCCATGGCCAATCCACTGGTGCCCAACGCCGTCAAAGACATCCGTTTCGTAACGCAGCTGCCTGTGACCACCATCGTCGCCCCCATGAATGATATCCGGGAGGCATTGGACCGCTACTATCCAAAACAGGATATCAACGCGACCATCAACGCGGTGGGCCAGGACATCTATGGCATGGATTACGTACCCCAGGTACAGGAAACGGGAAAATCGGATCTGGATCTGGCAAACCTGGCAATCCAGGCACCCGTCATCCGATTTACCAACGCCATCCTGGCAGAAGCCATCAAAATCGGGGCCAGTGACGTCCATATTGAGCCACAGAAAAGCGATACGGGGCAGGCCAATCTTACCGTAAGATGCCGGGTGGACGGCATGATGCGCGAAACAATGCAAACCGACCGCCACGTCCATCCGCCCCTGATTTCCAGATTGAAAATCATTTCGGGCCTGGATATCTCCATCAGCCTGAAACCCCAGGATGGGAAAGCGCAGGTTAAGTATGGCGATAAAATATTCGACTTAAGAGTTTCGACAATCCCGACGACTTATGGTGAAAAGGCCACCATCCGGATCCTGAACCCGGATACGGCCCGGATGCTTCCGGAAGATCTGGGGTTTGCCGATAGAGATCTTAAGCGTGTCCTGGAAGCCATTGCCACACCCCAGGGCACCCTCCTGGTCACGGGTCCAACAGGGAGCGGTAAATCTTCGACCCTGTACGCTTTCTTAAATCGGCTGAATACCCCCCTGGTTAACATCATTACTGTGGAGGACCCGGTTGAATTTGACGTCTCGGGCATCAACCAGGTCCAGATCAACACCAAGGCCGGCACAACGTTTGCCGCGGGACTGCGATCCATCTTGAGACAGGACCCCGACATCATCATGGTGGGCGAAATCAGGGACGGCGAAACAGCCGCAATCGCCTTTCAGGCAGCCCAGACCGGTCATCTGGTCCTCTCCACCCTGCATACCAATGATGCCCCGTCCGCAGTGACACGGCTGATTGATCTGGGCGTGGATGAATTCCAGATATCATCGGCACTTTTAGCGGTAATTGGCCAGAGGCTGGTCCGGCGCATTCATCCGGACTGCAAAATTCCTGATTCATTGACCCCCCATATATTAGAGCGCATTCAGGCCGCCCTCGGACACGCCGAAGTATCCTTTTTCTGGAAAGGCGCCGGCTGCAAAAATTGTCTGGATTCCGGCTATGCCGGGCGCATGGGGATATATGAGTTTCTCAGGATTACCCCGGCATTAAAAGAGATCATCACGTCCAACGTATCCGCGCACCACATTCGGCAGGCCGCGGAAAAGGAAGGTTTCCTATCGCTCTCTCAGGACGGTATCCGCAAAGCCCGACAGGGACTCACATCCATCGAAGAGGTCTTTCGGGTTGCCCCGCCGGTAACAGTGCCAGTATCGCCGCCGGGCAGCGCCTTGCTCGCAAATGCCGATGGCCCGGCAACCCTGTCGTCCAAACTTGCCGAGGATACGCCCGGCAGGCAAGCGAACCTAAGCCAAATGCCGCCGATGACGCCTAACCCGTCCGGGAGTGAGGCCAGCGGCACCCCAAAGATTCTGATTGTTGACGACAGCGCGGACATGCTTGCTCTGCTGCGCCACATGCTCAGTGCACGCCCGTTTACTATATTGAGTGCCGACAATGGACAGATGGCTATACAATTGGCTGAGACGGAGAAACCCGGCCTTATCATTACCGATTACAGCATGCCCGGAATGGACGGCATGGCGCTCATCCGGGCTTTGAAAGCCAAAGAGAGCACCCGCCGCATTCCCATCATCATGCTGACCGCAAAAGAAGAGTTGGAATCAGAGGTCGCGGTAATCGAGGCGGGCGCTGACGATTATCTGATCAAGCCGGTCAAGGCCAAACGTTTATTGGCCCGCGTCGGTCGTTTTTTTATACAACAAAAAAAAATTCTCATTGTTGATGATAACGAGGATATGCGCCGGTTGCTCCGGCGCCTTCTCGCCACCCCGGGCTACCGGGTGGCCGCCGCGGGAAATGGCAAGGAGGCGCTGGCCTTTGTTGCGGAAGAAAAATACGACCTGATCATCACTGACTTCAATATGCCTGAAATGGACGGCATGACCCTTATCAGGCAGCTGAAGTCCCAGGACGGTACCCGCCATATCCCCATTATTATGTTGACGGCCAAAGAAGAGGTGGAATCGGAGGTGGCTGTGATTGATGCGGGTGCCGACGATTATCTAACCAAACCGGTCAATGCCGAACGCCTGAAATCACGTGTGAAGCGCATTTTCAGGATGCACCGTATATCCGGATAAAATTTTTGGGTTAGCTTCCCAGGATCAAGCGCTGGGGATCGCAGCGTTCTCGCAAGATAGCCAATTCATCATCTGTGGGTTGCTTTGCCGGGTGCGCGTTTTCAGTATCCACGCGAAATTCCATCCTGTTCAGAATTTCCTGGGGCGTGACCCCGGGGTAATAGCTGTCCAGGAACATTTTACGTGAGGATTCGTCAAACCGCATGATACCCAGGTTTGTGATGACAGATTCGGGGCCGCCCGCGGGCAGGCCCTCCTTTTGACGGCCGTCCGGGCCGCCCATCCAGCCGGGGCTGGTGAGATAATCGAGCTGGCGCACAAATTTGCGCCTGTCGTGCTGCATGAAAATGATGGTGCGGCCGACAAATGAGGCAACGTCACAGGCGCCGCCGCTGCCCGGAAAACGGACTTTGGGCTCAGCGTAATCACCGATGACAGTCGAGTTCAGGTTTCCGTAGAGGTCGATCTGGGCCGCACCCATGATACCGACCACCCGGCGGCCGGTGAATCGGTTTTGCATGGTGGCAAAAGCGTCCGCGAGGCCGCTGTTGACCGCTGTCCAGTACATGACGCGCGGATCTGCCACGGCCAGGGGAACCTCTTCGAGCTTTGAATCGACGGCACCGGTTTCAAAGAAAATTGTGCTGTTGGGCGCACTGATATATTTGGCCGCCATGGCTGCCAGCATGGAGATGCCCGTGCCGCAGAAGACGATGTCCCCGTCCTTGATTTCCCGGGCAGCGGCGATCGCCATCATTTCCCGCAAAGTGTATGCGCGCAAGTTTTCCTCCCACATTTAATAAACTTCAAAAAGAAAGCGATTGCTGCGGATATCATTCGGTTTTATAAAGCAAATCTATTTGCGATCCAGGCCGGTTGCATATCCGGTTCGCTTGTCTGCTTGAATTGCCCGCAACTGCGCGGGTGTGATTTTTTTCAAAAGCCCGGCGTGGTTTTGGGTTCCATATATGAATTCTTCAAGATAAGCCCTGTGCGTCTCATCATCGGGTGCGGCTTCTTTGTACGCATTCAAATACACCGGATCATAATCATAGCAACCATAGCAGGCCGTTGGGTAAGCACCATATTTAACGGGAACGACGGCGTCCACGCAGAAGGGCGGAATCTGGTTGCTGTCCGGATTGGCTTTCAAAATGCCGGTATCCACCAGTTCCTCGCAGGTGATGATCAGGTGACGGGCGGCCCTGGCCTGCTCGACATCCGCGAACGTCAGGCCTCTGATTCGGGCCAGACCAGTCGGGTCGGCCTGCTGGACATGAATTATGGTCACATCGGGGTTGATGGCCGGTACCAGAACCAGTTTGGGCGTGTCGGCCCAGTCCCCAAAAGGGTTGTCCATCACGATCAGCTTATCATCGGGCAGGCGCGGGTCTTTCTTGCGCTGTGTTTTTGTAAAACCCCAGCGGTGGACGATGTCGGTGCCCAGGGAGGAGCGCGTGGGCAGGAAGGGGATTCCCATGGCGCCGGCTGTGAACCGCAGGGTCATCTGGTAGTTCGAGTAATCTTCCACCGGCAGGCCGCCTGATTGAATCGCTTTACGAAACCGGATACAGGTAGGGGCAAAGCGACCGCTGCCGCCGTAGGCAATTTCCAGGCGGGCGATACAGGCGCCGCCGACCAATTCATCTACACCGTGGCCATTGGAATGGGCGTAGAGGTGTAGATCCTTTTTCCGCTGGCGGACGATCTCGTAGACTGCCGCCATGGGATTGCGATTGATGGTGAACCCGCCGATCGACAGGTGGGCGCCATTGGGTACGTAAGTGTCGATGGCTTCGCCCAGGTCCATCTGTTTGTTTGTGGCAACGCTCATGGATTTATCCCTCATCGGGGCCGGATTATTTTATGGCTAAAAACCCTTCGAAACAAAGATATTTGAAAATAGTGATAATATCCACAAAACCGGCTCTTTTCAAAAGGTCCAGGTTCCCCTGGGTCGAAAACGGCTCGAGGATACCCTTGAGACTTTTGGTTTTATTGATGATTTCTGTCGGGGAGTAGCCCTGCTCAAGTTTGTAATCCGTGTACAGGGTCTGGACAATATCCTGAAAGCGGGCATCACAGGCCCGAACTTTTTCGAATAGTAAAAACGCACCGCCCCAGTTCAAGGCGTTGAACACTTTGTTAAACAGGTCCTGCCGGACCGCCGGCGGTACAAACTGGATCGTGTAATAAGAGGTGATCAGATCGGATTTCTGGTAGGGGTACAGGGTAATATCATCCACCACAAACTCGATGTTCTCAACGCCGCCGTTTTCTTTGCGGGCCTGCTCAATCATCGCAGGCTCACAATCGATGCCGATCCATTGGACGCTTGTATGGTGCGCGTGCCGGATGGCCAGTTTATACAGTAGTGCGCCGGTGGATGTGCCCAGGTCGTAACAGGCGGACTGTTCCTTGACAAAATAATCACTGAATTTGCACACCAGAGCGTGGCCCTGCTCGTAAAAGGGCACGGATTTTTGCACATGCTCGGAAAAAGCACCGGGTGTCAGGCCGCCAAACGACCAGGCAGCTTCCCGGACCCTGATATTTTCTCCCGCGAAATCATCATCAGCCATTGCACGCCTCCGATTTGCTCATTTGATTCTTTACATAAATAAACTCTTTTGTCGACAATTCAATTAGTTAACATCCTTGATCTGTTCCTCCTGGTGCAGAATGGATTCGGCGTGGATGCAGCGGTACAGATTTAGCATAAACTGCTCGGACAAGTTGCGGCTGACACCTGCCCGGACCCGGCTGGTCATGATTTCATTCCAACGGTCGGGCTGCAGGATTGAGACATTGTTAGCTTTTTTATAGCGGCCGATTTCATCCACGATTTTCATCCGATCGGCCAGGGCCCGGATAATGGTATCATCCGCCCGGTCGATTTTTTCTCTCAGAGTTTCGAGGGTGCTGGCAAACTCGGTATTATCGGAGTGGACCGCTTTGAATTTTATCTTTTTCAGTAATGCATCCAATTGTCCCGGGGTCAACTGCTGGGCAGCGTCACTGAGGGCAGACTCGGGAACTATGTGTGCTTCAATCATTAAACCGTCAAAGAGTAGATCCATGGCTTTCTGGGCGACATCGAATATCAGTTCACTGTTCCCACAGATGTGACTGGGGTCACAAATCAACGGTATTTCGGGGTGATGGAGTTTCATTTCAATGGGAATCGTCCAGTTGGGCCGGTTGCGGTAAATATTTTCCGAGGCCGAGGAAAAGCCCCTGTGGATGACGGCAATTCTGGTAATCCCGGCCTGAGCCAGGCGTTCCACCGCTCCCAGCCACAGTTCGAGATCCGGGTTTACCGGGTTTTTCACCATGACCGGGATGTCCACCCCGCGCAGGGCATCGGCCAACGCCTGCATTGAAAACGGATTGACAGTCGTGCGGGCGCCGACCCACAAAATATCGACCCCATGCTCCAGGCAGGCTTCAACATGCCCGGGAGTTGCCACTTCAACGGTAATGGGTAAACCTGTGGCCTGTCTGGCCCGGGCAAGCCAGGTCAGGCCGATTGAACCCACCCCGGCGAAGGTGCCCGGCATGGTCCGGGGCTTCCAGATGCCGGCTCTCAGGGCATCGATATCACAGCGGGACAGTTCCCGGGCTGTCTGGATAACCTGGTCCTCGGATTCGGCGCTGCAGGGGCCGGCTATAATCAGTCTGCGGCCGGATCCAGCAGGCCAGTTTCGAAAGGGTTGTTTCATAGTGTTTGGTTTTATCATGGATTGCAGTCGTGTAATGGTTCAAGCTGGAGACATCTCGGACCTGATTAGAATTTTGAATCTAAACGGATATATAGCAAATAGGTTACAAAGCAAGTTAAAACATTGAATGCTGAAAAGCAATTGCCATCTCAAGCCCCTGCATTAGACCACAGACCCAAAAATGACTGTATGCGAAGGCTCGATATCTATTTTCGACCCATGGGCCGGGTATTTATACTTGAAATGATAGAAAATATTGTTACTTTTTAAAGAAGGCTACGCTCACTTCCGGGAAATCGACAGTGCCATTATCGAACAGGGTCGGTTGACCGGAGAGTTCAGTTCCGACCTCCCTCCGGGACCGCTGGCGGCCACCCTGGTGGGGACCTGGGAATCCTCGGACTGCAGGCCTGGTTTGATCCCGAGTTTGATGCCGTCGGGGCTGAAAGAGAGTTTATGAAGGTTTTTTTGCGGGGCCTGAAGGGAACGAATTAAAGGAGCAGGATCATGCAATGCAGGCTTTCTATTGGAATTTTAACCGTAGTATTAGTGGGATGGCTGTTGGCCGACAGGGCGTTTGCCCAACAGCCGGATGCAGAGGCCCTTATCCGCGGCAATCTTAATTACATGCGCGGCAAAACATCCATCTCCACGGTGGACATGACGATCCAGAGGCCGCAATGGCAGCGGGTCAGCCGAATCAAGGTCTGGACCCGCGGAGAGAAAGACAGCCTGTTCACCATCCTGACGCCACCCAAGGATCAGGGCAACGGCACCTTGAAACTGGGCAAGACCATGTGGACCTTCAACCCCAAAGTCAACCGGGTCATCAAGCTGCCGCCCTCCATGATGGCCCAATCCTGGATGGGGTCTGACTTTTCCAACAATGACCTGGCCAAAACCGACAGTGTAATCGCAGATTATGAACACCAGATCAGCGGCACTGAAACCGGTGCCGATGGCCAGACCGTGTATTTGATCAAGTCCATTCCCCGACCGGATGCGGCTGTAATTTGGGGCATGTTGACTTTTAAAATCCGGTCGGACCTGGTTCCCATTGAAGAAATTTTTTACGATGAAGATTTCCAGCCCGTGAAAATTCTGGAATTCAGCCAGGTGGAAAAGCTGGGCGGTCGCCTGCTGCCGCGCAGGATGAAGATGTACAAAGCAGACAAGCCGGATGAGTATACCCTGGTTGAATACATTTCACTTAGTTTTGACATCGCACTGAAAGACCGGCGGTTTACCCTGGCGGCCTTGAAGAATCCGGGGAGGTGATCCACCCATGAACCTGAAAATGGGGTGGCGCAATATCTGGCGCAATAAACGACGGACCTGGCTGACCATTTCCGCAATAGCCTTTGCCTGCATTCTATTGGTGTTCATGCTGAGTTTCCAGGTCGGTACCTACGATACGATGATCAACGCTTCGGTGGGGGTGCACACCGGTCACTTGCAGATTCAGGCCCGGGGCTATCATGAGAAACAGCAGATTCGCCAGCGGGTTCAAAACCCGCAGGAATTGCTGCCCATGGTAGCGCAACTGCCCTCTGTCACCGCCTGGACCGCAAGGGGGAACGCCTTTTCCCTGGTCTCTTCAGAGCAGAGAACATACGGTGTCATGGTCATTGGTGTCGATCCACAGCATGAGGCTGCCACGTCCACCTTGCCGAAACTGGTCCGCCAGGGACGTTACCTTGATAGGGACGACACCGACGCGACCCTGATTGGGACGCTCCTGGCGAAGAACCTGCAAGTTGACATCGGTGATGAACTTACCGTGCTGGGGCAGGGCGGCGATGGTTCGGTAGCCGCAGCAATATTCACCGTAAAAGGCATCTACAATTCAGGCATGGATGTCTTTGACCGCAGTGCGATCCACGTGCCGCTGAAATACTTCCAGGAAGTGTTCTCCATGGAAAGCGGTGTGCATGAGATCGTGGTCAACGTGCGTTCACTGATGGACGTGCACAGGGTCAAACAGGCGCTTGAAAACAGCATGTCCGAACATGAGCGGACCGCTGATCTGGTAGTGCTGGACTGGATGGAACTGCTCCCGGGCCTGGCTGAAGGCATTGCCATGGATCTGGTCAGCGGCTTGATCATTTACTTCATCTTGATTCTCGTGGTCGCCTTCAGCATCCTGAATACCTTTTTGATGGCGATATTGGAAAGAACCCGGGAATTCGGGGTGCTGATGGCCCTTGGAACCACCCCCGCCCGGCTGACCCGGATGGTCATGCTGGAATCCATGCTGATGACCCTGGTGGGGATCGTGGCCGGTATCGCACTCGGCGTGGTCCTGACCTGGTATTTCCAGGTCCATGGAATCGTACTGGCCGGCAGTTCGGAGATGCTGAAACAATACGGCATCTCCGGGGCGTTGTACCCGCGCCTCACCTGGTTCTCAATCGTTACCGGACCTGCTCTGGTGCTGATGGTTACCCTGGGTGCGGCCCTTTATCCGGCCCTGAAAATTAAAAAGCTGAATCCGGTGGCGGCCCTGAATTATATATAGAGTGTGACAAACGAGAACCTGGATTAAGATTAATATGCATCTTCAGCTTTCATGGCGCAATGTCTGGCGCAATCCGAGACGGACGACCATCATCCTCATCGCCGTATCCATCGGGGTGTGGAGCATGATCTTCCTGGGCGCGCTCTGGCAGGGAATGGTGGCCCAGATGATTCAAAACGGGATCAAGACCATGACCGGCCATCTTCAGATTCACCAGAAAGATTATCGCAATGACCCGGTTCTTGAAAACAGCATGACCGACACAGCCGCGGTTGAACAGGCCCTGGCAGCGAATCTGCCGGATGGAGCGGTTTGGAGTTCCCGCATCAGGGTGAACGCTGTGGCTGCCAACGCGCGTCATTCAGCCGGTGTTACGGTGATTGGTATGGATCCCCTCGGCGAACAAAAGGTATCCTTTATCGGTGGGGCGATCAGGCAGGGGCGGTATTTAAACGCGGAGGATAAACATGGGATCCTCATCGGAAAAGCCCTGGCTGATAAGTTCGGCACAAAATTGAACCGAAAAATTGTCCTCATGAGCCAGAACAGTGAAAAGGAAATCGGCTCGCGGGCATTTCGAATTACCGGTATTTTCCGGGCGGAGATGGCCGCAACTGAAAAGGAGCTGGTCTTCATTACCCGGCCGGCTGCCCGTAAACTGCTTAAGTTCAGCAGGGGAATTTCGGAGTATTCTATTGTGCTCCCGAAGAACAGCCGGGGTTCGCTGGACCAGATCAAGGAACGCGTACAGGCTGGGCTTTCACCCGCGTACCGAGTGGAGGGCTGGCCTGAGATACTCCCCATGGTAAAAACCTATGTGGAGCTTATCCAGAGCTGGAACTGGATCTGGTACCTCGTGGTTTTCATAGCCATGGGTTTTGGCATCGTCAACACTATGCTGATGGCTGTTTATGAACGGATGCGTGAATTCGGGGTATTGAAAGCACTGGGGATGAAACCCGGCTGGATTGTCAAGGATGTCCTCACTGAATCTTTCCTGCTCCTGCTGGGGGGGATGTGGATCGGCAACCTGGTGGCTTTTGTTACAGTCTTCATCCTCGGGAAGACCGGCATTGACCTGTCGGCCTTGTCAGCCGGTGCTGAATATGCCGGTATCGCCAAAATTATCTATCCATCGCTGGTTCTGCAGGATGTGTTGGTCGCCAACCTGACCGTGTTTATACTGGGACTTATCATTAGCCTTTATCCGGCCCTTAAAGCGGCCCGTTTTACACCTGTGGAGGCGATGAAACATTATTAACGGAGTTGAAGCAATGTCGCTGGTAACCTGTGAGAACGTTATAAAGACCTACCAGCAGGGTGAAGTGCTGGTCAAAGCCCTGCGGGGGGTCAGTCTCTCTATCGATAAGGGCGCCTTTGTGGCTCTGGCGGGACCGTCGGGGTCTGGTAAAACAACTGTTTTGAACCTGATCGGTAGTCTTGATCAGGCTGATTCGGGTAGAATTCGCGTGGATGGAAACGATTACAACAGGATGAATTCTGCGGATCTGGCGGATTTACGCCTGCACAAACTCGGGTTTGTCTTCCAGGCCTATAACTTGATCCCGGTCTTATCGGCATTGGAGAATGTCGAGTATGTAATGCTGCTGCAGGGTGTCGCCCCACGGGAGAGAAACGACCGGGCCCGGACGATCCTGGACGATGTTGGACTGGCGGGGAAATATGACCGCCGCCCCTCGGAACTATCCGGCGGCCAGCAGCAGCGGGTAGCGGTGGCCAGGGCCATTGTTTCCAACCCCTCCATTGTCCTGGCCGACGAGCCGACGGCCAATCTTGATTCGGGCACCGGCAAAGGCCTGCTCGAATTGATGTTGGAAATGAATACCCGCAAAGGGGTTACCTTTATTTTTTCAACCCATGACCAGATGGTAATGGAGTATGCCCGGCGACTGATTTATATCCGGGACGGCCGAGTGGTCGATGATGCTTCCAAAGTATAATACATTTGGTGGCGGGCCCAAACGGTTCTTCGCCGTTGCAGCGGGCCTGGCAGCTGTGGTCGGAAGTTTGCTGATACCAGTTGCTATACTGTCGCCGGCAGCCCGGGCATCCGGCAATTGGCAAGAGGTCGTTGTCGCTGAATGGGGCGGGCATCTGAGGGGTGGTTTCCGTGTCAGATCAGTCGATGAACGGACAGTTTTAGGATCGGTCCGCGACGGCGCCTTTGTGGATCTGGAGACGGATTTCAGGCTGAAAAACAACACCCACTTTGGCGATATCTATTCATTTGAGGGCCACTACGAAGCTGTTTTAAGTGGCGGGGATACCCGCGAAACAGCCTCAATCCTTGCCGCTTCCAGCGGCGGCAGTCTTCCGAACCCGCTGTTGGTCCCGCCGAACATTTCCGATAACAGCAGCCTGCTGAATCTTTCCGGGGTGATTGATGCAGGATCGGCCTACATTGCCTATCATCGTATAGACCGCCTGGCTGTTGCCGCCCGGCCGGACTGGGGGTCCGCAGTGCTGGGCCGGCAGGCGCTGACCTGGGGCAATGGATTGATTTTCAATCCCATGGATCTCTTTAACCCTTTTCGGCCCACCGACATGGAAAGGGATTATAAAATCGGGGAAGACATGGCCCTGCTGCAGATCAGCAATGAGGTGGTTGACGACATCCAGATGGTGTATGTGCCCCGCCGGGACTTGCTCACCGGAGAAGTCAGTCGCGACGCTTCCACCCTGGCAGCCAAGCTGCACCAAACCCTGGTCAGCATGGATATCGACCTGATGGCCGCTTTCAATTACGGTGATTTCGTGTCGGGGGTCGGGGCATCGGGTGCTCTGGGCGGGGCTGGTTGGCGATTTGATGCAACCTGGACACAGCCGGGCGAAAACCGGTCCGGCACCGGTTTTTTTGAGTGCGTGGCCAATACCGATTACGCCTGGAACTGGCAGGCAAAAAACATCTACGGGCTGCTTGAGTTTTATTACAACAGTTCCGGGAAAACAGACTATGCCGAAGCTTTTTCAGATTCGGAGACGCTGAACCGGCTGGTACGTGGAGAACGCTTCACCCTCGGCAAATACTACCTGGCCGGCCGGTTGCAGGTAGAGGTGCATCCCCTGGTGAACCTCTACCTGGCCGTCATTAACAACCTGGCGGATCCATCCGGCACTGTCCAGCCTCGCCTGGAGTGGAGTCTGAAGCAAAACGTGCAGGTCGTATTCAGCGGAACGGCCTATTATGGCGGAACCGGGACAGAGTATGTCGGGTTTTATATTCCGCAATACAACGTCTGGAGCATTCCGGCGGGCAACGCGTACTGTCGGGTCAGCCTGTTTTTTTAGCCGCGCGCTAAAAGCCGGACAGCGGCCTCAAGCGCCAGGTGGTATCCGAAAGAACCAAATCCGCAGATCTGCCCGGCGGCAATGTCGGACACGAGTGATGTGTGCCGAAAAGGCTCCCGTTTGTAGATATTGGAAAGGTGGATTTCGACAATGGGTACATCGAGCAGCAAGAGCGCATCCCGGATGGCGATGCTGGTATGGGTATAGGCGGCTGGATTAATGATGACCGCCGCGCAGTTCCCGATGGCTGCCTGGATTTTGTCGACAATATGCCCCTCATGGTTGGATTGAAAGATATCGAGCCTGACCCCAAGCGTTTCGGCCAGTTCGCCCAATTGCCCGTTTATCCGGGCGAGATCCGCACGGCCATAAACTTCCGGCTCCCGTTTGCCCAGCATGTTGAGGTTCGGCCCGTGAATCACCAGTATAGTGTGCATGGTTTCAACTCCTGTTAAGGCTGTTGCGGTTCCATGAGACGCCTGAATTCGGAAATGGTGGCTGCATAATCGGTGCTGCCGAATATAGCTGACCCCGCCACAAAAACATTTGCCCCGGCCCCGGCAACGGAGGCGATTGTTTTACTGTTCACACCGCCATCGACCTCGATGTCGATATCAAGCCCTCGGGCAGTGATCATTTCCCGCATGCGGGCTATCTTTTCAAGAGTAGCCGGGATGAATGCCTGACCGCCAAAACCGGGGTTGACGCTCATTAAAACCACCAGGTCAATATCCGGGAGAACCCATTCCAGATCTTCTATGCGGGTGGAGGGATTTAAGACCACGCCGCTCTTGCAATCATTTTGCCGAATGAATTGCAGGGTGCGGTGCAAGTGTATGCAGGTTTCAGCCTGTACCGCTATGATATCCGCGCCAGCCGAGGCAAAATCGGGGATATAGCGATCGGGTTTTTCAATCATTAAATGAACATCCAGGGGCAGGTCTGTCACGGGCCGGATCGCTTCGACCACCAGGGGGCCGATGGTAATATTGGGCACAAAGTGGCCATCCATGACATCGACGTGAATCCAGTCCGCACCAGCCGCTTCAACGGCCCGGATCTCATCGCCAAGGTTTGCAAAGTCTGCCGAAAGGATGGAGGGGGCAATCTTTTTCATAACCGTCTCCTGTTTTCATTTTTACACATTATCTATTGGTGTCAGTGGCCGGGCAGACCAAATGAGACGCTTTCAGACCAGGTCACCAGACTGCCCGGAAAAATTGTTTTGATCAACTCTTCGTCTTCATACAGCATAATGGCTACATTTTCAAAGCGGGGGATTAAAAAAGAGAGTTTTCCCGCCGGGGGGACAAAACCATCGTACAGGTCATAAGACACTGTCTTGCTGCTGACCCGCACCTTGATATGCCGGTTCAAGAAACCATTGCCGGCCTGGTACCCGAAAAACCAGGGTTGCCTGCGGCCGGCCGCTGTTGCCTGGCGGTGGGCGGACGGGGAGCGGTAGACCCCCAGGTGAACCGCCTGACCCTCGGTTACACGATGACCGGCCGGTGGTGTCTGATCTGCCACCGTGTTCAAAGCGGCACTTCGGATCTTGCTCTCCGTGATGTCGCCCAACTGTAATTGCTCGGCTTCAATCTTGAGGATAGCTTCCTCGATGGGCAGGTCGGCCAGGTCCGGCATGGCAAAAGCACTCCGGTAGCGGCCTGTGCTGACCAGCAAGTCAACACAGTTTTTCCTATTGATGGTCATACCGGGCAGCGGCGTCTGGGCCATAACCACCTCTTGGGCCAGGGTAGGGCTGCTGGACCGCGAGCGGATTCCCCGGCAAAGACCGTGTTCTTCCAGTACCATCAGGGCTTGATGGATGGAAATGCCGGTTAAATCCGGGACGGACACAGATTGGCGCCCCCTGGAAATTACAAGTTTTACATTACGGCCTTTCTTAATCTCGGAGCCGGGGGCCGGGTCCTGATCAATGACGTAATTGACCGGAATGGAAGCGCTGTATTCCGAGGCCTTGACCCTGGTGTTCAATCCCAGGGCGCTGAGCATCCTCAGGGCCTGGACAACCTCTTTTTCTTTAAGCGCGGGCACTATCACGGTTGCTTCACTTTTAACGATGAGCGTCAGTGCCAGATAGGCACTGACGGCCGCCGCAGTGATAAAAAGCGATAGAATGACTGCTACTTTCAGAAATTTTGTGATCATTTCAGCCGCTTGAAGCCCGTGGCAAAAAATCCATCCATATTGTGTTTATGCGGGAAAGTCCGGATACAATCATCGGAGCCCGTAACTGCCGCCAGATTGTTGTGAGCTTCCGATTTGATTTTAATTTTTACAAAGGCCGGATTGTGTTCGAGAAAATGACGGGTGACGCCTTCATTTTCCTCGGGTTCCGTACTGCACACAGCATATACCAGAAGTCCCCCCGGCTTTACAAGACCTGCCAGGTTGGCAAGGTAGCGCCTCTGGCGGGCGGCATACAGGCCAAGGTCTTTTTCATTGCGGTTCCAGCGTGTGTCCGGGTTGCGCCTTACAACCCCCAGTCCGGAGCAGGGTGCATCCAGAAGGATCCGGTCAAAAGTACCGTAGCGGGACGGTGTCGGCGCTGAATCGAGATCATGCCTGGCTGACCGGACATTGGTGATTCTTAAACGGCGCATTTCAAGTGCCAGAGACGTCAATTTTTTCCCAACGTTGTCCAGGGCGATGATCTCACCGGTGTTTTGCATGAGTTGGGCAATGTGGCCCGTTTTGCCGCCCAGTCCGGCACAGGCGTCCAGAACTCTCTGGCCGGGGCGCGGCGCAAGAAGATGCGCAACCAGTTGGGCGGCTTCATCCTGGATCTGAAAATGTCCCTCGATAAAAGCGGGGATAGTTTGTAACCCGGCCTGCAGCCCGTAGATGTGGATGCCCTCGGGCGAGTGACGGGTCTTCTCAAGGCCCTTGGCAACGTCCGCAAGCGACTGCACAAGCGCTGCCCGGGTGGTTTGCAAGGTATTGGTGCGCAGGCTCAGCGGGGGGATGATGTTGACGGCAGCGCATAGCCGGGCACAATCTTCGACCCCAAAACGGGTCAGCCAGCGTTTCACCAGCCATCGGGGTAGTGATTTGCGCACTGACATTGCCAGGACCGGGTCTTTCGACAGTTCCGGGAACGGGACGACATTGGGATTGCGGGTCACATTGCGCAACACCCCATTTACAAATTTGACTGTCCAGGGCGCAGCGACTGCTTTGGCCATTTCAACACAGGTGTTCACTGCGGCTGAGTCTGGCACCCGGTCCATGTAGAGGATCTGGTATACGCCCAGGCGCAGGATGTTTTTGATACCGGGATCTATTTTTTTAAATGGCGTACGGGAGAAGTGGCGGATCACCCAGTCGATGCGGTTTTTTGAACGCAGAACACCGAAAAGGAGGGCCTGTAAAAAAGCCTTGTCCCGTTGAGGCATTTCCGGAGTAGCATTGCGGGCGTTGTCCAGCAATTGATCCAGGGTCGCATGCCTGCTTTTATCCAGTTCAGAAAGAATGGCATGCGCCTTTTTCCTGATTTCAGGTTTGGCACCAGGCTGCCTCAATGTAGCACAGTGCCTTCTGCAATGGGTTTGCCGCTCAGGTAATCACGGGCGCTAAGGCGTTTACCAGAAGCCTCCTGGAGCTCGAGTATTGCCAGGGCCTGATCACCGGTGGCCACCCTGATTTCATTCGAAAATCCCCGGATGACGGTCCCTGGCGGAGCCGGGTTTGTCAGGGGTACGGGTCGTCCCGAGAATATTTTCAGCCGCCGGTCGTCCAGAAATGTAAAAGCCCCCGGCCAGGGGGTCATGCCCCGGATAAAGGCAGCGATAACCTCGGCGGGTGCCTGCCAGTCAATGCGGCCATCGGGCTTCTTCAACATGGGCGCTTTGGATGCCTGGTCATGGTTTTGGGGTATCGGCGTGATGGATTGGGACTCAAGGCCACTGACCGTTTCCAGCAGGAGTTCGGCGCCCAGCGTAGAGAGTCGGTCGTGCAACGTCTGGGCCGTATCCGTATCTGTAATGTCTGTGGCGGCAGACAGGAGCATGTCTCCGGTGTCCAGACCGGCATCCATGAGCATGGTCGTGATCCCGGTCCGGGCTTCGCCCCTGATCAGGGCCCATTGAATAGGCGCCGCGCCGCGGTACTTGGGCAGCAGGGAAGCATGCACGTTGATGGGGCCCAGGCGGGGGATGGCCAGCAGTTCTCGACTGAGGATCTGTCCCATGGCCACTACAACGAAAAGGTCAGGGGCGAGTTCTTTAAGCTGGCTGACAAATTCCCCGTTCCGGATTGAGGGTGGCTGCGCCACTGTTAATCCGAGTTCAAGCGCAGCGGCTTTCACCGGTGTGGGACTGGTTTTGCGTCCCCGGCCCCTGGGCCTGTCCGGTTGGGTAACGACCAGCGGTATCCGATATCCGGCCCGATGCAGGGCGCGCAGGGTGGAGACCGCAAACTCCGGGGTGCCCATGAATATGATGCTTAAAGACGGTTTCATTTGTTTTTAAGTCTTTTTTTAACCTTGCGTTTGTACATTTCCCGTTTGAGGGCGCTGATTCTGTCTATGAACAGCACGCCGTCAAGGTGATCGATTTCGTGCTGTAAAACGGTGGCGTGGATGCCGTCCGTTTCAATCAAGACCGGTTTTCCGTTTCTGTCAAGGGCTTCCACCTTGACCCACTCGGATCTTTTCACGTCGGCCCTGTAATCCGGTATGCTGAGACACCCCTCGTTTTCGGACATCACGGACCCTCCGGCCTCAACCACAACAGGGTTGATCAGCACCTCAAGTTTAGGATTATCTTCCGGTCCGGAAATATCATAAATAATTATTCTTTTATTGATTCCTACCTGGACGGCGGCCAGACCCATGCCCGGCGCGTGATACATGGTTTCGGCCATGTCCGTGATGACCTTTTCAACCTCGGAATCTATTTTCTCAACAGGCTCCATTTTTTTGCGCAGGAACGTGTCAGGGTAGGTGAGTATGTCAAGTAGCGTCATTTGTGGTCTCCATTTTGGCGCCGGCAAATTGCCTGATTTTGACACCCGTAAGGATAGTGGACAACAAGCCGGCAATAATGACGGGGAACATCTGGACTGCATGGTTTACAAGTGTAAACCCGGCCGCCTCCCGGGCCGGTACACCGAAAAGTGCCAGGGCAAAAACACCCCCGGCTTCCCAGATGCCCCAGAAACCGGGTACCGAAGGGAGGGCTATGAAAAAACATACAATAATCATTACCGCGGACAGTTCAATAAAAGAAATGTCCAGTCCCGGACAACCCAGAGCCATCAGGTAATAGGAAACCGCAGCCAGGACCCAGATGATGATGGAAAGTCCGGTGCAGGCGGCCAGTCTGGAGGGGGATTTCACCATTGCGAATCCATCTGCGAAGTTATTGATTATGTTAATAATAAACCCACAAACGGTTGTACGAAAGTTGGCCCGCCGTCCCGGGTTCAGGAAAAACAGTATGTCGGGAAAACGATCTACCAGGGTGATCAACCAGTTACGTGTGGTGTTGATACTGATGAACACAATACCCGCAATGCCCACCAGGCAGAGCCGGAACATGCCGGTGCCCAGTGAAAGGAGCAACTCACGGTCCAGGGTGTAACGGCCGAATTTGATATTGATAGCCGGGTCTATGTCCACAAACGCTAGTACAAAAGCGAAAAAAGCGATTAAAAGTGTGGCATCAAAAACCCGTTCTGTGGCGACGGTCGCCAGACCGGCGGTGAAAGGTACTTTCTCCTGCTGACGCAAAATAGCCGGGCGGGCAACTTCACCGACCCGTCCGGGCAGAATGCAATTAATCATAAACCCGATCATCAGAGGGTGATAGGTTTGTGAAAATCCCAGTTTCCGGGTAGAGGCAAGTATAATCTGCCAACGCAGCGCCCTCAGAACGAAACTGACAAGCACAATTGCAACAGCCGGCAGAATCCAAAATGTCTGGATGGTTCCCAGATAGGTAATCAGTTCATCCAGGGGCACATTCCGGAAAGCCAGGTAGAGGGCGGCCCCGGACACAAGAATGCTTACGAGCAGGGAAAGTGTTGTCTTTGAATTCATGGCAGATCAGATATTTTCCAGGATTTCCCGTGCTTTTAAGATATCCTTGTTAATTTGTTCGGAGAGCTCTTCAATTCCTGAGAATTTTTGTTCAGGGCGCAGGCGTTGAATAAAGTTCACCCGGATGTCCTGGCCATAAATGTCGTTTTCAAAATCGAGTATGTGGACCTCAACGGTAAAGATGTGGTCGTCGAAGGTGGGACTGTACCCGATATTGGCAACCCCCTTGTAGTGCTGATCGCTGCACTCCACGGTAACTGCGTATACACCGGTATCCGGGCAGAGTTCATCCTGGAGGTTGATGTTTGCCGTGGGAAAGCCTAACAGGCGGCCGCCACGATTGCGCCCCTGGGCGACCCGGCCCCTGATCTGGTAATAACGGCCCAGATGTTTCCGGGCCCGGGCCATATCACCTGCGGTTACCAGCTCCCGAATACGGGTGCTGCTGATGCGGGCGGCATTCGCATCAGGCCCCTGGATCCAGTCCCGGACAATGACTTCAAAACCCGACTGGGGGGCCATTGCCTGCAACAGAGCCAGATTCCCCTCGCGGGATTTTCCAAAGGAGTAGTCGGAACCCACCACGATGGCTTGCATCCCAATTTTCTTGATCAGGATATCCTCAATAAACTCATGGGCGGAAAGGGCCGCGAATTCAGGTGTGAAAGGGACCACCAACAGCACATCCACGCCGGTGCTCGCGATGAGTTCGGTTTTCTGGTCCAGCAGGGTAATCAGCGGCGGGTTGCCATTTTGTTTCAAAACCCGGATGGGATGCGGCTCAAAGGTAAGTGCCACCGAAGTGCCCCCCATGGTATCAGCCCGTTCTATGATTTCATGAAAAAGCGCCTGGTGACCGATGTGCACACCGTCAAAATTGCCGGTGGTTACAACAGCCTTGTGAAAGGGCTTTTTGATTGCATTAAGATCATTGTAAATCTGCATGTTGTATTTCAGCCTTTTATGCCGTATAAAATACATCAAATGGAGCGGTATTTTTACAAACGCTATAAATATTGCCTTGACAGTGCGAACAAAAAAATATATTTAAAGCATCTTCTGAACTAAATCAAGGTTTTTAGTCAGAATGCCGAAGTGGCGGAACTGGTAGACGCGCTAGGTTCAGGGTCTAGTCTGTGTATACAGGTGGAGGTTCGAGTCCTCTCTTCGGCACCATAAAAAATAAAGGCCGTAATCCTAAAGGGTTACGGCCTTTTGTCATATAGGCGCCCGCAGGCGCGGCCTGTAAGGTTCTTTTCTCAGGGACGGTTGTCCGGCGCATGGCTGCGATCAGGTATCAAATCGCATTGGGGCGGCCGCGCTTGAATCTGAAATGGGATTCAGCCCTCACTCCGGCGCGACATATTGATAGATAGCGCGTTTTATACGGTTACTTGGGTTTTCCTTTAAAAGTGACCGCAACGCAGCCTCGTTTTCCGGGTAGTCCGGCAGGGTTTCGCCCAGCAGTTTAACCAGTGCTTCCTGTTCCTTCTGGTGGCTTGCCGCGAGTACTTCCGAGCGGGCCCAGGTTACCCCCTCTTCACTGACGGGCATGCTGGTGAGCGTGCGCAGGGCCTGGACGCGAACCGCTGTGTTTGTTTCAGTTTGAAAATTTTGCGTGAGCAGAACCACGGCTTCCGGAGTCTCCATGTTGCGCAGGGCATCATAAGCACCAGCCCGTACTTCCGGCCGGAACGCCTCCAGATAGGGCGTGATGTCATCCACCGTTTCACTGCCGCCGTAGTTTCCCAGGGCCGCCAGGATGGCAATCGTCTCTTCCGGCCCTGAGGCCGTAGCCAGCGCACTGGTGAGGAGTTGGCCCACTTCTGGTTTCAGGTCTTCATTCAGCTTCTCCGCACTCCCCAGTCCGCCAATTGCATACAGGCTCATCACCCTGCGCTGGGCGTCGATTTCATCAGTCGCGTCCGGTTCGATCTGGTTGTACAACCCCTGGAGTTGATCCAGCAGCAGTGGATCCGGATATTCGAAATCGTGGATGTAGGCCAGCGCCCGTATGTGGGTCAGGTCGCTGAATTTCTCATCCGTGGCCGCGGCGATCACCGCCTGCTGGGCCTCATTGTGTCCGGCTGCGGTAATCAAACGCCAGAGTGTCAGCTGGGTTTCGTGATCGAATCGCGTTCGCAGGGGGTCTCCATCAAGAATTGTGACCAGATCGAAGACGGCCCGGGGGTAGAGACGCAGGTAATTGACGAAGAATTTTTCCGCAACCGAACGGGCATTGGGGATGTCTGCGTTGAGCAGGTCTATATACTTCAGCAAAGCCGCATCGATGTTGAGGCCGTCGCCCAGTCGATTCAGCTGGGTATCGGTCAGGTAATATTTTTCGCGCAGATAGCTGCTCTCCTCGATCTTTGCCAAAAAATCCGCGAATGTGGCCGGGAATCTGGGATTGCCGGTATCAACACGTTGGACCGTGAGGTGGCTCTTTGAATCGGACCACACTTGCCCCCCCACACTGGATATAAGGTGCTCCCGGCTGTCTACAGCGTGCAGCCACCCGGTGCCCCGGTACAAAGTAATTGCCTGGCGGGCATCTGCAACCCGGGTTTTCATTTCCCGGAGCCCACCGGCTCCGCCGGCGCTCAGTGAAAGGTACTGCATTTTTTCTTTGGTGAGGTGGACCGCCTTGCCCGTTGGTTCGGTCCGGGTGATTCGGTAGCGGGCCCGATAGACACCCAGACTGTCGATTTCGCGGGTGCGCCACTCGCTTTTCGGGTTTTGGGGGCAAATGGTCTGCATGGCTGCCAGAAGGCCCCGCACGAACTTTTCGGCATCGGTCGGCAGGGCCTCAACAAACTGGAAGTTTGACAAAATTCCCACCGCGGTCATACGAAAAGCAAAAGGCTTTACAACCGCCCGTGCATAGGCTGGTTCTAAATCGTTAATCTTCAGCACCAGATTGTCTATGCGGCCGGCAACATTCCAGACGCGATTGTCAGCCTGGTAAAATTTGAGCTGGATATCACCATTTGAGTGGAGGGTTACCGGTTCCTTCCGCGTTGCAGCGGGTTTCCCGGAAGACCCGCCCATGATGCGGGCTGACAGTAGATCGAGATCCAGTTCACCCGCCGACCGCGATTCGAAACGGTAGGTCAGGGCCTGCCCATGGGACGGGTTAAAACGCAGCGGTACGGCTTGTGCTGTGGGTGGGGCGACCGCCGGAGAAGCGGATTTCTCCTTTTCCGGGTGATGGTTTGCGGCGGCCATTCGTTTTTGAGAACCGGTCGGCAGTGGCGGTTTCACCGCTAAATGCCACCAGGCCAGACCCGCTGCGCACAAAACCACCAGCGCGGTGAGGGCCCGGACTATGCGTTGCCTGGATTTCAATGGACCGCTTCCACCCATTGGGGGTCGCCGGCGGTCGTCGCTTCTATGGCGCCGCTGTGGTCTTTCACCACCCCGGCCACATCGAAACTGAAATAGGCCGCCAGCCCGGTTTCGTTACCGGCCAGTCGTTTGGCCATGTTGCTCAGGATATCGTTTTGGCTGCGGGAGGTGTTCCAAAAGCGCAGCTCGTCCAGGGTTACCTGGCTGTGAAGACTGCTGCCCTGTCTGCAAAACAGGTAGAGAAAATCAGTTTTGGCATAGTGGACGTCACCGGCTGCCTGCTTGGTGGCCTGCAGCTGACCGTCAATGTACATGGAGAGCTTGTAGGCAGCGTCGTACACACAGGCAATGTGATACCAGCGTCCTTTCAACAGGCTGATCTGGGAGGTGACCGTCTGTTTTGCCCAGCCGTTGCTGTTCATGGCGCCAAAGGTGGCTTTTCCGTTCTGGACCTGCAGCAGATAACCGTCGTCGCCGCCGCCGTCTTCATTGTGCATGTAGATGATTGCCAGGGTCGGGTCCTCGATTTTCACCCAGGCTTCGATGGTAAAATCTTTGGCCGGACGAAGGCTGTCCGACGGAATGGAGACCACATCGTCCGCGCCGTCAGCCACGATGGCCAGGTCCGGCGTGACCGGCGTCTGGGCCCCGGCAACAGGGGCCCAACCCGGGGCCGGTGCGCCGTACAGGGTGCCGGCGGCCCCGCCAACGGCGTCGCTGACCGTGCCCTGGGCATCAAAATTGACATGGGCCGCGAGGCCGGATTCCGTGCCGGTCAGGCGCTGGCTCATGGCCGTCTGAATCTGGGCCTTCGTACGTGCCACGTTCCAGACCCGCACGTCGTTGAGCAGGCCTTTGTAATAGTTGCAGGGGCAGCCCGAGCCCTGCCGCCCGATATATAGCTCGCCGTTGCCGCCGTTGTCTATGACAATATCAGCAGCGCCATGCCGTTTCGATTCGATACCGTTGATGTAACTTACAATGGATTTTGTCGGCGAGGTGGTGACCACCACGGCGACATGGGACCACTGGTTCTTGGGTACCTGGCCCACAACATACTTTTTGTACTCCCCGCCGTTCCAGTACGTGATGGTAGAGGGGCCATCCCGGTCGCCGCCGTGCAGCAGCAGACCATAGCCGTAATTTCCCTTTAAGAGGATGTTGGTGTAGTAGCTGGATTGGGCGGCCGGATTCACCCAGGCTTCCAGGGTCACGGCGGTGGTCATGGCCTGGGAGGGGCGGTGGGGAATGGTAATGAAATCATCAACCCCGTCCAGGGCGAAGGCCAGGTCCGGAACCGGTGCGACCGGTGCGGACACCTTACTGCCGGTTTCGGTCCAGCCCGGATTGCCGTTTACACCGGCCGGGGTGCCCGTGACACTATCTTTGGCCGAACCGAGAGCGTTGAATTGAAAGTCGGCAATCAGGCCGGGTTTACCGTCGGCGAATGTGTTGGTCATGCCGGCCTGGATTTCGGCCTGGGTGCGGGCCGTACTCCAGAGGCGCAGATCGTCCATTTTTCCGTTGAAATAGTTGCAGGGGCAGGATGCTCCCTGACGACCTATGTAAAGGGGCAGGTTGTCGCCATGGCCGATTGTGACACGGCTGTCGGTGATGGTATAGACCTGCACACCGTTGACATAGGTGGTGATCGATCGCGTGGGTGTGGTGGTTACCACCACCGCCAGGTGGGACCATTGCCCCATCTTGATGTTTCCGATGGGAAAGGTGTTGTAGGTGGTGCCGCTGTTCCAGTAATAGATTTTGGTGTTGTCACGGGACCCTTCACTGTCGAGCAGCAGGCCGTAGCCGTGGTTGGCTTCACCCTTGACTAAAATGTTGGCAAATCGGTTGCCGTAGTGGGTGGGGTGGACCCAGGCTTCCATGGTCAGGGCGCCGGTGGGCACCTGGGAAGGCTGGTGAGGCACTGTCAGGTAATCGTCTACCCCGTCCATGGCCATGGCCAGGTCGGCGAAGGTGAAATTTTCGTAGTGCTCGGCCACCAGGTCCGGGCATCCGGCCACAATGCCGTGATTCAGGGCCGTATAGCTCTGGTCGAGCAGCACCGGACATCCGAAGGCCTGGTTCATGGTGTAGTTGGCCAACAGTCCGGGCACATGTTGTGAACTGAATTTGGCAACATCCGCTTTCATTCCGCTGCGGATTTCCGCGACGGTCCGGGCCACGTTCCAGACCCGCAGGTCATTGAGGCTGCCTTTGAAAAAATGGTGGGTTGTTCCGGCCGAATAACGGCCGATGTTCAACGGCAGGACCCCGTTTCTCCGGGTCCCTTCGAACGTGTCCGAACCCACGGGTTCGCCATTGAGGTACAGGGTCGCCCGGGTACCGGCCATGACCAGGGCCGCGTGGTGCCAGGTGTTGTCTTCCAGGGTGCTGCCGGTGAGGTTGACGTCATAGGGCGTTTCGTCGCTCGACATGAAGCAGCTCAACATGCCGTTGGCGTGCACGGATAGATACAACTCCGCATCGTTGTTGGTCGCAGCCGCACCGGCCTGCTTGCTGACGATCGGTTTGTGCTGTCCGTCGTCCGCGTCCGGCACTCGGAACCAGGTTTCGATGGTAAAATCTCCGGACAGGTCCAGGTCCGTACCGACCACGTAATCATCACTGCCGTCAAAGCGCAGTGCCATGGGGTAGTTTTTGTCCTGTGCGGAGAGGGCGTCGGACACGGTGTAAACGGCATTGGCGACCGGGTTGTCTTTGCGGCCGGCCACCAGTTCCGCCACGTTGCCGCCGGTCTGGTTGAAATCCAGGTAGACCACCAGGTTGTTTTCCTGGCCGGTGAGCTTTTGCCCCATGGTTTTCTGGATATCCGCCAGGCTGCGGGCCGTGCTCCAGATCCGGATCTCATCCATTTTGCCTTTGAAGTAGTTGCAGGTACACCCCTGTCCCTGCCGTCCGATGTAAAGCGGGTGATTGTCGCCGTGACCGATCACCAGGGCCGGGTGGGTGAGGGATGCGGTCTCGTGGCCGTTGATGTAGGCGGTTACGCGTTTTTCCGGTGTCGTGGTTACCGTTACGGCCAGGTGCGACCACTGACCGAATTTCAGGGTGCCGAGTGCAAAGGCCTCATGATGGGAGCCTGTGTTCCAGTAATACAGTTGCGCAGTCTGGGCAGACATTCTTTTGAGCAGGAGGCCGTAGCCGTAGGCGCCCTTGAGCAGGATATTCTGGTAGGTCTGGCCGTTATCTTCGGGTCGTACCCAGGCCTCCATGGTGAGGGCCGTGGGGGGCACATGCGCAGCCTGGTGGGGGATGGCGATGTAGCCCTGTCCGGCAAAGGCAATGCCTTTTTCCGGCTCCTTGCTCCACCCGAATTCGATGGCGGCGTTGCCCGTTTTTTCGTGGTATACCACTTCGACCACATGTTCGCCCCGGGGCATCTCTTTGCTTACCAGGCAATTGGGCTGGTAGCCTTTCATCTGCTGTCGGCCGCCGATAAAGAGCATCATCTCGTCATCGGCTTTGCCGGCAAAGCGGTACTGGGCTTCGTCGAAATCGAATAAACCGATGTAGCGGATTGAAAAACTGTCGGTCCGATTGTACCAGTCCCCTCTCACACAGTTCCAGTATTTTAGACCGCCCGTACCCCAGGAATTGTTGATCTCGGTCACCGCCTCCGGGTTGGTTGTAGGCCATTTGGCATACCAATCAAAAGCGACTGCTCCCTGCAGGCACTGGCTGAAATAGAAACCTTCCTGCAAAAAGCCTTCATAATAAGTGGGGTAAAAGACATTCTTGGCAGCTTTCTTCCATTTCAAGACAGCCACTGCTTTACCAGAGTCTTCAACGTATTCGACCTTAATCCGGTGGTACCCTTTGTTCATGGGCAGGATGAAGTGCCGGTAC
Source organism: uncultured Desulfobacterales bacterium (assembly GCA_964636125.1). Taxonomy (GTDB): domain Bacteria; phylum Desulfobacterota; class Desulfobacteria; order Desulfobacterales; family CAJINA01; genus CAJINA01. The sequence goes on along the minus strand of CAZWPX010000003.1, from coordinate 143,012 downwards.
CCGGTGTGCGGGTACCACTCGTCCACGACCTTGACTGCATCGACCCACACCCGGATGGCGCCGTCCACAGCCAGTTCGAAGATGTAGGGCGCCGCTTCAAATAATTCGGATGCTTCGGTGCGCACGGCGAAACCGTCATGATTGGTACGCGTCAACAGGTGCAGCGGTGAACTGGATTGGTAGCCTTCATCGATGGCGCTGGGGGACTCTCCGTGGTTCAGGAAAAGATCGATCGCCCGGCTCTGGGTGCTGGTCTCGTAAAACCGGGTAAAGGCCGGCGGTACCGGCGGGTCCTGCTGCTCAAAGTCTGCCTGGTTATAGTAATAGGCTTCTTTGCGCCAGGATTGTCCCTGTTGCTGTATGGCGGTGCCCATATAAACCAGGGGGCGGATGCCGGCGTGACTGCGGGCATAATCGACGCGCACGTGGTGCAGGCCGCTTTGGGCGGAGGTTTCGATCTGGTAGCCGGTGAGTCGGCTGATCGAATCCCGGGTGGTGAAAACCTTTTCACCGTCTATGAAAACAGAGGTCGCCCCGTTGGTGGTGAGCATGTTTCTCCAGGTGCCCAGGTCTGTCCAGAAGTTGAGTACGCCGTCCCAGCGGGCGGTGTCGAAGTCATCTGGGTGGATTTTGGGATTGATGCCGGCTTCGCTGGCATAGGTTTTGGTGATGGTTCCATTGGTGTTTTTCTTCTCGTAGCGGGCGTAGAAGGTGTTCAAGGGCTGCCAGAAAACCTGGGCTGTCGCCGACCCGGTTTTTTCCACGTATTCCACTTTCACCTGGTGACTGCCCTTGCTGAAAGTCCGGGAGGTTGTGTAGACCTTCTTCCCGGAGCCGTTCCATTGATCGATGACCAGCTGATTGTCCACATAGACCCGGACACCGTCGTCGGCAATGGCGATAAAGCCGTAATCGGCATCCAGAGGGAAAGTGAAGCTACCTTCCCAGCGCACGGAAAAATTATCCTTGTTGACGATCTCCTGTTTGCTGCTGGAAAGCTTGGGGCTGGTCGCTCCCCAGTCGTGATCGATCTGTTTTTCCCGACTGAAATAGACCGGGTCACCGGTCAGGGTGGTGTTGTTGTAATACAACGCCACGAATTCCTCTTCCCCCTGGATTTTCCACCAGAGAGTTGCCCGGGCATCCCCGGTGGTTTCGGTGTAAATGACCTGGATCTGGTGGATGCCTCTTTCAATGGAGGGCTGGATACTGCCCCGGACCGCATACTGGGTAGTCGAGTCATATACGATCTCGTCACCCCAGAATTCACCGTCATCATTCATGTCCACCTTTATGATCATCGTGCTGCCGGTGTCGTGATCGATCATCAAGTCGTAGGTATTCCCATAGGAGCAGCCCGACCCGCCGTCACAGGTGTAGTCATAACCGCCGAATTCGAAAAACCCTTCCCAGCGGGCCTCAAAGTTGTCGGCCGGCGCTCCCGGAGGCGCACCGGTGCCCCAGTTGTAGTAGATCAATCCGGTATTCTGACCGGCCGGGTTGCCGTTGAACCAGGCTTTATATTCATCAATGGCACCGAACCCGTAGGCCAGGGGGGGGAAGGTCTGAAATTTCCAGCTCAACCCTTTCCAGTCAATGATCGAAATTTTGTGTTCTACAAAAATAGCCCGGAAATAGACGTAGACGTAACCATCCAGGGTGCTGATCACCAGGGGAGCCTCGAAGCGGATGATGCCCAATGGATAGGAGGGCAGGATCTGGATACTGGGTGATAACTTGAGGTAGACGTCGATCAGGGTCAACTCTACCCCGATACCCACGGAAAAAATGGCGACCCCCAGCCCCCCTTCCAGGAACCCGTCCAGGCCTGCGTAAGGGCCGGCGGCCAGAACCAGCTTGTTTCCGGCTTCAACCCCCAGACTGCCGCGCAGGCCGATTTCCCCGATCAGACCGGCGCTGACCGTAATGGGAATCGGGCCGGCCATGAAATTGAAGCTGAATTTGACCTTTTTCTCCTTGCTGACCATTTCATTGCCGTTTTTATCTTTGGTATTCCACAGCTCCTTTTCCTTAGCGGTTTCGCACCGTTTAAGGCAGGTACTGTCGCCGGCCGGGCACTTGTTTTTGCAGGCGGCGCATTTGGTGTCACAGCCCTCGACTTCGAACCGGTTGGATTGGCCGGGAGACCAGATCCGCTGGTTGAGGACCGTAATGTTGGCGTCGGCGGTGGAGCCGGTGAGGTTGTCCACATCGAAATCAAAAATCAATCCGGCGCCGATGATGGTCCACTTTTTACCGAATATGCGCGACCAGACCTCGTTATAGGCGTCGAAATTGGCAGCGGTGGGAAGTTCGGTGCCGTCTATGGTATCCATCCGGTAGCTCATCTCCGGACCGAACTCGTAACCCACGGCGAATTTTGCGTTGCCGTATTTTTTGCGGGTTTTCGCGTCGATCACCGCTTTGGGATATTTGGTGGCCAGGGTGGCGGACAGGGTTGTGGGACCCGTCTGGGGGGCGAGGAACTGAACAGCCAGTTGCTGGACGTTGTCGGTTTTATTGTCTTCCCATTCCTGGATATTACCGGCTGGGTCTACGGTGACGATCAGCTGGCAGGTGGCGTCTGTGGTTTTATCGGCCAGGGCGGTATAGCCATCGGGGTTGAGATACAGCTCGTAGGTGAAGCCCACCTGCTCCTGGCGGAACAGGGCGGCACAGCGGTCACCGGTCGGAAACCCTTCCCGCTCTTCCGGCCGACAGACCGGGCTGTAGGTACGGGTGGCTTGGGTGATGGCATTGCCGTTTTCATCCTGCGTCGCAAAATACAGCGGATACCGGCTGCCGTCCACATCCAGTTCGAAAGTGATGTTCACCGGGTCCGTGGTGTCCCGGGCCATGGATTCGACTTCGAGATCCAGGATCAGGGCGGGGTCCCCTTTGACCGTCGTGAGGTCGGGCGTCTCATCCGGGAGTTCAAAGCCGGCCGACAGCAGGCTGGCGTAAAGCACCCGCAGGTTGGGTTTGTCCGGTTGTCCGATGATGATGCTGGCCGGCGCCACCATAAAATTGTCCGTGGAGGTGACGGACTCTTCACCCTGCAGGGCGTCGTCGCCGGGGTTGTAATCAAAACGGTCGACGCTGAAGATGGCTGCGTAGGTGCCGTCGGCTATGGAGGCCGGCACCGTGAAGGTCTGCTCCACATAGGCCTTGCGATTGCCGGTGTCCGGCGTGTAGGTGATGGTGGTGACCAGGTCGTCGCGGGCCGGGTCACGGTTGACAACGGGACTGTTTTCAGTGCCCCGGTGACCGAGTTTCTCGATCAACATGGCCGTGAGGGTATAGTCTACGTCGAAATTGATATCGGTGATATCCAGATCGGACGCATTGCCGCCTTCCAGGCGTTTTAGGTAGACTTTGACGTAGGTGTTGTATTTGGGAACATCGGTTTCGACGTTGAAGTGGATGGTGGACGGCATGCCGGCCCGGGCGGTATCCTCGACCCAGACATCGGTAAATTTCAGGTTGCCCAATTGAAAACTCGGAACATAGGTATCATCACCCACCTCGTCTACCACCACGCGCAGGGTCTCGTCGGAGGTGGTGTACGTAACCGGCAGGGGCGCTCCGGCTGCAATCGTTACCTGAAAGGTGCCGTCGAAGTCGCTGGTGGTCTCCGCCAGGGTGTTACCTGCGGCGTCCACGGCAATGACGGGTGTTTCGGCAGCCGGATTGCCGGCCGCATCCAGTACGGTTCCTTGTTGCTGGAAGGTGGTTGCGACTGTGTATTGCCCCGGGTCACCCTCATCACGCTGGTAGAGGTACAGATCATAGCCGCCTTTGCCGCCCGGCCGGCTGGAGTGGAAAAGAATCTGGCGGGCCTTGCTGGATAATGCCGCGCCGCTGTCATCGCAGTGGCTGTTGATGCCCGGCAGATACATGAATTCCTGGGCGTCCCGTTCCAGGACGAAGATGTCATTGGTGCGATGGAAGAGATCAGGCCTGGATATGTTGCTGTGAAATCCCACGTATTTGCCATCGGCGCTCAGGTTGGGCATCCCGGCCAGGGGCGGCCAGGTAAAGACGCTGGTGGGGGCCATGCCGCCCATGGCCGGGATCTCTTCCAGTTGGCCGCGGTCAACGTTCCAGAGCCGTATCCTGGATTCGGTAACCTCGAGCTCTTCGATATACAGGTCGGAATCGGGCCGGAACGAGCCGGTAAACCCGATTAGCCCGGCATCGGCATTGACGGTGGGCTCCTCTTCCCAGCCATCGGTGTTGAGCCAGCCGGAGGGGAGAAACAAAAGGGCCTGGTCCGGAATGCTGTACAGGCGGATGTCCGGCTGGCCGTAATAGTCTATATCTATCTTTTCTGCGAAGTTGAAGGTGATTCTGGTGCCGTCGGCGGACAGGTCGGCCTCGAACTCGTCATGCTCGCTGTTCAGGCCGGGCGGGTCGATCAAGGTCTGGGTGTTGACGTCATAGAGCAGCACATCCCGGCTGCCGTTGCGTATGGTGTGGAAGGCCACCAGGCTGCCATCCGCATTTATCGACGGCCAGAGATCATCAGCGGTGCTGTTCAACCCGGGCAATTCAACATAGCCGGTTCCTATCCGATAATAGAAGATGTTCCAGTCACCATTGCGGTTGCTTTGAAAGACAATGGACTGGCCATCATCGCTGATATCCCCGTTGAATTCATCTGCAAAGCTGTTGAGGTCCGCCAGATCGGCAAAATGGTGATCGTCACCGGGATGGCCACCCGGGGTTACCTGCCAGGCATCCTGCTGGGTGAGGAAAAAGGTCAGTCCGTACTCATTTTTGATGTCCGGATTGCGGTCCAGGCCAATTACAAAGTTTTCCCAATAGTCGCGACCAATGATGATATCGGCATCGTAGCTTTCGGCAAAATCCACCACAGCTATATTGCCTATGGGGATCTGCCGGCCCAGGAAAAATTGGTTGTACAGGTTGACCAGCAAGGTGATGTCGATGGCGGTTGTGGAGCCCCAATGTGCCTGGGCTGCATCATATCCCAGGGCGATGGCCAGGGCCTGGTCCAGAACAACCTGGTTGCCGGGCAGGATCGTGCTGAGAATGAAAATCCCGCTTTCGGCGGTGGGGTTGTCCGGGGTCGGATTGGGATATGCGGTCACGTCGGCATAGCCGCTGAGTTCGGCCCCGGTTTTTTTCCAGTAGCAAAAGTTGATGCCGTCGGCCGGCGCATTGTCGATCAGGGGCATGGCGCCCAGACTGAGGCCGGGGCTGCCCTGGGGGGCGGGATCCAGTTCGAGCTTGCTGATAAAGGGCTGCAGAGCCATCAGTGGTTGGCCGATTTCGATGTCAAATTCCTGTAAGGCGGTGTAAGACAGGCCCAGGATGCCCGCGGCATCTTCCACCGGGTGCCCGATCCAGGCGGCAAATGCCTGTCTGGGGATCAACACGACATCCAACTGCTCGACCTGGTAGCCGGCAATGGCGAAATCCGCACGGCCGATGGTACCGGACAGCGTGTTGCCGTCGGGCAGGGTCCAGGTGACCGGCTCAGCAGTGTCGGTAATCCCGCCGGCTGCAACGACATCGTCGAACAGAATCAAACCGGACAGGCCCGGTTCGATGAACAGGGGGCCGGTGTAGCTGCCCACCGTCACCGGCAAGAGCAGGTGCCGGTTTGCGGTGGCTGTCAGTTCGAGAGTTTCTACCTGGCGGCCGGGTTCGGGATTTGGGATGTCAACGAGATCCAGGGTTTCCGACAGATTGTAGAGGTAGATGTCGTAACCGCCCTGACCGCCACTGCGCAGGGAGTGAAAGGCCAGCTGTTCACCATTGCCGCTCAGGGCCGGACCACCGTCATCCGCCGGGGAGTTCAAACCCGGCTGCAGGGTGCTGGCGAGACCCTCTTTCCAGACGACAATGTCTCGGTCGTCAAGGCCGGCGTGGGGATTGCGGCGGTTGGTCTCCAGGGCCAGCCGGAAAAGGTTGCCACCCAGAAGTGCCGGAGCAGATTCGTGGTGGGCAGTGTTCCAGAGGGGGGCAAAATCCTCGGTCGAGCCCACCACATCCCGGTTTAATCCTGTCGCCGCGTTTCCAGATTCACGGGTAAAATAGATATCATCCATCGAAGAGATGGTGGGCGCAACCTCCGGGTTGACGGAATTGTAGGTGTTCGGAAGGTGTTCCAGCTGGCCGGTATCGCGGTCATAGCGGTAAAGGTCAAAATCACCCAGGCTGTCGGGCCGTTTGGATGCGAAGACGATATAACGCCCATCCGGATCAATGTCCCAGGCGCCGCCTTCAAGCTGTTTAGATTTGCTGCAGGCGGGCTGGCGGTCGGAATAGGGAGAGTTCAATCCGGGCAAAGCTACGAACTGGCTGGTTTCCAGGTCGTACAGGTAGATATCCTGGTCGCCCTGACCGCCTTCCCGGTTGGAATGAAAAAGCACATAACGTCCATTGGTTGAAATCTCGGGATCCGCCTCATCCTGGGCGCTGTTCAGCCCGGGCAATTCCATAAGCCCGATTCCGGCGCGCCAGACATAGATATCCCAACCACCCGGGCCGCCGGCTCGATTTGATTGAAAAACGACAGTCTCGCCTGTGTAGTCGACGGCCGGGTTACGGTCATCACCGCTGGAGTTCAAGGCGTCCAACTGGGTGTAGCGATGCGTATACACGCTGTTTGCGTAGCGTGCGAGTGATTCGTTGATATCCGGGCGGTGCAGCATGGAAATCGTACCGTCGGGACCACCATCGGTATAGGGTACGGAAGAGAATCCAACGACGTAAGACTGCCATCGGGAGATGCCCAGGACGGCCTCGAATTTTACGCCCATCTGACTGTAGGGAGCCACCCGGATTTCAGAGACCCTGAATTTGGGGTTCAGCAAAATGGTCTCCTTGGGACCGATCAGGTTGAATTCGATCACCTCATCCTCGGGGATGGACCATGAATCTGTGAAGGGGTCGTACCCGAGTGATTTTGCCACCTCCGTGTCCAATACAAGGGTGCTCACGGCTCCGGTATCCAGAAGGACATCAAGTTCCGCTTCAACGGCCTCGCCGAAGCTGGATTTGGCTCTGAAAGGTACCTGCAGATCCGAGTAGCTGGCTCCGGCAGGGTCCGCCGGGTCGATGACCGAATGGGTTTTGGCTTTGAAGATGTAGTCTCTTTGAGCATGATCGATGATCGGCATCTGCCCGAAGGCGAGTGTTGCCGGGCCGCTTTGCGGAAGGTTCAACTCAAAGATGTTGACAGCTGGCTCCAGGACCCCCAGGGGAACATCCAGGGGAACGGGATCAAGGTTCAGCGTGAGTCCTTCGGTCCGTCGCAGCCCGATCACGCCGTCGGCGCCTTTAGCTGTCAGCGAGGGATCGTTCTGGGAGTCCGGCTCTCGAATCAGCATGATGCGCATGTTTCTGGCCGTATAGGATCCGATGCGTACCGGTGCGTGGGCCAGCACCCCGGAGCGTACCGTGCTGGCATAGCTTTTTGAAACAGCCTGGTCGGTTATGGTGATGGGGGCCGGAGAGATACTCAGGATCGAACGGTTGCCTGCATCGAGTTTGTCTTCAAAGAGCAGCAGGGCATTGGAACCGGTATCCACCAGCAGGTTAAAAACCTGGTTGCCGATTTCCACCGGCAGGAGGAACTGGTTGGCGCCGCCCCGTATCAGCTGGAAACTGGTCTCGGTGCCCGTATAGCCGGCCGATGGTTTCAATCCGGCGGCAACCCGCAGGGCATAAATGGCGTCATTCAAGACGGCGGTTCCATCTCTGAGACCCGCAACGGTCTGGAGGGATTGAAGCGCATCAGACGTATCCACCCGGTTGTCGGCTGTGTGATCTCTCGGAATGGTTGCCAGGGTGAGCTGATGAACCAGGGCACAACAAAGTACGATCCCCGCAATTGCAGTTAAACGTCTCAACATGATACACCCTCCATCCGCCTGGGTGGCTTTAAAAGCAGTTTGACTTGGACCAGAAATGCTGTGAACGTTTAGGCTATGTGGGCCAATACGCGGGGATCCTGCTATCACAGTTTTAACTGAGGGCTGTTAAAATATAGTCTTTCTGAAAAGGGATCTTTAGTTGGAAGGTATCCGAGCAATTAAGCCCACATATTTTCCTTACAATAAGGGCTATGGCTTGTCAATGAAAGAGCCGGATTTTAATTGCGGGCCCAATCGTCGGCTCCCCCGGACCCAAAACAAAAGCCCGGATGTTTGAATTCCGGGCTTTTTCGGTGTTCTGGATGTATTTCTTGGAAACGTTGCCGGGCCAGGCGTTCAAAAGGGGGCCTACTTGACAATAAAAGACTCCCGGCGTTCCGTCCCATCCTGGTGGCAGGACCAGTCCCGGTGTCTGTCCTGGCCACTGCGCCGTTCCCGGGGCGACCGCTGGTTGCGGACCGCAGTCTCGTCCAAAGCCACCTGGCGCCGGTCGATACCCAACCGGCGACCGCCTTTGTCGGCAACTTCGTCTATGGGTTTTTACACGGGAACCTTCTTCCGAAGTGGTGATAACTTAGACAATGATATGAATTGCCCCCAAAGTGCCAAGGGTATAAATTCGGAGTGGATCAGGTGCCCGGGTTTAATTATTCTGAACTCTTGTCCTGCAGGAGCATGGTGGCCGGATCAAGTTTCACCGGCAGCACTTCAGCGCTGCCGTTTTCATCTTTGAAGGCCCGCACATTGATCTCTTTGCCGGTGGGTTCAAGCTGCAGGATAACACTAAAAAGCGCCTGGACCGGGGCAAAGACCAGGGGCAGGCCCGTGGAATCTGATTCCGCGTCCCGGTGCGTGCGAACGGTAAACCAGGCTTGAATCCCGCGATCGGCGGAAAATGACTTCAATTTATCCAGGGACTCAGGTACCGACTGGTCAAAGGGCAGGCCATCAATGATGATCATGTCCGGAACAAAAATTCCTTGTTCGGACAGATCCTTGAGTCGCTCTTCCAACTTGGGAACACTGAAACCCTCAACCTTGAACGTCATGATCAGGCGATGCGGCAGCAGGGATTCCCAGAGCTGTTCAATCTGCCGGCCATCATAGGTTTTAGCCAGGTTGCCAAATACTTCGCGGTACCATAAAGTGACTTTGTCCACTGGGTCGTTGAGGCTGACATGCAGAACATTTTTCCCGGCCAGCAGGGTATTCAGGGCTATTTGAACCAGCAGGGCGGTTTTGCCGACGCCGGCCCGTGCCAGGATAGCTCCGAAGCTTCCGGGTGAAAGGATTTCTTCGGCCTCACGGCCCATGAGCCTGAGCGGGTTGCGATGGATCAGGTCGTTTTTCAGCATTTGTAAGTTCCTTTCTCTTAAATTGATTATGCTCGCGGGTTTTGCGTAGCGGAACTTTTTTCGAAAATTATTTTTAAGTTTTAGTGTGTTGATCAATTAGGCAACTTTCTGCTTGTCTTCAGCCGCTTTTTTATTCAATTCTTCAGCCACGGATTTGGGTACCTGCTTGTAAGCCCTAAACTCCATGGTGAACTGGGCTTTCCCCTGGGTTGAAGATCTGAGAACCGTTGAATAGCCGAACATTTCGGAAAGGGGGACCTGGGATTCAACCACACACATGGGGCCTTCATCCTGCGCACCGACGATAATGCCCCGGCGCTGGTTCAGAGAGCCCATGACCGCCCCTTGAAATTCTGTTGGGGTTTCAACCACAACTTTCATAATCGGTTCGTGGATAACCGGGCGTGCCTTGGCGTAGCCTTCGCGAAAAGCGCCTCTCGCAGCCGCCTGAAAGGCCATTTCGGAACTGTCCACCGCATGGGAGGCCCCGTCGTTGATCTCAATCTTTACGCCGGTGACAGGAAACTCCATTTTAGGTCCTTTGGCCAGGCAGCTCTTGAATCCTTTTTCACATGACGAAATATACTGGGTCGGTATCGAGCCGCCGGTGATTTTGTTTTCAAAGACAAAATCTGCGTCGCTGACCGGTTCCATATAACCCGCAATCCGTCCATACTGCCCTGAACCACCGGTCTGTTTCTTGTGAATATAGTTGAATTCCGCTCGCCGGGTAATGGTTTCACGATAGGCCACCCGGGGTTTACCGGTTTCCACCTGGGCGTTGTATTCACGGCGCATCCTTTCAACGTAAACTTCCAGATGCAGTTCACCCATACCTTCGATAATGGTTTCGTTGGTTTCCTGGTCGACAAAGGTTCTGAAAGTGGGGTCTTCTTTAGAGAAACGATTCAGTGCCTTGGACATATTGATCTGGGATTTATTGTCCGAGGGGACAATTGAAAGGGAAATAACCGGTTCAGGCACGAACATGGAGGTCATAGAGAGGTTCTGGCCTGCGGCGGCAAAGGTGTCTCCGGAAGAGCAGTCGACACCGAAAAGCGCGCCGATGTACCCGGCGGAAATCATGTCGATATCCTCCATCTCGTCGGCGTGCATCCTGACCAGTCGTCCGATTTTAACTTTTTTTCCGGTGCGCACGTTGATAACCGTTTCGCCTTTTTGCAGGTGACCCTGATAGACCCTGATATAGGTCAACTGCCCGTATTGGCCATCTTCCAGTTTGAACGCCAGGGCGACAGCCGGGTCTGCAGGATTACTTGAAAGGACGACCGGCTTTTCATCGTTATCCGTGTCCAGGGCTTCATTTGAGATGTCGGCCGGACAGGGCAGGAGCCGTGTCACGGCATCCAATAGGGGCTGAATGCCTTTGTTTTTGTAAGCCGACCCCATGAAAACCGGGGTGATTTCCCGGGTAAGCACTCCCTGGCGAACGGCTTCATAGATCAGATCTTCAGGAATATCCTGCTCTTCCAGGATCGCTTCGGTAAGGTCATCTGAGAACAGTGAGGCCGCGTCAATCAACGCCTCGCGGTACTGTTCGGCCTGTTCTAAAAGGTCATCGGGAATTGCCTCAATCCTGATATTTTCACCATTGTCACCTTCAAAATAGAAGGCTTGCATGGACACCAGATCCACAACCCCTGCAAGGTCGGCTTCCAGCCCGATGGGAATCTGCATGGGAACCGCGTTGTGGCCCAGCTTGTCATTGAGTTGACCGGCAACCCGGAAAGGGTCCGCACCACTGCGATCACACTTGTTGATAAATGCGATGCAGGGAACCTTGTAGCGCTTCATCTGTTGATCAACGGTAATAGACTGGGACTGGACCCCGCCCACGGAACAAAGCACCAGAATGGCACCGTCAAGCACCCGCAGGGAGCGTTCAACCTCAATGGTGAAATCCACGTGGCCGGGAGTGTCGATAATGTTGATTTCGTGGTTATCCCACTCGCAGAAGGTGGCCGCCGATGCAATGGTGATGCCTCTCTCTTTCTCGAGTTCCATGGAATCCATGGTGGCGCCGACCCCATCTTTACCTTTCACGTCGTGGATGGCGTGAATGCGTTTGGTATAGTACAGAATGCGCTCGGTGAGAGTGGTTTTTCCGGAGTCAATGTGGGCACTGATCCCGATGTTCCTGACATTTTCAATGGTTTGTTTCATGATTCTTTTCCCTATCGGTAAATAAAAATCCCCGCAATTGGAAAAGACCGCATGGGGGATCAGACGTAACAGGCCAGTATTTAGAAACCAACAAATATACAGACATATTTTTAGATGTCAAGTTTAAAATGTATATTTTTCGTAAACTCTCCTTTGCGCCGGTGGCTGGCGAGTGCCCCGTATTTTGCCCCTGAAGTTGCCGGCGGACCCTATGATTCCCGTGGTACCGCTCACAGAAATCTTGACTAATTGACCGGATTGGTGTGATATGTCCGGTAATAATCATCGGTAAACCCCCAAATTTGATGGGGAGGCTCCCGAAGCTTGACAGTTCCGGGATATAACCAACCGTTGAGGCGATGATTATTAAAAATTAGGAGAGCTTAATGGATCTAAAGTCTTGTTGCCCTCAAAAAGTGGTCACGGCTACGGAAGCGATGGCCAAGATCAATAACGGCAGCCGCGTATTTATCGGCACGGGGTGTGGTGAGCCCCAGCATCTGATCCACGCCATGGTCAAGGAGGTATCCATCCAGGATATCATGCTCTACCAGATGCTCTCCAATACACTCTCGCAATACGTGGACAAACCCGGCTTTATGGATCGGTTTTCCTTAAAACTTTTCTTTATCAGCGCTTCTTTGCGGAAAGCCGCGTTTGAAGGGAAGATTGATTATCTGCCGACGTATCTTTCCCAGATACCCAGGCTGTTTTCAAGTCAGCAGATTGGATTGGACGTTGCCCTGATCCAGGTGAGCCCGCCGGATCGGTTTGGATACTGCAGCCTGGGGGTTAGCGTGGACATCACGCGCTCCGGTATGGAGAATGCCACCCTCGTGATTGCGCAGGTGAATTCGAAAATGCCCCGAACATTGGGCGATAGTTTTGTGCATATCGACAGCCTGGATTATCTGGTTCTGCATGATGAGCCCCTGGTGCATTCACTGCCGGACAAAAAGGACCCGGAAGTCGTTCAACGAATCAGTTTTTATGTAAGTCAGCTTATCGAGGACGGCGCAACCCTGCAGGTCGGGTTCGGGCACCTGCCGTATACGATTTTACAGTATCTGGATGACAAGAACGATCTTGGGATTCACACCCAGGTGATATCTGATGGGATCATTCCGCTGCTTGAAAAAGGGGTCATTACCAACCGGGCAAAAACCCTGCTTCCGGGCAGGGCCGTGGCGTCTTTGTGCATGGGGTCTGCAAAGATTTATGATTTTGTGGATAACAACCCGATGTTTTATTTCAGGTCCTCCGGGTTTGTGAGTGATCCGGTTGTAATTGCGCGCAATGACAATTTCGTTTCCCTGAGCAGCGCCCTGGAAGTCGATCTTACCGGTCAGGTGTGTACCGATTCCTTGGGGTACATGTTTTACAGCGGCATTGGCGACCAGGTGGATTTTCTCAGGGGCAGCGCCATGAGCAAGGACGGGTTTTCAATTATTGCCCTCCCGTCTACTGCGCAAAACGATACAATTTCCAGAATCGTCCCGCACCTGAGCGAAGGGGCCGGAGTGGCGACCACAAGAGGCGATGTAAACTTTGTCATTACGGAATACGGAATTGCGGAACTCCAGGGCAAGGGCATTTACCAGCGGGTTATGGAGCTGGCTCAAATCGCCCATCCAAAATTCCGGGAGGAGTTAATTGATATTGCCCGGGAGAAACACTACATTTTCTCAGACCAGCTGCCCCCTTCACAAGATGATCTGCTGTTCCTGGAAGGCTATAAGAGCACCCGGACATTACCGACCGGACAAACGGTAGAATTCAGGCCATTGCTGCCGTCTGATGAGTTTTCGTACCGGAATTTTTTCTATTCCTTGCAGGAGCAAACCATTTATTTCCGGTTTTTTTATAAAATGCGGAACTTTACCCACTCCGTGGTGCAGGAACAATGGGCCAGCGTGGACTACCGTAAAAATATGTCCATTGTCGGCTTGACCCGCAAGGGGGGACACAAAGAGATCATGGCCATCGGAACCTATGCCGAGGATGAGGCCCATCGGGCGGAAGTTGCCTTTGTCGTACGGGAGAACTTCCAGGGCATGCAAATCGGCTCTTACCTGCTCGAAGTGTTGGAGAAGATTGCCAGGGAGAATGAGTACAAAGGCTTTTCGGCAACCGTATTGAGTGAAAACGTGGCCATGATCCGGGTGTTTAAAAAACGTTACCCCAATGCCGAAACAGTTTCACGGGGCGGCGGAGATATGACCTTGCATATGGACTTTGCGGATGCCGTTCCCCTGGCTGATCAGAAGTCCAGAAGCGTCGATGCCTGTGTTGAAAAGTGACTGCAGTCCGGGTTCCAACCGATGGGGCCAACTGATTATAAAGGGTGCCGCCCAAATGGGCGTCGATGTGTCCGCCTCCCAGATTGAACTGCTGGCCAGTCACGCCACTGAACTTTTAAGGTGGAACCGAAAAATAAACCTGACCCGGATCTGCGACCCGGTTGAAATAGCTGTTAAACACTATGTGGATTCACTTGCCTGTGTCCCCCATGTACCGGACGGGGCCATTGTCCTGGACATCGGCACCGGGGGCGGCTTCCCGGGGATTCCGGTGGCGGTGGCTGGCCGGGCGAGCCGGGTGGTGATGATTGACAGCGTCCGCAAAAAAATAAGTTTCCTGCAGCAGGTGTTAAGGCTGTTGCCGTTGGACCACGCCGAAGCGATGCACATCCGGGCCCAGGAGCTGTGCCAGCTTGAGGGGTATAACGGTTTTTTTGATGTCGTTGTGTGCCGGGCCCTGACAAGTCTGGACAATATCATCGAACTTGCATTTCCTCTGCTAAAACGGGGGGGGCGCATTGTTGCCCTTAAAGGCCGTACCGACCAGACTGCCACTAAATGGCATGCGCAGGTAACCCAGGCCGAGGCCGGCCGCGACAGGCCTGGCCAGGTGCGGACGGTTACCTACCAGCTGCCGGTGCTGGATGTGGCCAGAAGCTTGGTATTGATAGCAAAATCGAGAATATCAAAATAGCTTGACAGGAGGCAGATATGCAGCGAACAGGATTTGACCCGGTAAATCACGGTAAAAAGGGCTGGCTGACAACCCTATCCATGCTGTTCCTGATCCTGGTGGTGAATGCCCACGCGCAACAATTCGGGGGGGGCGGCGTGGCCCCTGATGATGAAAAAAGATCCAGTATCCACGAGGTGGACGGCTATGCATATCTTTCGGAGAAGATGACGCTGGAGCAGGTCCGCAATGCCGCCATTGCCACGGCTAAAAGGCAGGCGGTTGAAAGGGCTAAGACCTATATTGAATCCAACACAACCGTTAAAGATTTCGAGGTTGTCCAGGACCAGATCAAGGGGCAAAGTCACGGTTCGGTTACTGTCCTCGAGATGAAAGACCTGGGTGTCGTGGACAATACCCGCTACCATGTGTGGATAAAAGCCGAAGTCGAGTACGGGATTAAACCCCCTGTCGTCCCGGCTGGCGGGAAACCGCCCGAGACGCGTCCGGCAGCCCATCTCAATCCGCAGGCGCCCTTGACTGTCAGGGTCTGGTCCACAAAGAAAAGCTACCGCGAAGGCGAGCATATTATCGTCTACATGCAAGGCAATCGGGATTTTTACGCCCGTATCGTGGATATTACTTCCAGTGGCGAAATTATTCAACTCCTGCCCAACGCATATCGACAGCAGGCTCGCTTTGCGGCCGGTCGGATATATGAGGTCCCGGGGGAGGGCGACCGGTTTGATTTGAAGGTCACCCCGCCATTCGGAGAAGATCGGATTGTTGTTTACGCCAGTGATGTGCCTCTGGGCAATGTCCAGATGAACTCGGCGGGAGCCGGATTGGGTGCTTTCAACGGCAGCCGGGAATCTCTTGGAATCCGGACCCGGGGAATCTCAGTGACCGCATCCACAAAACAAGGCGCCTCTCCGGCGGGTGCAGCGTTTTATGAAAGTGCCTGGGTTGTACGGACAGGTCCGTGAAAATGGAGAGCAGCTGCTTTTGAATCCCGGGATCCTCAGCTGTAACCTGTACCAGGGTGATGAGGGCCTCGTTTGCAGACAGGGGCTCGCTTTGCGCCTGTCCGGTCACCTTAAAAGCCAACCACATGTTCTGCAAAATTTGGATCTTTAAGAAGCTTTTTTGCGAATTTCAGGTATTTAGATGTGATTGAGCGTACGGCCAGCTGCAGGGCGTACGGTCGGATGGGTTTTTCCAGGAGGTGATTCACCTCCGAGGCGACACACATGTTGACAACATCGTCATTGGCATTTCCAGTGATGAGAATGGTATCTTCGTGGGCAGTCGGAAATTTTTCGTTGATCAAATCAAGGAAGAGAAATCCGCTTTTACCATTTAGAAAGATATCGACGATGAAGATTGCGATACCTGTTTCTCTGCCAAGACAGTGCTCAATGGCTGTATCTACATGGGTGAATGCGATGACTTCGCCCCAGGTGTAGAAACGCCGGACGATATCGGTGAGTACCTCACAAACATCGGGATCGTCGTCAACGATGATAACATCCAGGCCTTCCGGCATGTTCAGCACCTCCTCGTTATGAAACAATAGCCACCCTGAACAGGTGAATTCTAATTGCTGCTGCTCGTGATTTTGATAAATTCGGGTATCAGATCTATAAAAATATCGTAAAAGTAAGGGTCAAACTGGGTTCCCCTCCTTTTGGACATATAAGCGATCACCTCATCCGTGGGTTGGGCTGCGGCGTATATCCTGTCGTTGCTCAGGGCATCGTATACATCCACAAGGGCCACAATACGGGCCGCGACCGGGATTTCCTCGCCGGAAATGCCCGCCGGATAGCCCTTTCCATTCCACCACTCATGATGACCCAGGGCAATGCCGTGGGCCATCTGCAGCATGGGGTATTCCGAGCCTTCCAGAATCTGCCCCCCAATGGTCGTGTGCCTTTTAATAATCGCAAATTCCTCTTTGCTGAGCTCACCTTCTTTTCTCAGGATCGAGTCCGGAATCCCGATTTTACCGATATCATGCATGGGGGCAGCCAGGCGGATATCATAGGCAGATTCCGAAACCCAGCCTGCCGACTCAGCAGTCAGGCTGCTGAACAGGGCTATCCGGCGAACATGCCCGGCAGTTTCCTTGTCCCTTGACTCCAGAGCCGTCAGGAGGCGAAAAAGGGTTTCTTCCTTGGTTTTTTTGATAACGGATGTCTGGTGCTGAACGAGTTTCTCCAGCCCTTCGTTGTATTTACGCAGAGCCCTTTCCAGTTTGACCGTGCGGGCCCCGACACTGATGCGGGCGTGCAAAATATCCGGGTCAAAAGGTTTAACCATGTAGTCGTCCACTTCGCTGCCCAGCAGGCCTTCCAGAATGTCCTGCTTCTCAGACTTGGCCGTGACGAGGATGATGTAGACATACGCAGCCTGGGGGCCGTTTCTGATGTTGCGCACCAGCTCAATCCCGTCCATTTCTGGCATCATCCAATCGGTAACCAGTATATCCGTGTTGCCTGAGAGGAGCAGTTCCAGTGCTTCCAGGCCATTTTTAGCGGTTGTTACCCGGTAACCCCATTTTTCGATATAGTGCTGCAGGCGTTTACGGGTGATGGTGTCGTCTTCGGCAACCAGGATGTTCATGTGACATTCTCTCCAACGAGTGTTTCCAGGGATTTTTCCAGGTGCTTGACCTCCCGGGACAACTCTGTGAAGATGGCCGTGCCCCCTTCACAGGTACGGTCCTTACCCATCTGTTCGAGGGTAAAGGCCCTTTTTACAGCTTCATCGGCCTGAAAATTGCCCAGCATGCCCTTGAGGCCATGGGCTGTACGCCCCAATTCGTCAGGGTCATTGGCTTCTATGGCCGCGTTAATCGACGCCAGCATGGGCGGGCAATCTTCAAGGAACATACCCACAGCTTCTTTTAAAAATTCCAGATCATTGTCAAAAGCGGTCATGAGTTTGTTGGTTTGAAAGGCTGGATCTGAAGTTTCGACGGCAGCTGCAGGGTTTGAAGGTGATTCTGCCGTTATGAATTTTAGTATTTCAGCCTTTAAAAGGTCCGAAGAGATGGGCTTGGATACATAGCCGTCCATGCCTGTTTCCAAACAGCGCTCCCGGTCACCTTTCATGGCATGGGCCGTCATGGCCAGGATGGGTATGGGTGCCGCGCCGGATGCCTTTTCTTTGGCTCTTATCTGGCGGGTGGCTTCGAGCCCATCCATAACGGGCATTTGCACGTCCATCAGGATAAGGTCAAACGTCCGCTCCTCCAGTATGTCAAGCGCCTCCTGGCCGTTTTCCACAAGTACCGATGCCAGCTCCCAGCGCTCCATCAGGCGGGTAATGAATTTCTGGTTGAAAGGGGTGTCTTCGGCGATGAGAATTTTGATATTGGCGGCCGGAAAAGCCCTTTTGTCGAGTTCCGGCAAGACTGTTTCGGCATAGAGTTCGCCCGCTTTCCGGTCTAAAATGCTAATGAGCGTATCCAGCAGGTCCAGGGGGAAAACCGGTTTCGTAAGGGTTGCGGTATCAGCCAGCACCGCACGGTTCGGCAGAATTCTGGTGCCTGAAAGCGGGAGCAGCAAAATTACGGCGGGTACCGGCTGCAGGCTGCTGAGAAAATCGAAAAAGGCCTGCAGTTCCTTTTTAGCGAAATCGTTATCGATCAAAACGAGGGTAAAGGGGGTGGCGGACGAGGTGGCAGCGGTCAGTTCTGCGCGTGCCCGGCTCAAGTCCGGAAAGGGTGCATGCTGTATCTTGATAAGATCTTCAAACATGCCGGACAGAATCTGTCGCGATGAATTGTTGGCCGTGATGACCATCGCTCTGTGAGCGGTGAAATCTATCTGCGGATACGTCTCCAGGTAATTGATATCTTGTTTAACTGTGAAATTGGCGGTAAAGGAAAATTCGCTGCCCTGGCCCAATTCGCTTTCAACGCCAAGGGTGCCGCCCATCATCCCAACCAGTTGGCTGGAGACGGCCAGTCCAAGGCCCGTGCCGCCATATTTGCGGGTGGTGCTGCCATCCGCCTGCTGAAAAGCACCGAAAACACCGGCCACATTCTCCCTGGCGATGCCGATACCGCTGTCTTTAACCGAAAAATGCAGCCGGGACGTCTGCGGGGTAGTGTCCTGGCAGGCCACTTTGACGATCACTTCGCCCGTATCCGTAAATTTGATGGCATTACCAATCAGGTTCAAGATGATCTGCCGCAGACGAAAAGGATCCCCCACAACCATCACTGGGGCGGCGTAATCAATCCAGCTTTCCAGGGCGAGACCTTTTTCATGGGCTTTGGCAGCCATCATCTTGACAGAATCTTCCACCATGCTGCGAACATTGAAGGTGGTGTTTTCGAGCTCAAGCTTGCCGGCCTCAATTTTAGAAAAATCAAGGATGTCATTGATAACGGTCAGCAGCGAGTGGGCAGCCGACAGCACAATGTTGAGGTCTTCTTTCTGCCGCCGGGTTAGATCGGTCTCAACAAGCAGTTCGGTGAGGCCGATGATCGCATTCAGGGGGGTGCGGATTTCGTGGCTCATATTGGCCAGGAACTCGCTTTTGGCCTTATTGGCTGTTTCCGCCGCACTCTTTTGCAGTTCCAGGGCTTCCGCTTTTTTGCGCTCGGTCACATCCCGCAAGACACCCCTGAACCCCACGGGTTCATCAGACCGGCTGCGAATCAGTGAGATGGATGCCTCGGTTTGGACTGCGGTCCCATCCCTGCGGGTAATCAGCAGGTCGAAAAGACTGGCGGGCTCACCAGTGGTGTAGACATCATTGATCGTGTCATAGGCCCTGGCCGAATGGGTTTTATCAAAAATCACCGACTGATCGATTTCCTTGATTTCATGTGACAGGTACCCGAGGATATTGCAGAGCGCGCTGTTAAAAAAGGTGATCTCTCCCTTCTTGTTGATTTCAAAATACCCGTCTTCAATATTTTCCAGGATCGTTCGGTATTTTTCCTCACTTTTTTTAAGCTTCTCCTCGATGAGTTTGCGCTTATTTATGGTGTACTGTGAGTGTGACCCAAAAATAATAAACAGGCAACAAACTATCAGGCGGGTCCATATTTCGTTTAAATTCAAGCCGGTTATGTGGTAAAAAAAGTCGGAGTCATAGCTCAGGAAAACGTAGAGGATTGAATCCAGAATCCAGTAGACAGTCGCGAGTGCAAAGCCAAACAGAACCATATGGTCGGTGAGGTTGACACGAACTTTCTTTTTCTCTCCCATCAGGCCCCCGTGTGAAAATTTTACCCTGTAAATAGAGTAGCGTTAACAGTTTTACGGCTTAAGGCATCGGATGCGTCGTCCTGCCCTCCGGTTTTTAGCAGCCCTGCGGAGTACCGCCTGCAACGTTAACAGG
Source organism: uncultured Desulfobacterales bacterium (assembly GCA_964636125.1). Taxonomy (GTDB): domain Bacteria; phylum Desulfobacterota; class Desulfobacteria; order Desulfobacterales; family CAJINA01; genus CAJINA01. The sequence continues at coordinate 123,232 of CAZWPX010000003.1, read as the reverse complement.
CTAACAATCGAAAATCATACATTGAAACGGTTTCTTGTGCAAGAAATATTCAAGGCTGGTCAGTTAACGGTTGTTAATCCTTGACAAAAGTTGATTACTATGGTGAATATAGTAAATTATAGAAAATTATATGAAATTATAGGGGTATGCCGCCCCGGGTCGGCTGTGCAAATTTTTGGAGAACCACCTTGCCGAAAAAAGATGACATCACATCCACTGAAAAGCTCCTTAAATTGATCCGGAGCAAAGGTGCTGAATTGTCCAGTGCCGTGGAAGGCTCTTCCAAAACGCAACAGGTAAAGAAAAATCTGTTAGGGCGAAAAAGCAGCCTGGGCAAAAAAGGAAAGACTAAAAAAGTAGTTAAAATCGGTGTGGACATCAATGCTTCAGACATTACCGTGGCCGCAGTCCTGCGAGTCTCAGAAAAGCGGCAGAAACTACTGGAAGTCAAGAAAATACCTTACGGCCCGGATATTGAAAAGGGCAGCCCTCCATTCACAAAACTACTCAAGGGACTACTGAAAGAATTCAGTGGTAAATATAAAAACGCGTCCCTGTGGGCGACCATTTCTTCAGCCGAGGTTGAGACCAAATTCCTGCAGATTCCGAAGATTCCCGCCCGGCAAATCCCCAATGCCGTCAAGTTTGCTTTCCAGAAAGAGACCGCCATTACTGAAACCCAGATTTTTGATTTTCAAATTGTCGAGACTGCCTACAAGGATGGCGAACAAAAGAAAAACGTACTTGCATACACAGCACCCAAAAATGAAGTAAATTCAACCAAGCAGCTTTTCGCCAAAGCAGGCAGCCCCCTGAAGGGGATTTCAATTGTCCCTTTTGCCATCCAGAATCTACTCAGGGCCGGTTGGCTAAAAAGCTCCGGGAAGAACGTGTGCACCCTTTTTATAGGCAGTGACTGGTCCCGAATTACCATCTTTTCCAAGGGGGTACTGGTACTTTCAAGAGATATCAAGGCTGGGGCTAGAAGTATGGTCCAGGCGATCGCCGAAACTTTCGAGAAAGAACGTCCGCCCGCCGATCCGGCCCTGGCACTTGCAGCCCCGGACAACGAACCCCAGGCTGAGAACCCGGAGACCCTGCGCAATCTGGAAAAGGCCAATAAAATTTTTGCGAACTTTCTCCAGTCGGAAATACCGTCACCGGGTGCCCGCGCAGACCGGACCCGTTCTGATCTAAAAAAGGAACGCCTGATATTCGGAATGTTCAGACCCGCCCTCGATCGGGTTGTGCGTCAGTTGGAAATGACCATCGAGCACTTTGAACTCAAATTCAACAGCGATCCGATTGATGATGTCTATGTGTCCGGGGAGATCAGTTCTAAAAATAGCGTTGTGACCTATCTTGGGAAACAACTGGGAATGCCTATCAGCCAGATGGACCCTTTCAGTGTCTTGCCGGATTCAAAACCAAAGTACGTCCCGGAGGGTGTCCCGGTTGTGGGGGACATTTTTGTTCCTGCGGCCGGAATGGCCCTGTCTGAAAATGAAAGCACGCCCAATTTTATTTTCACTTATATCCATAAAGCCAAAAGAGCCTTTACCAAGAGATTCAACCAGATGGCCTACAGCGTGTTTATCCTGCTGGCTTGTATTGCCATGGGTGTTTTTTACTATCAAACCAGCCTGGTGAGTGATATCAAAGCCAGCACGCGGCCCCTGCAGGCCGAACTGGATGCTTATAGTCCCAAACTGGAACGCAACCTGATGGCATCTGTGACCGGCGACACAGTCAATAGAATGAAAGCTTATTCCGCCGGAGCCGATCACTATCTGCCGGTGGCCTTGATAGCCGAATTGTTGGAAATTACACCTGAAAACATAAAACTGGCCTCTGTGCAGGCCACACTGGGGTCGGTGGCTTCGCAACAAATCACGAAAACAGGCAAGACCCTCAGCATCGAAGGCACGGTGTCCGGAAACAGCGAATTTTTTGAAAGAATTATGACGGAGTACCTTGTCAGACTTAAAAAGTCGCCCTTTTTTACAAAGCCGGCCGTTAAGGAAAAGATGACTGTTGAAATCGATGAAAAGGAAACTTTGAAGTTCGTCGTGGCTCTATCCATCATATGACAAAACGATACATTGATCCAAAATCGGATCCGAGCGTGAATTGTTTGAGTAAAACCGGAGAAGCCGTCTCTTTATGATACCCAGCCTTCCCAAAAAGTCGATCAGAAATCTTGCGATTTTCGCAGGTGCGCTGGCCGCCATCGTGGGGCTGATGGTGGTCCCCAGCTATTTTGCAATTGGGAAGGCTGAGGAAACCCGGAAGCAGGTTAAGGCGGAGGTTGATGAACAGCGACAGCTGGCCCCTGTTTTTGGGAGGCTGGTCAAAAAGAGAAAAGAATTGGTCACAGCCATGGCCCACATTCCCCAGCGGGCTCCCCTGGCGCGGGACGAAGCGGGTATGGTAACCGATCAACTCACGCGTCTGGCTGTTGATACACAAATGCAGATGGTCGGTATTTCAGCCGACCTGAATGCCCTGGTAAATGACGTCAAACTGATGAGGGTGGACCTGGTCCTGCAGGGTGCGTTGCGGCAATATGATGTTTTCTTGAAAGCACTTGTCCGGCTGCCGTACCTCGAGTTTATTGAAAAACTGATGATATCGGCTGTTCCCGGCGGACAGGAATACAAGCTGCGAATCTGGATCGCACTTAACTAGTGTCCATCCATGATTGGAAATCATGGATGGAAGGTATTGGCTTTTAGCCATTAGCTTTTAGATAAAACTGTAAAAATACAGTGCATTACCTAATTGCTAACCGCTAATAGCGCCATCCTGAAATCTTTGATTTATGGATGGGCAATAGCTATAACCGGCAATTTTTCAGAACCAAACGATGACGAAACGAGAAAAAATAATCGTGGGCGGGATGGTTGCAGCGGTTTTATATGGCGCCTTCAGTTTGCTTTTTTCCAGTTCGCCCAAAGAGACCCGGAAAAGAAACGCAACTGCGCAGATCCCCGTAAGTGATTTCGTCACAGACCTGATCATGCGCATGAAAAAGGCGGACGCCACAATCCGGGACAGCCGCATTATTAATAAAGCTCTGGCCGCCTGGAAGAATGACCCATTCTTGGTGATGCAGGAGATCAAGGTCGAGGATGAAGAGATTCAGAAAGAGGCCGAAATTATCTCATCCGACCAGTTGACCGGGGCGTTTAACTACTCCGGATATATGCAGATGGGCCTGAACCAACTGGCAATTATCAATGGTATGGAGTATCAGAAGGGAGACCGGCTTGAAATCCAGGGGGCTGTTTTGCAGAAGATCTCTCCCAAAGAGATCCACATCATGCTGGAAGAAGAGAACGTAATTGTCGTCGTACCCATTGAAGAGACAGGCGGATAGGGTGGTGCTGGAGAACAGGGATTTGCGAATGTTATCTCAACTGACAAGTGAGACCTATTTCAAATGAAGAACATAAATTCTTTCATAAACTGCTCTAATCTGGTCACCTGCCTGTTCCTGGCGATTTTGATTGCAGGGTGTGTGAACAATGACAAAAAGAGCGTCGAGAAATCGTATCATGAATGGAAGACGAAAGCTGAAGAGTCCCAGGGGTTTTCCCCCAGCAAAACCCGGCGCGTGAGTGATCTCGGAAGAGAGGAAGCTCTTTTCGAGGAAGGCTCCGGCCAACCGGCAACTGCAACCAAAGTTCGCACGTTGCCCGAGGATCCGGTCTCCCTGAATATGAGTGACGTGGATGTGTCCGTGCTGCTGCGTTCACTCGCCCGGGCCGCCGGGCAGAACATCATGATTAATGAGAAGGTCAGCGGGCGGGCCAATATCAACATCAACCGGGCGCCCTGGAACCAGGTTTTTATGGCGGTATTGAAAACCCATGGTCTGTCGTATACCTGGGAGGGTGATATCATCCGCATCATGACGGCAGCCGATGTGGAACAGGATCTCCAGAGAGCGACCCGGCAAATAGATATGCGTGAACTCGAACCCCTGACCACGCGCATCATCCGCATCGACTATACCGAGGCAGAGGCACTTAAAATCACGCTTGATGCTTTTCTGACAAAAAGTAAGAATGGCAAGACCATCGGTTCGATCATGGTGGACGCGCATACCAACACGCTGATCGTGCAGGCCCTGGAAGAGGATATCGGCAACATGCTGCCCCTGATTGAAAAACTCGACTTGCCTACGCCGCAGGTACTGATCGAGGCCTTCATCGTGGAAGCCGCCAGTACAACCGCCCGGGAGCTCGGTGTGCAATGGGGCGGGAAATACCAGGTTTCCGACAGTAACAACACCTACACCACCACTGGCGTTGATGCGGACGGAAACTCTGATAATCTTGCCTTCAAGTTTCCGACCAATACAGCTGGTGCGGCCGGGATGGCGATTGGTTTCCTGCTTGATAGCGGTGGTGAAAATATATTGACAGCTCAGCTCACTGCCCTTCAGAAAGAACGAAAACTTAAAATCCTTTCAAGTCCATCCATTACCACGGTTGACAACCAGAGAGCCATATTCGAAAGCGGCCGTGAAGTACCCTACCAGAGCGTGGATGACGGCAATGTAAAGATTGAGTTTAAAAAAGCTGTTTTAAAACTGGAGGTCACGCCCCATGTGATAGATGGCGAGGCGCTGAAACTCATCATTAAAGTCAACAAGGACGAGGTTGATACAACCGTGCCCACGAATCCGGCCATCATTACCAAAAATGCGGAAACCAACGTCATTCTCTATGATGGTCAGACCACGGTAATCGGTGGGTTGAACAGCGCCAGTGACGGCCGTGTGGATTCCGGTGTGCCGGGGCTGAAAGACCTGCCGCTTCTGGGGGTGTTTTTCAGGGGGGAAGAGACCGAAAAATCATACGAAGACGTCCTGATTTTCATTACCCCGCATATTCTGAAACAAAGAATCGGTGGCGCAGTTACCAAATAGCAGCACGGGGAATACAGGCGGCCGAACCCAGAAAGATATGGAATATTTCAAACTCCTCAACCTTGAAAAAGAGCCTTTTTCAAACTCACCGGACCCGAACTGTTTCTTTAAATCGAGGCAGCACAAAGATTGCCTTCAAAAGCTGGAACTGTCATTGCGCCTGCGGCGGGGGCTGAATGTTGTGATTGGGGATGTGGGTACGGGGAAAACAACCCTCTGCCGACAGCTGCTGAAAAAATTCAGTCGGGATGAAGAAATAGAAACCCACCTGATTCTCGATCCTCACATGGCGGATCCCGCCGCCTTTTTAAAATACGTGGCGCAGATGTTCACCCGGGAACCGGATGTCGGTATCGGTAGCTGGACCGAGTACAAGGAGTTCATTAAAAAGTACCTGTATAAAAAAGGGGTCGATGAACAGAGAATTGTTGTTCTGATCATTGACGAAGGGCAGAAGATACCCACCCATATTCTTGAAATATTGCGGGAACTGCTGAATTACGAAACCAATGAATACAAACTGTTGCAGATTGTTATTTTTGCGCAGCGTGAGTTTGAAGATGTACTGGGGGTACACGCCAATTTTGCAGACCGGATCAACCTGCTTCACACCCTGGGACCTTTAGGGTTCTGGGATACCCGGCTGATGATAGATTACCGGCTCCAGAAGGCAGGGTTAGAAGGCAGCGTCAGCAGTATGCTGACCCTGATGGCCCTGGTAGCCATTTTCCGGGCCACGGGCGGCTATCCGCGGAAAATTGTGAATCTGTGCCACCGGGTCATGCTGGCCATGATCGTAAAAAATAAAAGAAAGGCGGGCTGGCGCCTTGTCCGCTCCTGTGTTGTCCGGAAGCAGGCAAAAACCGCCGGCGGCTGGCAAAAACTGGCAGGCGCATTGATTGTCATCCTTATCCTGGGTGGTGCTTTCCTGGCTCTACTGGCCCCTGAAAAATTAAGCACCGCTGTGAATACCCAGAATTTCCGCAAGGTATTCCGTATATCTCAGGCATCCGGGCCGACGACGGTGCCGGCTGTTGCCGCGGTACCTGTCCAGACCCAGACACAGCGGCCGGTGGAACCGGCCCGAACAGCCTTGCCGGCGACGATGAGCTCGCCAAAAAAGCACGACGTTGAACAGCCGGACAGCGCCCAGGTCCCCGTCCGCAGTGAGACGCCTGCGGCTGTACCCCTGGACACCCGAGAGACAGCCCCGGTGACAGAACGGTTGCCGGTTGGAACAAAGGCTCAGGACACCGTCAGTCCGACACCACCCGTACCTGAAACCGTCATGGCAAAAGCACATGCAGGTGAGCCCACCGGGGACCAGGCCGAGTCTTTCGATTCAGTAGCGACTGCCCTTTACAAACCAGCCCAAACTGAAAAGGCGGTTGCAGCGCAGCTGCCGGAAGCGGTCCCGGCATCCCCGCCGCAATCACTCGGTAGCATTTACATGCGGGAATACGAGATCTTATCCTGGGTGATGATTAAAGTTTACGGGGAGTACAATAACCAACGACGACGGGAGATGGCTGTCAGCAATCCCGATATTCGCGACCTGGACAACATATTTACCGGACAGCAGGTGAATTTTCCAGCCCGGGCCTACAAGGGGCTGAACATGCCGGACGCCTTGAGTTGGGTCCGGGTAGACCGGGTTCAATCAATTCCGGCCGCATTGGAGATCGTTCGCCGCGATTCTACCCAAAAAGCGCCCCTGAGAATCATCCCGCACTGGCATCGGACCCGGGGCCTGCTATTTGACGTAATTTTCTGGAAATATTATCCTTTACAGTCCGGGGCCAAAGATTTCCAGGCGCAGTTGCCGGAACAGGTGCGCCGGAAGAGTGAAATTGTCCCCGGATGGGCCCCCGACACGGTTTTTTATGCCCATCCTTGTCCTGGTGTAGATCACAGGCTGAATTAATGTTTTAGTCGATACTTACATTGTTACGCGTTGCTAAGAGACGATAACCAGTGTTATTGATATTTCACAAGCGGTTTCAGGATATGGATTGTTAAATGGCCATAAAGGATAAAAAAAGGCTTGACGAACTGCTCATTGATGGGGGCCTGTTGACCCTAGAGCAGTTGGAAGAAGCCGTGGAAGGCCACAAAAAAACCAAGTTAAAACTCGGTCAGTACCTGGTCAGAGAAGGCATTGTGAGCGGCAGCCAGATCGTGGATCTGGTTTCGGTTCAGCTCCAAATTGAAAAATACCGCCCGGACAAATACCCGCTCGATATGGAACTGGGTAAAATCATACCGGCGGACGTGGCCGCGAAATACCAGGTTGCCCCACTGGCCAAAAGTCGCTTTTTACTGACGATTGCCATGGTTGACCCCATGGACATTGCCACCCTGGACGCCCTGGAAGTCTACACCAACACCGAGATAGAAGCTGTAATCTGCACAGACCAGCAGCTTAATCACCTGATAGGCAGCCTTTATGGAACCTATTCAGGTATCGGCGGTGTTATCGAAGAGATGGAGATCGAGAAGGAAGCCGAACCCGAAAAAGCGGACTTCTCCAATGATGTTGAGGTGGGTTCCCTTCAGGATATGGTCCAGGAAGCGCCGGTTGTCAGGCTGGTCAACTCAATTCTATCCCAGGCAGTCAGGGAGGGCGCCAGCGACGTACACATCAGTCCTGAAAAGGATTATGTGCAGGTCCGCTTTCGGGTGGACGGCAAGCTGCATGATGTCCCTGCGCCACCTAAATCTATGATTCTATTGATCATTTCACGCCTGAAAATCCTTTCCAACATGGATATTGCGCTTTCCAGAATACCCCAGGACGGCCGGTTCACCATTAAAATGGACAAACGCGAAATCAATATCCGGGCTTCTACCATGCCGACCATCTACGGCGAAAACATGGTGATTCGGCTGCTGGATACCAGCAGCGGGGTCTATTCTTTGCCTCAACTGGGCATGTCCGCTGCTGATCGGCATAAAATCGAAGAGGCCATCATCAAACCCTACGGCATGGTGCTCAGTACCGGCCCCACCGGCAGCGGCAAAAGCACCACGATCTATTCGCTGCTCAAAATTATCAACAAACCGGATATCAATATCATTACCTTTGAAGACCCGGTGGAATACAGGATGGAAAAGATCCGGCAGGTTCAATTCAATCGCAAGGCCGGTATGACCTTCGCGAGCGGGCTGCGGGCAGCGCTGCGGCAGGACCCGGACGTGATTATGGTCGGTGAAATCCGGGACGGGGAAACGGCCGGCATCGGTGTGCAGGCTGCATTGACCGGCCACCGGGTGCTCAGCACGGTGCATACCAACGATGCGGCCGGTGCCATTACCCGCTTTGTGGATATGGGCATTGAACCGTTTCTGGTCTCTTCCGTTATGCTGGCCTCAATCGCCCAACGGCTGGTGCGGAAAATTTGTCCCTATTGTAAAAAGCCGAGCACACCACCCCAGGCGGCCCTGGACTACTGGAAATTGAAGAACGATGCGGATGCCGATTTTTCAATCGGAACCGGCTGTTTTTATTGCATGGACAAAGGGTATAAGGGGCGAGCCGGAATTTATGAGGTCTTGATGATTGATGAAACCATCCAGGATATGATTTTAGAGAAAAGAACCGCCCAGGAGATCACTAAGCATGTGGTGACCCAGGGGAAACTTTCAACCCTTAGGGATGATGCCGCCAAAAAGATTTACCGTGGTGAAACCACCTTCGATGAAGCGGCCTCAGCGATTATGGTCTAAATGCCTCTATATGAGCATAAATCTATAAATTCCAGCGGTGCCACGATTTCCGGAGAAGTTGAAGCTGATTCGCGCGAGATGGCCGGTTCTATTCTGGAGGCACGCGGCTTTATGCCCACCCAGATTAATGAAAAAGGCGGTGAAACCAGCGGATTCAGCTTCGACAAGCTGAAAGAATCGCTGACGCCCGTAAAAACGGCCGAACTGATCATCTTCACCAAACAGTTCAAGACCATGCTGCGGGCCGGGGTTGCCATTGTCAACCTGTTGGAGATTTTGGAAAAGCAGGCCGAGAACATTAAACTCAAACGGGTGATTCGCACCATGGCCGAAGACCTCAAGGAGGGCAGCAGCCTCTATGACGCCTTCAACAAACATCCTTCTGTTTTTTCACCACTATACTGTGGCATGGTCAAGGCCGGAGAGGCAAGCGGCGCGCTGCCCATGGTACTCGACCGATTGACCTATATCATTGATCACGAAAACAAAGTGCGGGCGGATATAAAAACGGCTTTGCAATACCCGGTCATCGTTATCTTTTTCCTGGTTGTGGCTTTCTTTGTCCTGCTTACCTTCGTGATTCCGAAGTTTGTCAACATTTTTTCAACCGCGGGTTTGAATTTGCCGCTACCGACTAAAATCTGCCTGTTCCTATACCAATTTATAGCCGGTTACTGGCATATCATGCTGGGGCTTACGATAGCCGCAGGGATCGGTTTTTTCTTTTATGTCAGAACTGAGCAGGGGCGCTATGTTAAGGACCTGACCCTGTTAAACATGCCCGTTGTCGGGCAGTTGTTTCGAAAGGCCTCAATGTCGCGTTTTACCAGTATATTCGCGATATTGCAATCGAGCGGAGTCACAGTGCTTGATGCCATGAAGATTCTTTCCACCACCGTGGGGAACGAGGCGATTTCCCGCGAATTTCAGCAGATCAGTGACAAACTCGAAGAGGGGCATGGAATCGCCCAACCCCTCCAATCCGCCCGTTACTTTACCCCAATCGTCATCAATATGGTGGCCATTGGCGAGGAGTCGGGCAAACTGGATGAGATGCTGATGGAAGTGTCAGACCACTATGACGTCGAAGTAGAGTACGCCACCAAGAAATTGTCAGATGCTATTGGGCCTATATTGACTGTTGGATTGGCTGCGGTAGTCGGGTTTTTTGCACTGGCCATCTTTTTGCCCATGTGGGACCTGATCGGTATGGCCAAGTAGAGTAATTCGGGCCCGTCGATGGTTAGATTTTTAATGAATATGGAATCCCTGGCCATCGTCAGGGCGCTTCGCAACAATCTTGGGAGCAGGAAAATGGGACAGAGCCGTTCAAGATTCTATGTGAGTTTATACATTATCATACCCGTCATCATTGCCGGACTGACCGTGTTGTCGGCCATGGTCTCATTTTCACTCGCCGAGTATTTCATGAATTACAAATCGGGGCAGACAACCCCGATCAATACCTGGATATTTCTCATTGCGGCCATTTCATTTGCCTGTGGACTTGCGATTGTCAGAATGCTCTTGAGCCCCATGAAGAAGTTTTTAAAGGAGGCTGAGAAATTGCCGGCCATATCCGCCCATGTCAAAGATAAAAAATCGGGGGCCGGCAGCGGGGGCGATGAATTGGTCCACTATGCCCACGTGTTTAAAAAAATTACCGATGTGCTCAACAAGGTGGATGCACGCCAACTTTTTCCCAAGATTGCCGGTGAAAGCCTGGGCATGCGGGGGGTTTTGAAGCAGATCATGAAGGTTGCCCCTACCGATTCTACGGTCCTGATCCTGGGAGAGAGCGGTACCGGAAAAGAATTGATCGCCAGCAGTATTTTTGAGCAGAGCAACCGATCAGACCAGCCGTTTGTCAAATTGAACTGCGCGGCCATGCCTGAGGAGCTGTTGGAAAGTGAGCTTTTCGGCCATGAAAAGGGCGCTTTTACCGGGGCGGTTTCCAGGAAATCAGGCAAATTTGAAGTTGCCCAGGGGGGAACCATTTTCCTGGATGAGATTGGCGACATGCCCCTGAATCTGCAGGCAAAAATCCTGCGGGTGCTGCAGGAGCGCGAGTTCGACCGGGTGGGGGGAACCCGCCCTATAAAAGTTGATGTACGCTTTATTGCCGCCACCAATAAAAATTTGGAAATCATGGTCAAAGAGGGAAAGTTCAGGGAGGATCTTTACTTCCGTTTGAACGTGTTCACCATACTCCTGCCGCCGTTGAATGAACGCAAGGAGGACATCCCCCTGATTGCAGAAAAATTTTTAATGGAAACCCAAAATGACGTTCACCTGAGTTCAGAATCTCTGCAACTCCTGATGGGCTACAGCTGGCCGGGTAATATTCGTGAACTGCAGAACACCATTGAGCGTGCGGCGGTCATGACGGATACCGGCAAGATCGAGACAGAACACCTGCCCCAGAATATTACCCGGGGATTCACCGGAATGACCTATCCCCAGGCAGGCGGTGATCAAAAGCCCCTGTCCATTGACGATCAGATGAAAGCCATTGAAAAAGGCATGATTGTGGAGGCCCTGCGCAGGACCGAGGGCATCCAGAACAAAGCCGCCGACATGTTGGGAATCAACCAGAGAAGCCTCTGGCACCGGGTTAAAAAGTATAACATTAATGTGAAAGAGATCAAAAACGGCAAATAATGTAGTTGTGGCTACATTTGTTGGAGTAAAAAAAATCCCAATCGCCAGAAAAAGTAGGGGAGGGCTCAAATAATAGAGATATTTCATGATTATCTCTGAGATATCTTGTGCTGTTTTTATCAATAGCCACAAGGTATCCATTTTTGTGGGTGTGACCGGGCTTGTTGCTATTTCTGGCACACATTATGCTTTATTAACTGCCAGATGTAACCAAGCGCAAATAAGCGTTGCCGACGTGGCCGAAATTTTTGTAAGCAACAGCCAGAACAGTCACTAACACACAGACCTGGGGGGATTGAACCAATGCAGAAAAAAAGTTTATTAAAGGATGAAGGGGGCTTCACGCTGATCGAAATTATAGCCGTTCTGGTTATCATGGGAATTCTGGCCGCTGTCGCCGTGCCGAAATTTTTTGATTTGCAAACCAAAGCCAGAGAAAAAGCAGTCTCCACGGCCATGTCCGAACTGAAAGTACGTGTGAACCAGTATTTCGCCGAAGAACTGTTAAACGGAAACACCTGGAACCAGATTACATGGGCCGCGGCCGATGTGGGCACAAATCTCGGGGATGACTTTTCGGTTAGTAACTGGGTGATAAACAGTAGTAAAACCGCCGGCTCAATTACACTGACGCTGACCTACACCAAGCCTGATCCGGATGTAGACTACGCCGGTGAGACGATTGATCTACCCAGGTATACGAACTAACCGTAGCTAAAAAAGCTTGTCCAGTTATAGAGGTGCCCCGCAAAGGCACCTCTACGTGTCTGGGGGGACAGATTTACCACGTGTGACTGTTAAAGTGGCAGTGTGACTTCAACTGTGAACGGGATTGTTAAAACCCGGCTTTGAAGTAAGAAAAGAGAGCCTGATAGAACGCAAGTCAGGACATACCATGGGGAAATCATTTCATAAATGCAATGAATCCGGTTTTACACTCATAGAGATCATTGCAGTCCTGGTGATTATCGGCGTCCTGGCGGCCGCTGCGGTACCCAAGTTTATCGATCTGCAAGCGCGCGCCCGTGAACAGGCGGCCTTCAATGCCGCAGCGGAATTGAAAATGAGGGTTAACCAGTACTTCAACTCCGAGCTTCTGGCCGCTAGAACCTGGAGCCAAATGAACTGGCTGGCGGCCGATGTGGGGACCAATCTGGGCGATGACTTTTCAGTAACGTCGTGGTCGATTTCCAACAACAAGAGCACCGGTACGATTACCGTCAACCTCCGGTATGAAAGCCCCTATTCGCCTACCGAGTACACCAAAGTGATCGACATGCCAAGATATACCAACTGATTTTCTTCTAACCAGTTCTAATTCATAAACATTTCTATATTCCAAGTGCCCGGGGTGACATGCATAACGCGCGTCGGTTTGGTCTATTCCCGGCACGCTCACTTGAGGGCTCTGGCCAGGTTTTGCATCCGATCGGCGCCGACAAAATTCCAGCGTCGGTCATAGGCCGCCAGCAGCTCTTGTGTCTCTCTGTCGGCGGCTATCTTTTGCAGATCCAGTATAGCCTGTTGTAACCGGGAATGTTCACCGGCCAGGTGGTAGAGTTCAATCAGGGCTATTACCGCTGGAAAATGTTCGCGCCCGCTACCCGAGATCTTCTCAAAATATTCCCTTGCGCGCTTCAGGTTGCCTTCCAACCGATGGCTCTCCCCACGGATATAATCAATGGCCAGTGCAGGATGACCCATTGCCTCAGCACGGTCGGCTGCGAGCAGCGCGCCGTCTACATTCCCCGTGGAGAGCAACGCAAATCCCTTTAAAACATAGAGAGATGCTTCTTTGGGCGCGTGCACCAGAGCTTTCTGAATCACCTGCAGCGCTTGTTCACTGTCACCGGCTTCCAGAAAGAGTTCCGCTGTCTTTTGGAGGGTCTGCAGGTGCCGGGGGGCAGCCGTTAGAATGATGGCAAATTGGTCCAGGGCCTGCTGGTATTGGCGCTTGTGGAAATAATAAACGCCCAGGTTGTAATGGGTAATATATTTCTGGTGCACACGGGCACCGTTTTTTCCGTCCAAAGACTGGAACATCTGTTTCTCAGCGTCATCGGCGAGTCCATATACCAGCAGGGCCCGGGCCAGGTTGTGGCGTGGGCGATGCAGATTCGGGTAGGCTCGCACGTTGGCTTGCCAGAAGGCGACCGGATGGGAAAACAGCACATTTTGCTGATAGGTGGAGTGGGCCTGGGCGGTGAGCAGGACGATGGCGCCAACGGCAGCCAGGATCTGGATCCGCGGTGCATAGTTAAAATAGGCAATTGCCCTGCAAAAGACAACTGCTGGCAAAACAAAAAGGAAAAGAGAGGGCAGGTAATTGCGGTGTTCGAAAATGAGTTCAAGGGGGATGATTGACCCTTCGATGACATGGTTCAACAGGAAAAAAAGGTAACAGAAGGTGAGTAACGGCCGCTTTCGGCTGACATAAAGAAAACCAAGTACAGAGAAGGTGAGCAGCAAGATGGCCGGCAGCGTTGTCCAGGGAGAAAATAAGGAAGTGGAAATCTGGATGTCGTGCAGGAGTGTAAAAGTGGACCCGGTCGGATAGAACAACTGGCCCAGGTAGAAAATGATGACCCGCGGCTCGGTCAAAACCCTTTCCACCATGCTAAATGGCCTGGAATTGAATCCGGATTGAAAGGCCGTCAGGCTGCCGAGATACACACTCAGGAAAATGAACACGATGGTCGGCGGCAGCAGCACTTTCAGAAATAATTTTAGATTCTTGCAGAATGCGGCTTCCTGGATCAGCAGGCGTTCGCAAAGGAGCAGGCTGATGGGCAGCATGGCCGCATTTTGCTTGCTGGCAACGGCACACACACCGGCGATGCCGGCGGCCGCGTACCAGGCCGACCCGGCCAGCCGGTTGTTACCCGCACGAAACGTTGTCATCCGCGCCATCAGGTAGCAATACAGGGCGGCCACGGTAAATAAACCCGCCAGGGCTGCCATGCGCTGTACGATGTAGGTGACGGCATTAACCTGGATAGGGTGTGTGGCCCAAAAGAGGGTCGCCAGCAGGGCGATGGCATACGCGTTCTCTGAATAGCGGCCCTTTAAAACAGGGAGCTGCAGCATTTTTAGCAGTAGCAGGAAAAGCAGCACCGTGGTAGCAGCGTGGATGCAGAAATTGACCGCGTGGTAGCCCCGAGGTTCAAGGCCGCTCCAGTAATAGTTCAGGGCCAGTGACAGGTAGGCGAGGGGACGATCAAAAGTCGTATACACCGTGTGCCGGCCGTAAAAACTTTTCTGGATTTCATCCGCAGTGAGGGTCGTCAGGTGAACATTCGGATTCTCGTGGATATTTCCAAAATCATCCAGGTACCACTGGCCTGCGAAACTAGGCCAGTAGATGATCAACAGAAACAGGATCAAAACAGCTATGGTGATAGTAGTACGGGCTGAATTTGAAGTCGAGGGTTCAATTGTGAGTGCTAAGTCGTCATTTGAGTGGGTCGTCATAAATGGATTTTACATAAACCAGTGGACAGAGTATATGTTTAGGGCCAGTTGTCATCCACCGTGATGGTATCGTCACCCGTGCGCTTAAACCCGATGGCCACGTTACTGATTACGGCTGTCTGGGTTGCTCCGCCGGTTGCCTGGGTGAAACCATAGAGGAAGGTATCAAACTTGGTATGATCCGTTGTACAGAACTCTGCAGTCTGTACCAGCCCCGGATCGTGGGCGGCATAATCGATACGGGTGTCTGCGAAATGTGTGTCGCTGATGGTGCTGCATGTAGAATCGGCGCACTGACGGATCCACGATTTCAGGATGTAGGCGTACTTTCCCATTGCATTTGCTGCTTCAGAGCGGGCAATTTCAACACGTACCGCCCAGGGGCCGCTGTTGAGCCAGTTGTCGGAACTGGACACGTTGAGCTTTTCGTCCGCAGATAGATCATCGTAAGAAAAATGGCGGTCTTTTAGATTGGGGGGATAGCAGGACGGCTTGTAAGCGTAAACGTGATAGCCGCCTGCCACCGAGTCATAGTAGTCAGAACCCACGTATACTGTGCCGTCCGACCCCTGGCTGGGAGCTGACTTAACGTCATTTTTCAGATCGAATTTTTCAACCTGCAGTCCGTGCTCATCCACCGCATAGAGATGGCTGTCATCCGATCCGAACCAGATGGTCGTGCCGTCAGTGTGCACCATGGGATCGGACCGGATGTCGCCACTGGTTTGAAACCGCCACTTGAGGGTGCCCTGGGTGCCGTCGTCGGTGATCGCATACAGGTAGTTGTCATCGTTGCCGACGTAAATCGTACCGCCCAATCCAATGGCTGGCCTACTGCGCGTGTTGCTGGGAGAGAAATCGTAACGCCACTTCTGAGTGCCATCCGGGTTTACTGCGAAAAGGTGCCCCTCGTTGTCGCCACCGTCACTGCCGACATAAATTGTCCCATCGGCAGCTACTCTGGGGGAAGATCGGCCCTCCCCTTGAATGTCAAACTGCCACTTGAAAGTGCCATCCGCGGTATTCAGGGCGTAGAGGTAATTGGTATCTTCAGAGACAAAATAAACCGTGGCCTCATCTGGACTCAGATCCGGTGTACATTTGATATCCAGGTTGCTGCCCAGGTAGTAGGTCCACTTGGCCGGTGAACCGGTGTTGTTGTATGCAAAGAAGTAACCGCTCTGGTTCCCGAAATAGACCACATCGTTGCTGTCAATGACCGGTGACGAGCGCACATCGCCGTTGACCGCATGATACCAGTTATAGTTGCTGCCGTCGGCCTTTACCGAATTAATGTAGCCGCTGCCCACATCGTCACCCATGAACACCGAACCGACCGAATCCAAGGCGGGTGATGAAGATGACGAGCCGCTAAGGTAGAGGTAATAGGGCCAGGAAAAGAGGCTGCTGCCGTCATCCGGGTCGATCCCGTAAATTCGGCCGTTGTTGTTGACATAAATCTTGTCATTGGTACTGTTGACTGCCGGTTTGGTTCTTACTTCATCCCAGGTTACATAGGGGGACCATTTTTCACCGGCGCCACCGGTATCATGGATGTTGTCGTCATTCAAATTGCTCTGGGGCGAGTCCCCCCAGAAGACATACTGCAAGGCATCCCTGTGAGACCCGAGATTCGGGTCATCACGGCTGGAGTTTACATAGGTATCGAATTCAAGGGCCATCTTGGGTGCCATAAGGCCGTTGCCGTCCAGCCCACCGCCGGCGTAGCCCATCAATTCACCGGAGCCACCGCTGCCGCCGGAGGAGTTTACCGAATTATCACTGCCGTTTATAACCGCGAAGGTGATGCCGTCTCCGGTGCCGTTGTAATCCAGAATGAAAAAGACCCGGATGCCCTTGTTGAACTGGCAGATACCACCTGAACAAACACTGGCGCCGCCGATGGATAGATCGCCACCGAAGAAAACGGAACCGTGGGCGGAATTAACACCCCCCCCAAGAGTGATTTCCCCGGTGTCCACGTTAACATCGACTGCCCCGGATACGGACTCACTGACCGTGTCCATACCGCCCAGGGTGGTCTCCGTGTCAATATCCTCCGGAATGTCCAGGGCCGGGGGCTCAATATCCTGGGGGGCGGTGGTATTTTGCCTGAAATTGGCGGCGTAGTAGTCTGCGCCGCCATAAGAGGCGGCCCCGGATACTCCCGAAGCCACAATTATGTGGTTGCGGCGCGAAAGAATGACATAGTCGTTCGCCGAGACGTCAAGGGCATCCGACAGGCCGGTCAATTGCCAGTCACCTGACACTTCGGCCAGGGTGCTATAGTAGTAAAGCTGCTTTGCATCCATGGTGCTTTGAACGTAAAAAGAGCCATTTTTTTCAGGGAAAAAATATTGGGCTTCTTCGGGCAGAATCAGCACCCCACCGGCACTGGGATGCTGCTCTGAGGCTGACCGGACCGCCAGGCAAATCGGTTGATCCTGACCCACTTTGAAAGAGTCCGTATGGTCTATATGGATGGAGGCATAGGTGACTCCCTGGATTTCGGCGGTGTAGTCCTCTACATTACCGCTATAAATAATTGCGTCCCGAAACGATTCAAGATTTACCACAAAGGCACCCACGGGTATGTCAAAATCACTGCTGGAGATGTCACTGCTGGGAAACTGTCCTTCGGGGGTATTCAGGGTCAAAGTGCCGCTGCTGGCATCGTAGTCCGCAAGCGTCTCAAACCATTTACCCAGGACGTTGAGGGTGAAACTGCCGGTGCCATCCAGGGTGTAGGTGGTGGTGTTCAGGGTATTGATCGTATCGGCGGTGTACCCCGTATTCCTCAGTTCACTGACGGCATAGCGCATGCCCGCCTCGGCCAGGTGCATGGAATTTTTTGAATAATTGGGTACACCGGTACTCATCATGGTGGCGGAGTTGAACATGGAGATCATGGCCGCACCCAGGAACCCGAATACCAGCATAACCACCACGATGTAGATCAAAACGCTACCGGACTGGCCCGCATCCTGTGCCCATGTATTGTTTTGGATTGGGTCAGGGATGGTCTTATATGTGAGGTTAAATTTCATATTTTACCAGGTTTTGGCAACCATTTCGCGCGGGTAAACCCGGACATTGAAGGCCGGCAGGTTGCGTATTGAAAAGCCCACATCTATATAGGCAACGTCATCAGCCAGTGTGTCATTGTCAAGGTCTGCCAGGGTAACCGCCAGGGTGGGACTGGTAATCTCGTCCAGCAGTTTGTAATCGGTGCCACCTGACGTGATATAAAGAATAGTACCAGCGAATTTAATGGCCCGGTTGCCGGTCAGGCTGGCATCAGAACTCGTATAAGATAGAGAAGTATCCGTAACCGGGGCCGCCAGGATACTATTTAACGACCTGAGTTCAAGGCTGAGTCGGTTCAGGGCCATTTCGGCTTTCAGGGCGGCATCGGCGGTGTTCCGGGTGAATTCATAGCCTTCCAGTCCCAGCGTCAGAAAAAGACTGGAGAAAGTGGCGATGATGCCCACGATGACCAGGGACGCAATGATTTCTATGAGTGTAAACCCGGCTTCTGTTTTCATGTAGCCTGTTTCATGGTTATTTGGTCCAGCAAATTAACAAGTCAACCCGTCGTGTTCTCGGAGCCATTTTCAGCGGCGAGCCAGATGTGCGGCCAGAGGCCAATGGCTGTACTTCAATAGGTGATCAGGGCGTCACTGGATTGGGCGCGACTGTTGGTTAATAAGGTTGTGAGACTGTGCCCGGCAGATTGCGCCGTCACTTTCAGGGTGTCCGTTGTATTCGGTGATACGGCCGCCACTTCATTTCCGCTGCTGTCAAATGTGATATAGGTCATGGTGACATCGCTGCCGTAAGAGGTGTCGGCGACCATCAACTGCAGGGCCGTGGCCGGGTTGCTGTTCAGCCTGCGGACATAATCTGAAATGGTCTCTTCCAGATGCGCATCCATAGCGGCCAGATCCCGCACCACTTCCACCGGGCGGGAGGCGTTGATCATGGCCGTGCCCATAAATTGAAACATCAGTGTCCCCAGTACCGAGGCAACCATGATGGTTACCACGATCTCTATGAGTGTAAATCCGGCTTCGTTAACGGGTCTTGTCAGGTGTTGTTTCATTCGATAAAGCCTGTTTCCGGGCTGACCGTCAGGTTCAGTGACCCGATCTGAATGGATACAGATGCGGTGATGGGGACAATTTTATTCGTGACATAGGTGTGCGGGATCCCGAATTGATCGAAGTAGAGTGTGAACCCGCCCATGTCTGAGACGGCGATTTTTTTTACCTCATTCCCGGGAAGGTAGATGATGTTGTTGGTGTCATCCGGTTCCGTGATCACGTCCGGTGAGTCTGTCTTGAAAACCCAGTAGGCGATTGTGTCGCATTTAACCCCCCAGGTGGTATCATTGCGTTTCATGGCCATGACCTGGGCGTACAATATATGGTTGCGAATTGTGTTGAGATGAGGGGTTGCTTCCAACTGCTCCACATTCATCACCCGGCTGATGACCACGGCCGACACAATGCCCATGATCACCAGAATGGTAATCATTTCAACCAGCGTCGCACCGCTTTCAGACCTGTGAATGCCTTGAACCATATTCCCTTGCAAAGTACGGGTGGCGATTGGAGCGGAAAAGTGGGAAGACCAGTTGTTAATCCAGATCGATTATGACTGCGCCGCTGGCATCCCTTTTGATCTCAAAGAGTTCCGGGTGCTCTTGCTTCAGGGCTTCTTCAGAGGCAATTTTCTGCTTCACCAGGCGCAGCAACTGTCTGTTTTCCCGCTCGAGCTCCTTCAGTTTAAGGCCCTGCTTGATGGAAATGATCAGGTCAGCCATGTTGCAGGGTTTAGTGAAAAAGCGGTATACTTCGCCCTCGTTGATCGCTTTTATGGCGGAATCGATTCGGGCATGACCGGTGAGGATCATGCGAATGGTCTCCGGGTATTTCTTGCGAGCCACCCCCAGGAAGGTTGAACCGGCCATACCGGGCATCACCTCGTCTGAGATGATGACATCCACCGGATGGCTCTCAAGTATTTCCAGGGCCTGTTCCGCCGAGGCTGCGGTGAGGGTATTGTAGCCCTCTGGTTTCAACGCGTCTTCGAGCAGATGCTGGATCGGCTCCTGATCATCGACAATTAGAATGGTATAGTCCATTTTTATACCTTACTCTACACATACTCTCTGAATTTCCTTGATGTCTGTTAAGCCCATAAAAACTTTAGAGATTCCGTCTTGCTTAATGGTGGTCATACCCTCCTTGGAAGATTGAATAAACAACTCCTCGGAGGTGGCCTCATTTTTAATCATGCGCTTGATCGATTTGGTGCCTTCCATCATTTCATGGACGCCGGCCCGGCCCCGGTAGCCGGTATCGGAACACGCCTCGCAGCCGACGGTTTTGTAGAGCTCCAAATCTTCACTATATTCAATCCCCATGTCCGGAAAGGCCTCTTGCCCATAATATTTGACAATATCCTGGAATTCCTCTTCCGACGGGTGGTATTTTTTCTTGCAGTCTTTGCATAGCCGGCGAATCAGGCGCTGGGCCAGAACGCCCAGAAAAGCATCCGAAAAGTTCAGCGGATTAAGCCCCATATCCAGCAGGCGGGTGACAGTTTCAGGCGCGCTGTTGGTATGCAGGGTTGAAAAAACAAGGTGACCGGTAAGGGAGGCCTCCACGCCGATGGAAGCGGTTTCGTGGTCACGCATTTCACCGATCATGATAACGTCCGGGTCCGCCCTGAGAAAGGCACGCATGACCCGTCCAAAATCCAGTCCGATTTTCGGTTTACATTCCACCTGGCGCAAACCGGCCTGGGATATTTCGACCGGATCTTCGGCCGTCCATATCTTGATGCCCGGTTTGTTGATATGCCCCAGGGCCGCATGCAGCGTGGTGGTTTTGCCGGAACCGGTTGGTCCCACAACCAGCACCAGGCCATAGGGTTGGATAATGATTTTTTCCGTGATTGTATGGTTGCGCTTGTTCATGCCCATGTCCGCAAGCTTCATGGCACCGGATTCTGCCAGGATGCGCAGAACCGCGTCTTCAAATCCTCCGGCGGTGGGTAAAGTGGCCAAACGCAGTTCGAAAGGTTTGATGCCTTTACGTTTGAATTTAATCTTGCCGTCCTGGGGCAGACGCCTTTCAGCGATGTCCAGGCCGCTCATGATTTTAAGGCGCGACATAATTGCCTTGGCGTTGGAGTTGGGTACCTGCAGAACTTCCTGGCAGACGCCGTCAATCCTGAAACGAACGCCTGTTTTTTTGGTAATGGCCGATGGTTCAATATGGATGTCGGAAGTCCCCTTGCGGTAGGCGGATATGAGCACCTGGTCCACCATACGTACGACCTGTCCGGAGGCTTCATTTAACTCTTCATACTCATCATCTTCCACCTCCTCCTCTTCCTCAAAATCAATGTCCGGCATCATATCAAATTCATCATCGGTGCCATCTTCCGATTCATCGGGTTGGTCTGATTTTTCGGCATAGAAAAGGTTGATAACCTTTTCAATTTCTTCTTTGACGCTGACAATATAATTTACTTTTTTGGTGTTCAGCAGCCCGGGGATGGGATCGGTTTTCAGTAGATCCGAGGGGTCGTCGATAAGGACGTCAACGCCGCCCAGTTCCCAGGACAGCGGCACCCATACATTCTGGAGCAGGAAAGCTTTTTTGAGGTTGCGGGTCAACTCATACGGGACCGGCATCTCCGGATCAAAGGCGCGAAAGGGTACCTGGAAATAGAGGCTCAGCGATTTCCCGACCTCATTGATGTCAATCTTGAAATTATCCGAGAGGACAAATTCAACACTCTTTCTTGATTTCTTGGAGATTGCAAGCGCTTTCTGCAACTGGGTGGTGGTTACAATTTTATAGCGCAGCAGGTAGTCATACCTCGATTCGTAAGTTGCAGAAGCCAGTGCTTCAGTGATATAATTATCGATACTCTCATACTCGGGGTTGATCTCCTTGACAGATTCGAAATATTCCAGGGCCAGATCGTCATGCCCTTTGGCTTTCATCTGCTGTCCAAAAATAAATTTAATTTCAGCTGTTGCCTTGCTGTCAAGTTCATTATCCGCGATGATCTTCTCTATCTGGTCAATCACCCGGGAAGGTGAGTGGGCTTGAAGCATGCACTCGGCCATGTCCGGCAGGATATCAGGGGAGAACTCATCATGGGAGAATAGTTTGGAATATTCGGTGGACGCCTCTTTGTATAGACCCAGTTCCTTGAAGGCATTGGCACTGCTGAGTATCTCGTGGATATTTTCGCCGCCGTCATCCCATGTTTCCTTTAGAAGGTTCGCATCTTCAGACGTGATGGTGGTGTCGTCCCTGTCAATGCTGGAAATTTCTTTTCTTAACGACTCGATGTTCTTTTCAAGCTTGTTTTGAACAGTTGCATTCAGGCCGTCATTTCTTTCTACCAACTCTTCAAACAGCACGAGTGCTTCGGAATAGAGACCATGTTTTTTATAGGCTTCGGCTTCCGCTAACTTTTTTTTAATATCCATACATTGTTTCCTATGGCCAGGCCCTAACAGCCAAATGCATCTGGGGCAATTGCGGGAAGCATTTCATTACACTTCAGCCGGATCATGGCAATTGTGGCAAACCAGCCCATGATAATGATGATCTGGCCCAACTCGGCTCTCCGGTAAAAAACGCGGTTATTGGCAAACACAAGTTCAGCCTCGCGGACACATTTAAATGCCTCGGTAAAGCCTGGCCAGTCAAAATTCTTGAGATCACGACTGCTGTCGTTGCTGTATTCGCTGTACATCCGCTTTCCGCGATGGGATAGGAAGACAACACCCTGGACGTCATCAAGTGTTAAGAAGTCTTTGAAGATAGTTTTCATCTGATCATGGATCATAATAGTTGCGCCTTATTCGTAGAGCAGCCTGCGGATCACATCTCCGGGACAGTTTTTCTCAAGTTCAACCACGATGGTCACATCACCGGGGAGCAGCACCAGCCCGTTTTCCCGACCGCAGTCCACATAGCAGGCTTTCAGGTTGCCGGCGTTGAGAATACCGCCAAGTTCGCCGGCACTGGCCATAAGTGTATTCCAGGTTGGGTTTTTAATTATTTTTTCAATGCCCCTTCTTTTTTTGGGTTGTGTGACCGGTACTGGCTTGCGGGGCTGAGGGGGAGCCGGTGCATTTTCAGGGGGGCGGCTGGCCTCTGCGGGTTCCATAAACGCTTCTTCATCCTCGCCGGCTTCATCTTTGAGGCGCATGGCATCGAACAGGACCGCCTGGAGGTCTTCCTTGATTACTCTCTGGTTCAACACGCATTTGTCTTGAATTGAAAGCGACGGGCTGTCCCAGGAAAAAATTTCATAGGCGGCTTCTTTGCCATGCATATCACGGATGCGGGCATCCAATAGAATGCCGCCTTTAAAGAACAGGACCCCTTTTTTTTCAGTCTCTTTATTGATCACCCGTATGGTACAGGTCTTTTGTTCCATCTCCACAAGCTGAAGGAACATGTCTATGGAGACGGTCTGCAGCGTGCCGCCCTCGGATTCTTTTTCAAGACTGGAAATAATACTGTCGGCAAGATCTTCGACGACAAATGGCTTTTCAATAAAGGCCGCCGCGCCAGTGGCCAGTACCCTTTTTTTGGACTGAGGCGTACTATAGGCCGTCAGAACAATGACGGGTATATCCGGGTATTTTTCAGACATGTGGGCCAACAGGGAAAACCCGTCCATGTGGGGCATGTGCAGGTCCGTGACCACAATGGAGACAGGATTGTCTTTTAATACCTGAACCGCTTCCAGTCCGTCCGGGGCCAGCAGGGTGGTGAAAACATCCGCCTGGGCCTGGAATTTCTTTTTTATCAGGTGTCTCAAAATGCGATCGTCATCAACAACCAGGACATTCTTTTTCATGTGGATCCTCATTGGCCATATACGCATTTTTAATTGAGCGTATTATATAGTGATTTGTATAATAATTCAAATATTTTATTGCGATTGCTCTAAAAATTGCACAGGCAGGGGGGCCACATGATTTATAGGGAGCGCCTGCGGGATTAGTCAAATGGGGAGCGGCTTGTTCGTCCGGGGCCGGTATTATTTCTTGAAAAAGCGGCCAATCCCGGTAGGCTTTACAAGGTGGGCTTTGATCATGGGTGCCAGGACATCACAATTCAGGCGAACCAGGGCCATCTGGGCGTTGTATCCGGTTAGGAGGAAGAGGTGTCCAGTCTCTATTTTTCTGATATAGAGCCTCAGGTTTTCAAAATGCAGCTCAGTTTCCTTATTGTCTCCCAGTGCTTTTATGAAGGCCGCAAGGTCGTGCGGTTTTAGGCGGGGTGCGGGCGAGAAGTTATATGCTTCAAGCTTAATCTGGCGATTCGCATCTATGAACAGTGCGCCGTTCACGCCCTTAAGACCCATGATGTCATTGAAAAGTTCTTTCATTACTTTCTCAACACCTCCAAAACCTGGTCACGGGGGCAGTCCGCAGTCACCGCCAGAACAGTGGGTTCCTCCCGGGGAATCACGATCAGGTTTAATCTAGCGCCTCTGTTTATGAAACACAACCTCAAAGGCCCAGAGGCAAAAAAAGGCGCTATCAGCTTGGCGTGTTCCAACAATTCATACCAGGATTCGTCCGTATAAATGTCCTCCAGTCCGGCTGTCGTACCTGCTGCGGAATGATATTTTTTTCTCAGTATTTCCGGATAGGAGAGGCGTACCGGCTTGGGTGGCGGCGCTGCTTTTTTAGGTGCCTTTTTAACCGGCGCTGGCCTGGGCGGCTCTTTGGCGGGTTCAGGCGTTTTCTCGTCAAAATCCTCCGGTTCGCCAGCGGCCTCGTCTTTCATGCGCATTGCTTCAAAAAGAATGGCCTGGAGTTCGCCCTTTATCTTTTTTTCCTGAATGGCGCATTCATCCTGAATGGATAGCGTCACACTGTCCCAGGCGAAAATTTCATAGGCCGCCTTGTTGCCCTGGCGATTATTGATCCTGGCATCCATCAAATCACCCTTGAGGAAAAACAGGATGCCTTTTTTCCCGGTGGCCTTGTTGACAACTCGAATGGTACAGGTTTTTTGCTCCATTTCGATAAGCTGGATAAACATATCCAGGGGAACTGTCTGGAGGGTCCCGCCTTCGGTTTCTTTCTGTAAAGTTTTGATAATCTTTGTGGCCAGGTCTTCAACCACGAATGGTTTTTCGATATAGGCGGCAGCGCCCTGGCCAAGCACAGCTTTTTTAGAAGTGGGCGTGCTGTAGGCGGTCATTATAATTACCGGTATATCCGGGTAGTTTTCAGACAGGTGGGCCAATAGGGCCAGGCCATCCATCTTGGGCATCTGCATGTCCGTCACCACGAGAGACACCATGTTATGTTTCAAGTTATCGACGGCCTGTTCGCCGTCAAGAGCGGTGAGGGTTGTGAACGTACCGCTGTAGTTCTCAAATTTATTTTTGATCAGTCGCAGCCAGATGTGATCATCGTCTACGATCAGTACATTTTGAGTCATTTTTCAGAACCCCGCTTCCGCGTTGTCGATTTCTGCAGCGTATTTTTCCGTCCAGGGGACAATTGCCTTTAAGAGGGGGTAATAGATATCAACTTCTTCAGCGATTTCTTTAATGCAATCGACCATTCCCCTGGCCAGGATAGCCAAACTTGCATCTCCGCTAAACTCTATTGTACCATCGGTGTATTGGAATTCTGCTGCGAAAGGGTCCAGGAATTCATACTGGTCCGCTTTCTCGACGAATTTGCGCCTTAACAGTGTTTTAAATTTGGCCTTGCCTTTGTGGTTGGACTTAAACGTATTCTCGAAAATGTTGAGCAATTCTTCTATGATGGCGAGACGCATCTCGGGACCATCTGATTTTTTAGCGTTGCGGGCGATCTCGACCGTCTCGGCAAAACTGTTGTTAATCAGTTTAACCTGGTAAACATTAAACTCACCCCCTGCTTTCTCACTGGTGGTGATAAGTTTTTCCATGTCCCGACGTGAATTGGTCAGTTTTTCCCGGTTCCAGGGAAAGAGGGCACCGGAAATACTGCCCATGTTGAGGAATATAGCTCCTTTGTCCTGCAGGCTGTTCAGGGTAACCTCTACGTAGCCGGTGAGTTTCTCGGACTGCATTTTGATAATCAGTTTTTTCAGATCTGTAAACTCGGTGGACAGTTTGCCATGGATCAATTCAGCATTGGGCAGGTTGGACCAGTAGTGAATCTGTTCGGGGCCGATTTCATAGACCGAAACCACCCATGTGTTTTCACCGGCATTCTGGATAAGGTGGTCGACAGCCTCAGAACCTTTTAACATACCGTTTTTACCGGAGAATATACCATTTAAAACGCTGTGCTCGTCAATGAAAATAACCCCTTCGGCCCTGTTGGAATGGAAATGAATACCGGCAGTGGAAACTTCACCGCTGAAATGTTCCACAAACCGTCCCACGTTCAGAAAGAAGCTGTTAAGGCCTTGCACAACCGGCCTGTTTTTGGGCATGACTATCATATAAACTCCTACGGCGGCTTACCTTTTTTTCCGTAGCCGGGCAATTGAAAGACTAAGACTGTCCTGCATTCTCGTGATCGCCTCTGCCAGACTGCCGATCTCATCTTTGGATTTGATCTTGATTTCAGCATCCAGCTCGCCCACACTGATCCGGTCGGCCACATCGGTAAGGTGGCGAATTTTTGAGACAAGATTGTGGCCGTACAGGGCGACGATAAGGCCGATAATGACGATGGTTCCGATAATGGTGATAAGGCTAAGGTTTCGGGAAGCAACCGCAAGGGATTCAGTCCGTGTTTCCAGTTCTCTAAGCGGGCTGGTAAATTCGTGAATATAAGTTGTGGCGGCGATACCGAATTCAGTTCCGGCTATCGGGGTGAGGGTCATAAATTTCTCTTTCTTGGATCCATCCGCGTCCTGCCAGAGATAGTAGCCGCTGCTTTTTACGTTCTTTCCCTTTTCCACAGCGGCAATTATTTTAAAAAATCGAGGGTATTCAGACCCCAGGGGCTTTTTTATGATTTTGGTGAGCTGAACGCCGTGAAGCTTTGGATTCGGATGGAGCCATGTTCTGAAAGGACCAGTGGAATAGAGGGCGGTGTAACCGGTTTTCCCAACCTTCTGAACGCCCATTTTGCTCAATAACGCGTCGGATCTGAAATCCTCCCGTTTGAGGTTGGGGTTGGCATCCAGGTACAACTTGCACTGCGTGGCAACCGCAGTCCCGGTACCTGCAATATTCGCCTCACCCATCTGTTTAAGAATATTGGTGCTCTCAATGGTAATATCATTTGTCAAAGTGTTCATCTGCCGCTGGGTCAGAAACCCTGACACGGACATGAGTACCAGCGGAACGATCATAAACAGCAAGATCATTTTCAACCGAAGCCCCAGGCCGAATTTATTTTTCTTGGCGGCCTTCTTTTTCTTAGGCGCAACTGCTGCAGTCGATGCGCTGGCAGATTCCTGGGCAGCCTCTTCGGCAGCCTCCTGGGCGGATTCCTGAAAAGCTTTTTCCAAATTGTCAAAATCTTCATCGTCGAATTCGTCTGCACTGAATCCTTCCTCGGCGATCTCTTCCAGGCTGTCAAATTCCTGGGTCGCAACATGGACTTTTTGCTCTTTTTGTATCTGTATGATGTGCCCGCAGTCTTTGCATTTGGTTTTCACCACAGCCCCTTTTATCTTGTCCAGTTTCGCAACCGGGATGTGGTAAACTTTGCCGCACTCTTCACAGATAACTGATACTGTCATGGTGTCTCCTTGATTCATTTATTCACGATTTTCTTGCAACGCAGAGCAACCGCTGTCAACGGGAAAATTGCCCGCTCCTGGCTGCCATGTCATCCGGACAATGGCCGGCTTAGATTAACTTGAGCCGGGCGACCATGGCCTGTTGGAATTCAAGCCGTCTTTCTTCGCGCGGGATTTCATTGGCCAACCGCGTAATCAGTTCCGCAGCCCGGCTTTTGGGGATATTTGTCGGATCACCGCCGAATTGCTCTATTTCATCCTCGAAAATGACTTCTGCAATCGGTCCCATGGCGTTTGCGAGCTGACTGAGCAGATAGTCGATGAATTCTTTGCTGATGCCGGGTACAACGGGTGCCGCTTCAGCGACGAGGCCAAGCTCCCCTAATTTAGCGATAACCATTTTTATGGTAGCCGGTTCAATGTTTAACGATTTTGCTACTGCCGCGAGCGGTTTTTTTCCATCCAGTTGCATGAGCACTTGCAGCATGTGGCTGTCTAACGAAAATTCCCCCAGGTTGCCTTTGATGGAGCCTTTTAAAACCAATCCCGATATGTCACCGGATAAATCGACCATCTGTTCTCCTCCAGAGTGTTTGCCTGTAAGCCGGCATCATGCTGTCGTGAAGCCGGTCTGTCCAGATCCTGTCCGTTCGATGTCTGCTTTACGCCTGTCCCTGTTTCCAGGACATGATTTCAGCTTTCAACTCCTTGAACTCTGCTCGAATGACTTGTTTGATTTCATCAATTAAAGGCTGATTTGCAAGCGCGACGCCATCTTCCGGGCGATCTGCCGGTTTGGCAGGCGGCGGGGTGGGGGTGGCGGCAGCCAGGGTCTTTTTGACCGGTTCTGCCTCGATGTTATCTTCATCCATACTTTTGGTGAGCATTATCTGGTGCTTGAGGCCTTTGAATTTTTTAACCTCCTCGGAAAGAATTTTTTTCTTTTCCGTTTCATTCATACCGGGTTTCAGCAAGATTTTCTCAAGCCCCATATGAACGGAGTGCAGCAGTTTTATAGAATCGGGGTGCGCATCTACTTTCTTGCTGGCGATGTATTTGCCCACGGAGCCGTGTAATTGCAGAAACATGTAGGGCAGGCGCGCATCTTTATATATTTGCTTGAGGCGCTCTATCTCAGCCAGCAGTTTGTCAAGGTTCTCATCCGTAATCTCCCAATCAAGAGAAAGCACAATCGCATCCAACTCGATCAGCGGGGATTTATTCAAATCGGGTTCGGCGGCCATCGCGGGTTCAGGGGTAGCCTGAACACCCTGTTCTGCGAGGTCGCTGGATTCGACCACATCTTCAACGTCGGCTGCGGGAACGGCCGGCGCCTCGTCATCGAAATCATCCTCTTCACTGAATAGGTTATCAAGCCTGCTGTTGAGTTCTGAAGTTAGTTCACCCTTGTTTTTACTCAAGGTATTACCCCCCTATGTCCAACCGTTTCTCAAGCGATGCAACCGTAATTGAGATGGCTTTTTTCATTGTTTCAACGACGTTTTCACCTGTAATCGCGCTCGCCGCAATGCTGGGGACTTTCAGTTTCCGGTTGAGATCGTGATCAAGCGTTTCCACCGGTAATATCGGGATGCCTTCATCAGCCAGATCCCTTTTATTGTACTGAATAACAAGCGGGATCTTAAAAATGCTCTTGTCAAAGGTAGCCAGATTGTCCTGCAGGTCTTTCAGGGATATGATGTTCATTTTCTGCCGCAAGGCCATGGAGTCGGCCACAAAGACAATACCGTCTACGCCTCTGAGCACCAGACGCCGGGTAGCGCTGTATTTCACCTGACCCGGGACGGTATAAAACTGCATTTTTATATTATACCCTTTGATTACACCTATTTCCATGGGCATAAAGTCAAAGAAGAGGGTCCGGTCACCATAGGTTTTGACCGTGGTGAGGTTGCCCTTTATCCGTTTGCGGAATTTGCTGAAAATGTATTCTAGATTTGTGGTTTTACCGCCACGCCCAGGCCCGTAGTAAACGAGTTTAACCTGGACCTCTTTTTTTTTGGGATTGATCAATGCCAATGGTCATACCTCTATCGTTATCAGTATCCGGAAATCAGTTATAGAAAGCGCTGCTACAGAATCGCTTTAATCTTCTTGGTGGCTTCAGTCACCTTCAAACGCAGAAACCCGAGCGACACATCTTTTCCAAAAATCGTGACGAGCAGCAGCTCGTCGTCGATCTTACTGAAATGGATACTTTCACTCTCACCCTTGTGGAACAGAAGGGAAAAATCCTCTTCACCCACAATTTTTGCCATGGCACTTACCGCGCCGAAGTTTCCAGCGGCCAGAGCAGCCAGTGAATAAATATCGTGTTCCAGATCGCCATCATCCAGGTTCACGATAATATTTCCGGCCAGATCTATGAGGAGGACACACCTGACGCCCAACTCAATCAGCTCTTCCGACAGGATTCCCTCAATACTCTCAAACTGTTTTTTGTCTAGATCTACAGTGTAGTCCAACGATTTTCACCTTTCGCAATGTGTGGCGGGGAAAACGGAATCCGCCGCGCACCGGGGGGGCCACGCGGCTTGTGATGGTCTGTTACATCTTAATTTTGCTGAAAATTTTCCCCTGATGATTAATGTTGTAAATCGCTACCTGATGGAAATAACAGTTCCTAAATGAAAGGGTAACCTGATTGGGAGTCACACCTTCCGTTGAACATGGCCCGGTGATTCGGGGAAATTTCTGGAATGTCCAAATGTTCAGTAATTTTCCTATCATATCCATACTATGAGATCAATACCAAATAGAGTGCTATTAAAAATCGGTCCGGGATTTTGAGATCGTTTCATGGGCGCCTGATGTCACTGATGGGAACTACACTTGGTAGTAGATGCCTGGTGGGCACTGTCACCTGAAAAGGTTGATGTACCAATAAAACAAAGGCTCACCATAAAAAAGGTAAGTAACGGCGCCCATGGCCAGAAAGGGTCCAAAGGGAATTTTCAACCTTAAATTGGAAAATCTTCCGGCCGCAATCAGGAGCACACCGGCAACCGTTCCGGTCGCAGAACCGGCAAAAATAGTAAAGAGGACCCCCTTCCAGCCGGTCAGGCCGCCAATCATTGCCAGAAGCTTGATATCACCACCGCCCATACCCATTTTGCCTGTTAATAGCAGATATGTCTTTGCCACCACGTAGAGGCTGCCGCCGCCGACTATGATGCCGATGAGAGACGCCTGCCAGGTGACCGATTCGAGGAAAAATGACCCCAGAAAACAGAACCCGATTCCAGGCAGCGTGATGATGTCAAGGATTTTCTGGTGATCAATATCGATAAAAGTGACCAAAATCATGACCGCGATAAAAAGGTATACGACCAAACCCTCCAGGGTATATCCAAACCTGAAAATGACCGCCAGGGCGGCCAAACCGGACAGTAGTTCCACGATGAGATAACGCGGTGAGATTTTAGACTTGCAGGCCCGGCATTTGCCGGCAAGCAGTAAATAGCTGAAAACGGGGATATTGTCATAAAAATGCAAGGGGGTATCACAGGTCGGGCATTTTGATCCCGGAAAAACAATTGATTTTTCTGGATCCGGGAGCCTGTAGATGCACACATTCAGAAAACTGCCAACACACAGTGCCACCAGGAATATATAGATATCCAGAACAGTTAACAGCATCGCTGATTCCAATCTGCTGGGGGTTGCATCCAATGGTTTCGTAAAATATGCGTTTTATTGAAATAAATCAATATAGATATTGTAAAAAACAAAACCCGTCTTATATTCGGTGTTTGTAGACAGCATGGATTATACCGGATGCCATTGGGGCAGCGGTGGCAGCCGTTCACACGCCGGCCCGGGTTTGAGCGTATGCGGGCATGATCCTGTTAATGAGACCGCTGCAGCAATTTGTATATATCCCTCCGGATTTGCCGGAGCGCATAGCATCAGGAGATGCACGGGAGATAAGATGGCTGAAACTGACAAGGACGATTTGATAAGCATCATCGACGATGAAGAATTCAACGAAGAGCTGCCGGCGACCATGCCGCTGATGCCGGTCAGGGATGTGGTGATTTTTACAGATATGCTGATGCCGCTTTTTGTCGGTCGGGACAAATCGATCAATGCCGTGGAAATTGCCGTGGAAAAGGACAGTATCATGATGCTGTCTACCCAGAGAGATCCGGGCATTGAAAATCCTTCTACGGATGACATTTATAAAGTGGGGACAGTGTGCCGCATCCTGCGGATGCTCAAACTCCCCGACGGCAGGGTGAAGGCTCTGGTCCAGGGTGTGGCCAAGGCCCGAATCAAGAAGTATGTCCGGAGACGATCTCTATTTAAAGTTGATGTTGAAATCGTGGTGGAGGAACCGGTTGCCGCAATCAGTGTCAAGACTGAAGCCCTCATGCGCAACGTGAGAGAACAGTCTGAAAAAATCCTGGCTCTCAGAGGTGAACTGACCAACGAAATCGGCGCAATACTCGAAAGCATTGAGGATCCGGGAAAACTTGCGGACCTCGTGGCTTCGAATTTGAAAATGCGCATTGAGGACGCCCAGAATCTTCTGGAAACCTTCGATTCTCTGGAGAGACTGGGTAAAATTAATGATATCCTGTCAAAAGAGGTGGAACTCTCCTCCATGCAGGCGAAAATCCAGTCGGACGTGCGCGATGAGATATCCAAGAACCAACGGGATTATTTTTTACGCGAACAGGTGCGGGCCATTCATCGTGAACTCGGTGAAAGCGATGAAAAAGCCCAGGAAATAAAAGAATATAAGGCCAAAATTAAAAAGGCCCGCATGCCCAAAAAAGTAAAGGAAGAGGCGGGCAAACAGCTCAAACGGCTCGAACAGATGCACCCTGACTCGGCCGAATCGTCGGTGGTGCGGACGTATCTGGACTGGCTTGTGGAACTGCCCTGGAGCAAGTCTTCCAAAGGGGGCATTAACATTCCCCGGGCCAAGGCGGTGTTGGACAAAGATCATTATGGACTCGATAAGATAAAAGACCGTATTCTCGAGTATTTAAGTGTTAAAAAGCTGAATCCTAAAATGAAGGGGCCGATCCTCTGCTTCGTGGGCCCTCCGGGTGTGGGAAAAACCTCTCTGGGGCAGGCCATTGCCCGGGCCATGAAGCGGAAATATGTCCGTATTTCACTGGGCGGTATCCGGGATGAGGCTGAGATTCGCGGCCATCGCCGGACGTACATCGGGGCGCTGCCGGGGAGGATCATACAGGGCTTGAAACAGAGTGGCACGAACAATCCGATTTTTATGATGGATGAAATTGACAAACTCGGGTCCGATTTCCGTGGCGACCCCTCTTCGGCGCTGCTGGAAGCCCTGGATCCCGAACAGAATGCAGAGTTCAGCGATCATTACCTGAATCTGCCCTTTGACCTTTCTGGAGTGATCTTTATCCTCACCGCCAATATGACCGACACCATCCCCTCAGCTCTTCTGGATAGAATGGAGGTTATTTCCTTATCGGGTTACACCCAGGAGGAAAAAGAGAAAATTGCCGCCGCCTTTCTCATTCCCCGTCAGAAAAAGGAAAACGGGATAAAGCCGAAGGGACTCTCAATCAGCCCGGGCGCCCTGCGAACAATTATTGATGAGTATACCCTTGAAGCCGGGCTGAGAAATCTTGAAAGAACCATCGGCCAGGTATGCCGAAAAGTTGCCCGGAAAGTAGCCGAGGGTGAAAAAGGGACCTTCGCCATTACCCGGACCAATTTACATAAATACCTGGGAGCGCCCATATTCATACCCGAAATGGACAAGGAAGTCAGCCAGGTGGGACTCTCCACTGGTTTGGCCTGGACGCCCTTCGGCGGAGAAGCGCTCTATATTGAAGCCACTTTGATAGGTGGGAAAGGCGAACTGATTGTAACCGGCCAATTGGGTGATGTGATGCAGGAATCTGCCCGGGCGGCACTCAGTTACACCCGGGCCAACCTGGAAAAATACAATATTGACAAAAACCTGCTTGAGAATGTGGATATTCACATCCATGTCCCGGCGGGCGCCACACCCAAGGATGGCCCCTCGGCCGGAATTGCCATTGCCACGGCCCTGATCTCGGTGTTGACGGATACCCCGGTGAACAAAGATGTGGCCATGACCGGCGAGATCACCCTGCGCGGTCGGGTATTGCCCATCGGAGGCTTGAAAGAAAAAGCCCTGGGAGCCCTGCGGGCCGGTATTAAAACCATTGTACTACCCGAAAAAAACAAACGGGACCTGGTCAAGATTCCGGCCAATGTGAAAAGAAAAATTCGTTTTATCACAGTGCAAAACATGGATGAGGTCGTGCCCCTGGCTCTGCTACAAGAAAAGGACCATGATCCATCGACACCTGATAAAAAATGATGCTGCCCACATGAAAATCCTCGCGGTAGATACCGCCACAAATACCTGTAGTGTGGCCCTGGCAGATGCCGAAGGCACCATTGCCGAATTGAGTTTTATGCGCGGCCGGACCCATTCCAGACATTTGGCGGACATGGTAGCGGCCCTGTTGCAGCTGGCGGCCGTCAAGTTAGAAGCCGTAGATGCTTTTGCCGTGGATACCGGTCCGGGAACTTTCACGGGTCTTAGAATTGGCCTGGCACTGATTAAAGGGCTGGCGGCCGCCACCGGGAAACCGGTTGTGGGTGTTTCCAGCCTGGATGCCCTGTCACAACAGGCTGCAATTAAGGCCGGGAGCGTCTGCGCCATGCTTGATGCCCGGCGGGGCGAAGTGTACACCGCTTTATATGCGGTAAAAAATCAAAAGCTTAAAAAAATTTCAAGCGAGCGTGCCATGGCACCCCGTGAGGCCCTGGAGACCATAACCGGCGACTGCCTCTTCATCGGCAACGGTGCCGCGGCCTATCACGATCTCATATGGGAATCTACTGCACAGACCGCTCGCTTTGCGGAACCGGAAGCAAGTTATTTACGGGCTGCAACTGTTGCCCGGATGGGCCTTGCGAAACTGCAGGTTGATCATTATGCCCCTGCCGACAGGCTGGTGCCAAATTACATCCGCAGGCCAGATGCGCAGAAAAGCAAAAACCTATCGGTAGGGGACACAGGGCTGGCCGGAAACAAATAAATTGGTAAGTCGAATAAATTACGGTAAGTATTGACAAAACATATAATTTTACATATTAAAATAAACCCGCTCGGAGGAGCGGTTGACAGGTACGAACTGATCGGCTGGCTGCCGGGCCGACAGCAACTGCAGAAATGCCCTGAAAATGTGGTGGGGATAATGCCATGCGAAACCCTGTAAGCCTTAAATCCATTCGAATTGCTCGACCGGGAATAGCCTTTCTGATTGCAACCGGGATTGTTACGGTTGCGTTCATGGTAGCCGGGATGGGCCAGATCGCCCTTATCGGCGTACTGGCGGCCGGGTTCATCGGCTGGTTTTTCAGAGACCCGGAAAGAGCTGCCCCGGATGTAAATGGAGCGGTTATCAGTCCGGCAGATGGTAAAATCATCAAGGTAGAGCAACTGGAGAGAAGTCCCTATTACCATGAAAGATGCAATAAGATCAGTATCTTCATGTCTGTTTTCAATGTCCATATCAATCGGATCCCCTGTAGCGGTACCATTTCAGGAGTCAGTTACAATCCCGGGAAGTTTTTTTCAGCCAACCTTGACAAAGCGTCCCGGGATAACGAGCATAATGCTGTTACCCTGGTGACTGACAGGGGAAAAAAAATCTGTTTTGTCCAGATTGCGGGGTTGATTGCCCGGCGCATTATCTGCAACCTTGATTCCGGGGACCGGGTGTTCAAAGGAGACCGTTTTGGGATGATCTGCTTTGGATCACGGCTGGATGTCTATCTGCCTGAGCGGGTTCGCATCCAGGTGGCCCGCGGGCAGAAGGTTAAAGCGGGAACCAGCATCCTCGGGACCCTTATTTAATAGACGCCCTTTACCAATGGCCGACCAGATTCTAAATCGGGCCGGGCGTCCTGAATAAGATGTGATGTCTTATCGGAGCAGGCGACACAGCACCTGCTCCGTTGTTTTTTATTGAGTGCACAAAGTAAAAGGAGATAAATGGAGTGGATAGGATTCCGATAACCCGGCAAGGGTGGGAAAAACTCAAGAAAGAACTTGAGCGGCTGAAAACCGTTGAACGACCTGAAAACATCAAGGCGATAGAAGAAGCCCGCGCCCACGGCGACCTGTCGGAAAATGCCGAATTTGATGCAGCCAAAGATCGCCAGGGTTTTTTGGAAGGGCGCATAAATGAACTGTCGTATAAAATTTCCAACGCGGATGTAATAGATCCGGAAACCCTATCGCGGGAAAAGGTTGTGTTCGCAAGTCGGGTTATCCTGGAAAACGTTGACACGGAAGAAAGTGTTGAGTATCAGATAGTCGGCCCGGATGAGTCCGATATTGATAAGGGTATGATATCCGTATCATCGCCCCTGGGCAAGGCCATGCTGGGCAAAGTTCCGGGAGATGAAATCACCTTGCAGGCCCCTGGTGGTAAAAGATACTACGAACTGGTTGAAATCCTTTAAGGTATACGCTAATAATCGAAAAGCTGCCTGTCAGACGGCTGCACAATAAAGGGAGGACGCCCATGGCGCGAGTTACAGTTGAAGATTGCCTGAAAAAGGTACCCAATAGATTCATGTTGGTCAATATGGTTTCCAAAAGAGTCCGGCAGATTCGGGAAGGATCTGATTATCTGGTAAATTCCCCCAAGAATGAAGATATCGTTGTTTCTTTGCGGGAAATCGCCGCAGGGAAAGTAGAGTTGAAACTGCCGGAGGAAAAAGACCATCCCGCCACAGTGGAATAGAGCCCGTTCTTACAAGGTGATCAAAAGCGGGATCGGCAAGGCCATCCATCAATACGCGATGATTGCCGACGGTGATAAGATCGCCATAGGGCTTTCCGGTGGAAAAGACAGCCTGACACTTGCCTGGTTCCTCAAAAACCGGCTGCGTCACCTTCCGATCCACTACGAACTTACGGCACTGTATATAGACCCTGGTTTTGAAAACGGTTTTGACCAGGATCTTGAAAAACTGTGCGCCCGGCTGGGGATTCCGCTGATTGTGGAACACACGGACAACGGCCCGGTTGCGCACAGTACGGAAAACAGGGAGAATCCCTGTTTTTTATGTTCACGGTTAAGAAGAAAGCGCCTGTTTGAAATTGCGGAGAGCATCGGGGCTAAAAAAGTGGCTCTGGGTCACCACAAGGATGACATTATTGAAACCCTCTTTCTGAACATGTTTTATGCCGGTGAAATAAGTACCATGTTGCCCAAGCAAGAGCTGTTTAAAGGGGCTATCACTATCATTAGACCCCTGGCTTTTGTGGATGAGGGCATTATTCAGAAATTCTCACAAATGATGGAATTCCCTGTGTTTGAAAATACCTGCCCTTCTGCGAAAAAATCAAAAAGGCATGCAGTTAAAGAGATGCTCCACAGGCTCTACCGGTCTAACAGGAAGATAAGAGGGAATATTTTTCGATCCCTGCAGCATGTTAAACTGGACTATTTGCTCTGATGAAATCGTGAAAGCATCTGAACTCAACGGTCACAATTCTTTTGGAGTACTATAATCCGAATGAAAGATATACAAAACCAGAGGGATTTTCGAAACATCCCCATTGACAAAGTCGGCATCAAGAACCTGCGTTATCCAATCACGGTTCTGGACCGGAAGAATTCTGTCCAGAACACCGTCGCTACCATCAATATGTATGTCGATCTGCCCCACGAATACAAGGGGACGCATATGAGCCGTTTTGTTGAGATCCTGCATCTTTTGCGTCCTGAAATATCACTTCAGGGTATCTCGGATGTTCTCGGCCAGATGAAAAAGCATCTCAACGCCGCGTCGGCCCACATTGAGGTCTCCTTCCCCTATTTTATCGAAAAATCTGCCCCCGTGAGCAAAGCCCCCGGCCTGATGGATTATACCTGTCGGATATCTGGGTTTAGTGCCCCGGACAACAAGGTGGACCTGATTTCTGAAGTGGTGGTGCCAATCTCATCGGTCTGCCCTTGTTCCAAGGAAATCAGCGACTCCGGCGCGCACAATCAGAGAGGCGAGGTGCGGTTAAGCACACGGTTTAAAAAATTCATCTGGATGGAAGATATGATTGATCTGGTGGAATCGACCGCTTCTTGTGAAGTGTTTTCCGTTCTTAAACGGGTGGATGAAAAGTGTGTCACCGAAAAGGGCTATCAGAATCCGAAATTTGTGGAAGATGTGGTGCGTGACATTGCTGAAAAACTAAACCAAGATAATAATATTACCTG
This sequence comes from uncultured Desulfobacterales bacterium, assembly GCA_964636125.1. Classification (GTDB taxonomy): domain Bacteria; phylum Desulfobacterota; class Desulfobacteria; order Desulfobacterales; family CAJINA01; genus CAJINA01. The sequence continues at coordinate 85,403 of CAZWPX010000003.1, read as the reverse complement.
GTTTTCGGTGAGTGCGGAAAACTTTGAATCCATCCATAATCACAGTGCCTACGCCCATATCACAAGCTCTAAAGATAACCATTCTGAAGCATATACGCTGCAAGAGCCCGTTTAATTGTGGCGGCTGACCGACCCGGCGTATTGGCCATGATTACAAAATGATACCGTCCGCTGACCGGGTGTTCGAGATACCCCACCCGGGTGCTGATACCCTGCAGCGTCCCGGTTTTGAAATACTCCCCGCCGCGTCGGCGCAATAGCATATAATGCGGTTCAAACGCTTGAACAATTCGCAGGAGTGACTGCGCCGATATCCGGTTGGCCCTTGAAATACCAGAGCCCTCCACAAGGGTCGCATTCGAGATTTGCAGCTTTTCCCGACAGTACGCTTGGAGCGTGCGCACCGCTTTGGCCAGGTTTCCGGGGGAACCGAACTTTTTTGCGCCGGAGGCAATCAGTAGTTGGTTGGCCACAAAATTGTTTGAAAAGGCCATCATTTTTTGAATGGCGTCCCGCACGGAAAATGGGGATCGACAGGTCAGCAGGCGGGTGTCTGTTTTAAGATCCACCGCCCCAAGCGCAACCTGGTCAATCGGGTTTTTCAAATTCTCCTGTAAAAAATGAGCGAAAAGGTGTCCCCCGTAGAGGGCAATGGCTTCATGGTCGTGTGACAAAATGATTCTGCCGGTGGGCGTGGTGTTTTGTTGAATGAAACGCCGGGCAAATGGAAGCAGGGGCGTTTGCGGCTCTGCGCTGGACAGCAGGCCGCCTTGAACTTTGAAATTCACCGTATTGAAGTTTACGCACAAAGCGCCTGGCTGCGCATCGTAGGGCTGGATAGACGGTGAACTGCCCGGGATGTGAATGGGCTTTACGAAATAGCTGTCATCCACGCCCAGGCGGTGGATGCGCAGGTTGCGCTCAGCCGCGGCCCGGGAGATTTTTGAGGACATTTTCGCAACGACTTCTGATATCAACAGGGGGTCTCCAAACCCTTTGATCTTGAGTGTCCCTTTGGAATCGTAATAAAAATCGGTGTTAAAATGGGACTTTTCTCCCAGCGTATCCATTGCTACCAGGGCTGTCAGCAGTTTAAGGGTTGAGGCGGGGATGAGCGGCGTGGCACTGTTTTTTTCAAGAATGACGCGGCGGTCAGGCCCGGACAGAAGCAGGGTGTCTGCCGGACCAAGAAGATTCAGAATCTGCTCTGCACCGCTTGCGTAAAGATGGGTGGGCTGCCAGCCAATCAGGAGGCTGCAATACAGCAGCAGCATTGCTCTGAACCACGGCCGGGAATGAAAACGGGTGTTGCGGCAGTGGGGTAAGTACTCAGCCACGCTGCCTCCCGGCCGGACCGGTTTGAGTGCTGTCAATGGTTATCGTGACCGGTCCGTCATTTACAAGGGCTACAGCCATGTTTGCGCCGAATTGGCCTGTTGCTACCGGGATCTGTTTCCGGCGTACCTGTTCGACAAAATAGTTGAAAAGGTGCTTGGCCGCTTCGGGTCGGGCAGCCCTTACGAAAGAAGGGCGCCGGCCTTTGCGGCAGTCGGCGAGCAGTGTGAATTGAGACACCACCAGCATGCTGCCGGTCGTATCCCGCAGGGATAGATTCATTTTTCCGGCCGGGTCTTCAAAAACCCGCAGGTGAGATATTTTCTCTGCCAGATAGTCTGCGTCTGCCGGGGTATCGTCAACTGAGACACCCAGCAGGACGACAAAACCGTGCTGGATTGATCCGATTATTCGATTGGATACGGTGACTGATCCGCTGCTTACCCGTTGAATGACTGCTTTCACAGGTTCCTCCTGGCCCAACAGATAGGGCTGCTCCCGAACCGTGAGGCTTTACTTAGGTTGGCCCTTTAATAATTCGGCAAACGGGTTGTTAAAGGGGCGGGACTGTTTTTTTCCGGTATTACGTGCGGTTTTTTGCCTGCCGGCAGTGCCCCGGCTGCGATCGGCAGGAGTCCGGGAAGCCTCGGTGTCGGTTTTTAACGAGAGGGCTATCCTTGATCGGGCCGTATCCACTTCCAGCACAGTGACCTGCACCGGCTGACGGACCTTTACGATGTCAGCCGGATCTTTCACAAAATGGTCGGCCATCTGGCTGATATGGACCAGACCGTCCTGGTGGACACCCACGTCTACAAAGGCGCCGAAGGCTGTCACGTTTGTGACCAGACCGGGCAATTTCATCCCCGGTTTCAGGTCTGCCAGGGTGTCAATGCCCGCCGCAAAAGAAAACAACTCAAAATTTCGGCGCGGATCCCGTCCTGGTTTATCCAGTTCCTGCAGAATGTCTGTGAGCGTGGGCAGCCCAATCTCGGCCGACACATAGTGTTGTGCACTTATCTCTTTGCGCACCCGTGGGTCATTTATCAGCCGTTTAACCGAGCAGTCCAGGTCCCGGGCCATTACATCTACAAGCGCATAGCTTTCCGGATGCACCGCACTGGCGTCCAGGGGATTGGCACCGGCCGGAATGCGCAGAAAACCGGCTGCCTGTTCGAAAGCCTTAGGTCCCAGGCGGGGTACCTTTTTCAGGGCCTGCCTCGTTTCGAAGGGCCCGTTTGTATCACGATAGGCGAGGATATTTTTAGCAACCCGGGGGCCAATACCCGATACATAGGTTAACAGTTGCACACTGGCCCGGTTGACGTCCACCCCAACGGCATTCACACAGCTTGCAACGGTATCATCCAGGGCCTGTTTCAATGCACTCTGATCAACATCATGCTGGTATTGACCAACGCCGATGGCCTTGGGGTCAATCTTAACAAGTTCCGCCAGGGGATCCATGAGTCGCCGCGCGATGGATACGGCCCCTCGCACGGTGAGATCAAGGTCAGGGAATTCCTGCCGGGCTGCCTCAGAGGCTGAATAGATCGAAGCGCCGCTCTCGTTCACCATGACCACCGGTAGGCCGGGCTCCAGTTTAAGGGCGCGCACGAAAGCATCTGTCTCTTTTCCGGCGGTACCATTACCAATGGCAATGGCTTCAATCGCAAAACGCTTACAGAGGCTTTGCACCGTGTGTGCCGCGGCCGATGATCTTTTGGCAGATGTATGCGGAAAGATCGTATCGTGATGCAGCAGCTGCCCCTGCCGGTCCAGGCAGACAAGCTTGCAGCCGGTCCTGAAACCCGGGTCCAGTCCCAGGATTCGCCTGGCACCCAGAGGTGCGGCGAGCAGCAGTTGACGCAGGTTTTCAGCAAAAATTTTAATGGCGGCGGTGTCCGCCTTTTTTTTGGTGGTCAGTCGAATCTCTGTTTCCATGCTCCTGGAAAGCAAACGCCGGTAGCTGTCTGACACTGCCAATCGGACCTGTTCGGTATCCGGCCCTGTGCCCCTGACAAACAATTGTTCCAGCAGGGCCAGTGCTTCAGGTTCAGGGGGCGTTACCTCAAGGTTTAAAAAGCCTTCTTTTTCCCCCCGGCGCATGGCAAGTATCCGGTGGGAGGGCGCTGCGCGGGCATACTCTGACCACTCAAAGTAATCCCTGTATTTGGCACCTTCCTCTTCTTTCCCTCTGGCGACCGAAGATACGAAACGGCTGCTGGAAACATACAAACGTCTGAGTTCCGATCGGGCCTGGGAATCTTCATTGATAATTTCAGCGATGATGTCCCTGGCGCCGGCCAGGGCGGTATCGATAGAATCAACCCCTTTATCAGGATTGATGAAGGCCTGGGCGGCCTGTTCGGGCTCGGTGCCCGTCTGGGCGAACAGGTCGAGAGCCAGGGGCTCCAATCCTTTCTCCCTGGCTTGGTTGGCCCGGGTGCGTCTTTTTGGCCGATAGGGCAGGTAGATATCCTCCACCTGTGCCAGGGTAGGGGCTGCCTGAATCTGCGTTTCCAGTTCCGGGGTATGGTGCCCATTTTGATCAAGAGATTTTAGTACGGCTTCTTTCCTGCCTGCCAGATCGGCCTGCAGCTTCAACTGGTCACGAATACCGGTTACAGCCACTTCATCAAGACTGCCGGTAGCCTCTTTGCGGTAGCGCGCAATAAAAGGGATCGTGGCGCCTGCAGCCAGGAGTTTGGCTACGGCCTGCACCTGGCCGGTGGGCAGATGCATCTGGTCGGCTATGATTGCAACATGTTCGGATGTCATGGGCGGCGTCAGGAAGGCAGGTGTCTGCCAACCTGTTGGTTGATGCAGAGGTAAATCTCTTCGTCAGACCCGAAGATATCAACCACGGCTTTGTGATTGATCAAAGTTTCGATTACAAAGGCGGTGATATAGAGGCTGATGACATTGGGGTTGGGTACGACGGCCCGAAAGGGCGCGTTTTTATAGTCAATATCAAAATCATCCGCGTAGCTGAGTGTTTCAAGGCATTTGGTGATTTGCTCTTCAAGGGCATTTTTACTCGTGGTTTCGACCAGTTTATTCTCGACCAGTTTGGAGGATATGTGATTGGCCAGCGTTTCCAGGCAATCGCGAATACCACCCAGCGCCTTTCGCCGGGCGTATTCCTTCTGGGATTCAATTTTTGACAGGATCTTGGATTCGCGAGAACTGGGTCTGAATACCTTCGCCATCGTTGGGGGTACCTTTCAATAATAACTGCAACGGGTAAATACTTTGAGCGCCATAATAGGAGCAAGTGGTGATTATTGCAAGCAAAATATGACGATAGAGATGAAAAAAATGACATTATGTTGTATTTGCTTGACGGCAGGATACTATATGTTGTATCTGTCGGCTCAACAAAGTATCCTCTCCAATATCTGGTAGATTTCTATGAACCGGCGACAATTTTTGAGTACAGCTTCCTCCGCATTCCTCACAGGTCTGGCGGGTATAGGGCCGTGGCCGGCGGCGTCGGTCCTGGCCGGAAAAGTCCCAATTCAAACAATGCGTCGGGCTAAAATAGCGGTTATCATCGATGATATCGGTTTCAGTCGCTCCCGGGCCTACAGGTTTGTGGATCTCAAACTGCCGCTCACCTTTTCGGTGCTTCCCAGGGTCACGTTCACCCGCGAGTTATCTGCAAAGCTGCACACGGCCGGATACGAGATTATGCTGCACCAACCCATGGAACCCGTTGACAGGGGTTTTAATCCAGGTCCCGGAGCCCTGTATATTTCCGACCGCCAGACTGAAATTTCTGCGGCTATGGGTCAAAATATTGATCAGATACAAAACCTCACGGGTGTCAATAACCACATGGGTTCTAAATTCACCGCCGATTCTGACAAGATGCAGCAGGCTCTGAAAGTGATTAAATCAGAAGGCTTGTTTTTTGTGGACAGCATGACCACCCATCGTTCTGCCGGCTGCCGCACCGCCCAGAGACTGGGTATCTCAACCATCCAGAGAAATGTATTCCTGGATAATCGGGTGGCGATCCCGGCTATCCTCAACCAACTGGACAAACTCCAGACACTTGCCCTGAACCACGGCCAGGCACTTGCCATCGGCCACCCCTTCCCGGAAACGGCGGCAGCCCTGGACGCTTTTGTGCGCCACAGGCTGAAACCCGGCGTAGAATTTGTACCTGTTTCCAATTTGCTGTAAAGACAGAATAAATGGCTTTTATCGGTTAGCCGCCCGGAAAGGTTTACCCGGACTGCAAAATCCTGCCCGCACGCCTTTCAGGCCATATGCTTGACCACCGCCTGGATGGATTTCTTCCCGTTCCAGTGATTCCAGTGCAACGCAAAAACAACCACCCCGGCCATTGCGGGAATGGTACCGGCATTGAAATAGATGGCCGGCAGGGACAGATTGCGTCCACTGGTTTGCTGGGCAATCACCAGGCGGGCATGTCCCTGCCCCACGCTCCGTGAGGACGACACCCTTACGCGTCTGGCTATAAAAAGGGGTTCAGGGTTTCCCTGCCCAAAGGGCTGCAGCAGTTCAATCAAGTCCATGAGGCCGGGATTAATGGCGGCGAACTCAAGCTCGCAATCGATACGGAGACCGGGCGCGGGAATTCCCTGAGCGACTCGCTTTTGAACAGATGCTTCAAAGCGTTCCCTGAAAGCATCGAAATTGTCGGTTTCAAGGGTCAACCCGGCGGCGGCGGGGTGACCGCCGAACCTTTTCAGAAGCGGGGCGCACTCGTGAAGGCAGCTGACCATATCAATTCCGGGAACACTGCGCCCCGACCCCTTGCCGATACCTGTCCGGGTGCAGACAAGGATGGCAGGGCGATTGTATTTCCGGGCCAGGCGCGCGGCGACAATGCCGGTCACACCTGGATGCCAGGTGTCGCTGGACATCACCAGGGCCGGCCGCGTTAAGAGTGCAGGGGTCCGCGCCAGTGTGTCGGTAATATTTTCGGTTATCTCTTTCTCGGTTTTCTGACGCGCTTGGTTCAGGTTTTCAAGGGCGGCCGCCAAATCACCGGGGTTCTCGTTTTCAGTTGCGCCAAGTAGATCTACCGATTGCGACGCATGGCCCATTCGCCCGGCGGCGTTCAAACGGGGGGCCAGTTTGAATGCGATGGCTTCACTGTCAACCCGGCCGGCGGCCAGTTTACTGGCGGTGAGCAGGCTATTCAAACCGGGGCGCGTCCCGGTATTGATGATGTCGAGGCCTATGGCTGTCAATACCCTGTTTTCCTGAACCAGGGGAACCATGTCTGCCACTGTGCCAAGGGCCACCAGGTCGCAGAGCTTTTTCAGGTTCGGCTCCGGGATCCGGGTGAAATATTGCCTTTCGCGCAGTGCCTTGCGCAGGGCGATGACAAGATAAAAAACAACGCCCACGCCGGCGAGCTGCTCCAGGCCGGCGGTGCACTCATCTCTTTTGGGGTTGATGACCGCTATGGCCGCCGGCAGGTACCCGGTGATATTGTGATGGTCGGTAACAACAACATCGATTCCAGCCGCACTGGCCGCCTCAACTGCTTTAGTACTCGTGGTGCCGCAGTCCACCGTGATGATCAACCGCGTATGGGCAGGTACTGCCCCGTTGGTCAGATGGGCCGCACTTATACTGTAGCCCTCATTGATCCGGTGCGGGATATAATAAGAAACAACAGCACCGATCTCTTTCAAAAACGTGAATATCAGACAGGTGGCGGTTATGCCGTCCACATCATAATCACCGAAGACCAGAATTTTTTCACCATCGATTACGGCCGCCACGATCCTCTCAACAGCCCGGTCAATATCACAAAGTGTTTCCGGCGGTCGCAGATTTTTTAGCGACGGCTGTATGAAATCGAGCGCTGCCTGGGCATCGGCAATGTGGCGGTTGGCAAGCAGGGTGCTTAAGGTCGGGTGGCATTTGAGTGCTCGAGACAGCGCATCAATACAATCTCGGTCCGGTTTTAGAATCTCCAGGGCGGCTTCCATGCAGGGGCATATAGCCCATTGGTTTCTTTCTGACAATGGAAATTGCAGTTTATGGATGGGCACAAGTTATATATGTTGAAAAGCCCGCCGATATGATTATAATACGCCACGCGCTGTCCGGACGGGTTTGGTATGGGCCCAGGGTGCCTGGTCGGCAGGAATGGTTCACAGTCCCGGGGCAAGGATCTTTTGGCCGACAGACGATCAGATACGAGGGTTATGGAGTCGCTTAGAAGATATTTCCGCATTGACCGCAAACAGATTGGTCTGCTGCGCTTCTTCCTTGAGGGTTACGAGGGAATTGCCACCCTGACAACCGTTGACCAGGTTGCCGGGCGGGTGGTCCTGCTCGTTCCGCCGGGGTGTGAGACCGAGGTGGATACTCTGCTGGCAGATCTTGACGGTGATATTCTACTTGAGCCTGATACCGCGGCCGCGAGCGAGTAACCCGAATAAAAACGAATGGACTGGCAAGTGTCACAGAAAAAACTGCATATCAATACAATCGGCTGCCAGATGAATGTCTACGATTCGGAAAGAATTGCCAACTGCCTGCAGCCACTGGGCTATCGTTTGACCGACACACCCCAGTCGGCCGATGTGGTTGTTGTCAATACGTGTGCGATCAGGGAAAAAGCAGTTCAAAAGGTATTCAGTTATCTCGGCCGCCTTGCCGGCATTAAAAAGACCCGGCCCCACATGATCCTGGCGGTCGGCGGGTGCGTGGCCCAGCAGGAGGGGGAGCGTATTCTGAAACGGGCCCCGTATGTCGATCTGGTTTTTGGCACCCATGCACTGGGGCGTTTACCGCTTCTGGTGGAAAAGATTGCCCGAAAACGCACGCGGCTGGTGGATATCCAGATGGGAACCGGGATTGAAGAACCCGAAGACGTGGTGTCTGCCCCGGAAGAATCCGAAGTATCCCGCTTTGTGACGATTATGCAAGGGTGTGATAACTTCTGCACCTATTGTGTTGTCCCCTACGTGCGGGGCCGGGAGAGCAGCCGGCCGCCGGATAAAATAGTCGCTGAAATTCGCCGCCTGGTTACCGGCGGCGTTCGGGAAGTCACGCTTTTGGGGCAAAATGTCAACAGTTACGGCAAAAAAGAGGGGCTCCCCACCTTTGTCCGGCTTTTGGATAAGATTAATACCGTAGAAGGGCTGGAGAGAATCCGTTTTACCACCTCCCATCCCAAAGATCTGTCGGCTGACCTGATAAACGCCTTCGGCAGCCTGGAGAAATTATGCCACCACATCCACCTCCCGGTGCAGTCGGGTTCCGACCAGGTATTAAAGCGCATGAACAGGAACTACAGCCGGGGCCAGTATCTCGATAAGATCGACGCCCTGCGCCGGGCCTGTCCGGATATAGCCATTACGTCGGATATCATCGTTGGCTTTCCGGGTGAGACCGACCAGGATTTTGAGGACACGGTATCCATGATCCAGACCGTGGCTTACGATGGACTTTTCGCCTTCAAATACTCCGACCGGCCCAATGCACCCGCTGCCAGGTTTGCTGACAAGGTCAATCTGGCCGACCAGAACAGACGATTGCAGCGAATTTTAAGTTTACAGGAGAAATTTACATTGCAAAAAAACCAGGCACTAGTGGGGCAAACGACTGAAGTGCTGATTGAGTCATTTCAGTCCAGAACCGGTCACGGGCCGGACAAGCAGGCGGCGAACACAGGTCAATGGACGGGGCGCACCTCAACCAATAAAATCGTGCACATACCGGCTACGGACAGTTCCGGGCAGCACCGCGGGTTTGGGAAAGGGATTTTGATACCGGTGACCATCAAAAAGGCGTTTGCCCATTCGCTCTGGGGGGTGCCATCCGATTCAGGCATCCGGATCGCCTGTGACCCGAAAGGAGAAAGCTGCCATGCTGCATAAAATGAGTATCGCAGGGATAGCCATGGATCCATCCTCCAACACCCCTATCATACTATTGAAATCTGAGGACGACGAACAGGTTGTACCCATCTGGATCGGGCTTCTGGAAGCCACCTCCATTGCCTCGGCCATGAAAGACATCAAATTTGACCGGCCCATGACACATGATTTATTTAAAAATTTTGCGGATAACCGTAAAATCAGTGTCTCCAGGGTTGCGGTGACTGATATCCGCGACAATACCTATTTTGCGTTGATCTATTTTAATGCTCCCGAGGGGCCTTTTACACTGGACGCCCGGCCCAGCGATGCCATCGCGCTGGCCCTGCGATATGGTGCGCCGGTGTTTGTGGACGAAAAAGTGATCCGCAAGTCCCAGGACACTGGTCCGGACATGGAAATGGGTGATAAAAGTGAAGAGGGGCAAAAGTGGGCCGATTACCTCAAGAATCTCTCCCCGGAAGATTTTGGCAAGTACAAAGTCTGATGCCTTTGAACAAGGCCGAATGTCAGGTAACTTACTTGACAAACGCTCTTAATAGTTGAATTTCCCGTTTTCATAGATGGTGACGCGTTTTCCGTTATTTAGATGCGCCACCACCTGCTTTTTTTCCGTGTTGACCAGATCCCAGTGGAGCGCCGAATCGTTGAAGCCCAGATCGGCTTTCAATTTTTTGGTCAGTGCGGTGGGATCTCCGGCATAGGTGTCAGAGTAGGAGGCTCCCAGGGCCACATGACAATTCCCCTGGCGGCCGCCGAAATTCTCGTCAAACAGTGTGTTGGCCATAAAGCGGGTGATTTTTGAAAACCGCTTGTCGGTGAGGGAGAATTCTCCCAGTCTGCCGGCACCTTTATCCATGGCCAGTTGCGTCTTAACGAAATCTGCGCCCCGCTCCGCCGCAATACCGGTTAATTTACCCCGCTCAAACTCCAGGCGGACACCTTTCACGTAGTTGCCGTTTCTGAAAGAGGGTTGATCCGCGTAATAGACACCCCGGGTGCCCCGCCAGTCCGGGGAGACAAACAATTCGAAACTGGGAATATTGTGCCCCGAGACGCCAATCCAGCGCCGGTCCCGGCCGGGTGTGATTTCAAGGTCCGTTCCGGGTGACAGAATGTGATAATGTTTCACATCCATTTTACTCAGCCAGCGTTTGATTCGGCCGGCATCCTTGTAGATCTGATTCCACTTTTCCACCGGGTTGACTTTATTTAAAAAACAGGCCGAAACAATCTGCTGTGCGTAGGTCTTCTGGGTGGTGTGCGCCTGGCGGGCCAGTTCCGGGGTGGGGTAGGTGCACAGGGTCCAGCTGAACAAGCCTTCTTCTTCCCGCCGGGTCAATATATCCCGCAGGTATTTCCGGGAGATCGCCACTTTTCCAATTTTAACGGGATCTATGTCACTCAGGTGGGTGATGGACTCGGGGGCGTGCAGGAAAATGCTGCCATGTAGGTTCTCGTAAAGTTCTCTGTCGCCGGGGGCCTGGTGCACCAGCTGCTTGCGGTTGGCCCGCTTGAAAAAGCTTTTCTCCATGCCGGGCGTGAGATCCATTCGCTGGAGCGGGTTGTGCCCCATATCCAGCAAACGCGCATAAAGAGCCTCAGCCAGAGCGAGGGCCGGCCGGTGGTAACGAATCAGGATCGTCTCATTTTTTCTGGATCGCCCTTTGCGGGATATTTTCAGGCCCCACAACAAGACCTCGGCGTAGCGTTCAATTTGCTTATCGGTAAACAATTGCAGCCCCTCTAATGGGAATGGCCCGCATCTTTCAGAAACAGGCGGTGATATTCCGACTCCTTCAAATGATGTTTCATGAGGCGGCTTACCAGTGTAAATATTTCAGCCAGTTCATCGTCCGTCATCCGCTTGACCAGGCTGGCCATCAGGGTATCGTCGGAAAACTTCTGCAGGTAATAGATGATTGTATTTTCATCTGTCTCGCGATCCGCCCCGAATCCGACCAGGCCGGTGTAATTTTCAACGAAATCATGGGTATGTAAGCTCATTTAGTTGTGTTCCTTGGATTTTAAGAATTCAATCTCGGGCCATTGTTTCATTTCATACTCGAGATTCCATTCACTGCGCGCCAGAAAAGCCAGGTGGCCCTGGGCATCACTGGCCAGGTTGGCCATACACTCTTTTTCAAAAGAACGCAGCATTTTGGGGTCCTGGCACCTGACCCAGCGGGCCACGGACAGGTCCACACCCTCACAACCAGCGTCTACGCTGTATTCGGCCTTGAGCCTTGCCATGGTGATATCGAACTGCAAAACCCCCACGGCCCCCAGGATGTAGGCGTTGCTGGTTTTCGGGCGAAACACCTGGATGGCGCCCTCTTCGGCCAGTTGAGTCAAACCCTTTTGCAACTGCTTGGTTTTTAGTGGGTTTTCAAGGATGACGCGGCGGAAGTGTTCCGGGGCGAAATTGGGAATGCCGGTAAATTTCAACGGTTCTTTTTCGGTAAAGGTGTCTCCGATTTTGATGGTGCCGTGATTGTGCAACCCGATGATGTCCCCGGGGTAGGCCTCGTCTACATGGGCCCGGTCCTGGGCCAGAAAAACCGTGGCCTTGGAAAGGTTGATGGTTTTTCCGATCCGGTGGTGGGTCACTTTCATGCCCTTGGTGAATTTTCCCGAACAGATTCTTAAAAAGGCAATCCTGTCCCGGTGGGCAGGATCCATATTGGCTTGAATTTTAAAGACAAACCCGGAGAACGGTTGTTCATAAGGAGACACATCGCGACTGCTACTGGGCCTGTTCCCGGGCGCCGGGGCAATCTCAACAAATGCTTCGAGCAGCTCCCGGACACCGAAATTATTCACCGCGCTCCCGAAAAAAACCGGTGTCTGGCTGGCCTGCAGGTAGTCCTGGAGGTTAAAAGGATTGGCCGCGCCTTCCAACAGTTCGATCTCTTCCCGGAACTCGTCGGCCTGGTCGCCGACCAGTTGATCAAAGGATTCATCAGCCAGGTTATCGATCAGGATTTCATCGCTGTGACGCGTTTCCTGACCCGGCTTGAAGAGCTTGAGTTTTTTGTCATACAGACTGTAAACACCCTTGAAAAGTTTGCCGGCCCCAATCGGCCAGGAAAGCGGGGCACACTCAATCTGGAGCCGGTCCTCAATATCGCTGAGCAGGTCAAGCGGCGGCATTCCGTCCCGGTCAAGTTTATTGATGAAGGTGATGATAGGGGTGTTGCGCATCCGGCATATTTCCATCAGCTTTTCAGTCTGGGGTTCAACGCCTTTGGCGCTGTCGATGACCATCAGGGCGCTGTCCACGGCTGTCAGGACCCGATAGGTATCTTCGGAGAAGTCCTGATGACCGGGTGTGTCCAGCAGGTTCACTGCAAACCCCTGGTAGTTGAACTTCATGACCGATGTGGTCACCGATATGCCCCGCTCCTTTTCAACTGTCATCCAGTCGCTGGTGGCGTGTCGCGCCGCTTTGCGGGCTTTGACCGCCCCGGCCAGTTGGATGGCACCACCAAATAGAAGGAGTTTTTCCGTGAGGGTGGTTTTACCTGCGTCCGGGTGGCTGATGATGCCGAATGTCCGGCGTTTATCGATCTCTTTTTGATAGGATTTGGTCATTGTATGTCTTTTTTGAGGTTCTGATTGTGCTTCACCGGGGCATAAAAAAAACCGGATGCAGCACCCACCCGGTTGTAGCCGCTGATATATGAAAAGGGACGTGCTGTCAACAGGTAATGGGGATTGTCGGGTGCAGCCTGGCAGGCCCGTGGAGGCCTGGCGATGGACCGGCTGGCGATAGTCCGGCCCAAAGGGTTATTGCGCGTTGCCGTATTTCAGGCGCACAAGGTTCACAATGCCATCCCTTTTAAAATGATTGCGGTGGTTTGTATCGGGGTCTTCAAGTATTTGTTGAAGGTATTGTTTTTGGTTGCTGATGGCTTCCCGGTAGAGGTTTGACTGGATGTTCCAGCGGGCGAAAAGGTGGGCCTGCATAAACTGGAGGCCTTTGTCGAAAATGGAGTCCAGCCTGTGCGCCACCATGTCGTAAAAATGGACTGTCTGTTCCAGCAGATGTCGTTCTCCGGAATAATCTCCAATGCCGGCCTCTTTGAATTCCCGGTAAAGAAACAGCAGTTTTTCAAGGTAGGTTCGGTCTGAAAGCTGCGCGAGCAGGTCGGCCGCTGCCAGCATTTTGCCTAAAAATTCCCCGTTGGGTGTTTCAAATTCAACTGACTCGGGATCAACCGAAAGGTCTGTTAACAGGATCATTGATCTTCCGGCCCTGATGTCAGCACCGCTGAAACCGAAAGCCGGTGCTGCGGCGGCCAGAAAATCCATGCTGCGGTTCACATGTGTCAGGGTATATTTGGCGCCGGTGCCTTCCCGGTCGCCTTCTTTCTGGATATAGCCTGAATCGTGAAACAGGGCCGCTATTACCCCCAGGATGATCTGTTGGCGCTCCAGGGTGTGACCTTCCAGAAACGCACCATGTATCAGACGGGTCATGGACAGGGCCGTATCCGTGGTGTGGCGCAGATTGTGGTATTCGGTGTTGCAGGCTTTATATCCCGGGTATTCGCCCTTATACAGGCGCACGGTTTCAAGAAAGGCCAGACGCAGGGTGGCCGTATTCGCTCCGGGCGCAAACTGGTTTAAAATGGCGAGGATTTCGTCCAGCACGGCGTCGGGGTGCCCGGCTTCCACAAGATCTGATAATTTTCTTGCGCGCATCGCTGTCTAAAACCTTTTGAAACGGGTGAGGCCCTTATCCCGGGCAGTTTTTATAGCCTCCACGAACGCCTGGGCCGTCAACCGGCGTTCGAGCCCTTTGGTTTGGCGGGCCCGGCCGCAGGGCCGATATTGGGGCATGATGTTAACGTAGGCATCGGGTGAGATGTTTTCAACTATAAATTCAGATATTTCACCGGTACCCGCAAGATTTCCGGGTAAAACAAGGTGCCGGATTAAAAGGCCCTGTTGGGCAACTCCAGCTGAATTGGTCTGCAAAGGCCCCACCTGCCGGTGCATTTCCAGGATTGCCTGGCGGGCCACTTCCGGGTAATCCGGCGCGCCGCATGTTTTTTCGGCAATCTCAGGGTGCCAGAATTTGAAATCCGGCATGTAAATGTCAACCAGGCCCTTGAGCATTTTCAATGTGGAGACACGTTCATACCCGCTGGAATTGTAGACAATCGGCAGACGCATTCCTTTCCGACGGGCAATTTCAAGTGCGCCTATTATCTGCGGCACAACGTGCGTGGGGGTGACCAGGTTGATGTTGTGGCACCCCATCCGCTGAATTTCGAGCATGATCCCGGCCAGTTGATTGTCTGATACGGTGCGTCCGTGGCCCAGGTGACTGATCTCATAGTTCTGACAGAAACTGCACAAGAGGCTGCAATGGGAAAAGAAGATGGTGCCGGAGCCGCGGCTTCCGACCAGTTCCGGTTCTTCACCAAAATGGGCGTCAAAACTGTAAACGACTGCATCTTTACCGGTTTGACAGTAACCGGTCTCATTGTCACAGCGGTTGCTGCCGCACTTCCGGGGACAGAGCCGGCAGGCCCTTAGTATGTCAGCCAGTTGTATCATCGAATCAAGTTGAAGCGCTACAGGCGCATTCCAGAGCAGCCCTACAAAGACTGGAGGATCTGCTTTACGAGGTTTCCATCCGCCAGTTTTCCAAAATGTTTCATTACGGGCCCCATGGCCTGTAACGGGCTTTTAAAGGTTGTGAGGTCGAGGTTGGCAGATATCCAGGTTTTAATTTCATCGGTTGAGGCCATGCGGGGCAAGTATTTTTCCAGCATGTCGAGGTAGGGGGAGCGGCCGGCGCCTTTCAATTCAAGGACCGTTTTTTCAGATTTTACCAGTTTGCGGATGATGTCCAGAATGTCCTCATCGGTTATCTCATCGGGCTTTTTTACCCGGGTTGTTTTTTTACCGCTTTCCAGCACAAGCGGCACGGTGAGATTGGGGAACTCAGATATGACCTGCCGCAGGGTGTCCCGGCCGGAAACATCCTTACCCAGCATGGCAGTTTTTAAATCCGCCCTGATTTTTACCAGCAGCGATTCGGGGTGTCCGCTGTCCCAGCCATAGGCATTTTGCTCTTTATTCTGCATTCACATTCCTGTCCTTGGACGATTAATTTAGGTGCACACGCTTATTTTTCAGGTAAGCACACTTTTGGGACAAACGTCAATAGGGCATTCAAGCTTATGATTTCCCAGTGGAAATGGATGAAAGTCGCGAGACTCCAAATCGCATGGGCAGTACCAGGGCAAGCCAGCAGACCAGTGCCACCAGGGCAAACGACAAGCCAATCCAGATCCATTGATAGAGTGAGATCGGTACATTTCTGATATCGGCCATAAAAATTGAATAGACTGGGCCGGCCTGCAAAATAGTGACTGCCCCGATAAATCCGGCCGAGTAGATCATGAACATCAAACCGCCAAATCCGGTAACGGTCTGGGCCGGGTTTTCAGATGTAAAATCAGGGTATGCCGCCCCGAGCCCGATCCCCAGTGAAATAATGCCGGGGGTCATCAGAAAGAGCGTGATAACAGACAAGCCCATCATGAAGGGCGTGACGTTCAATAAGATATTGGTGGCGACAATCAGTGTTTCTGAAAGGATCATGAGGGGTACAAAGTAGATTGAGAACTTGATCCACAGCAGGGTATTGATCCGGATGGGACCGGAGCGGACAATCCAGAAGGAACTGCCTTCGATGCTCACGGATGGAAAGGCGAACCGGGCCGTAACGGCGGTGAGAACAAACGCGGCCAGGGCCATGTTCAAAAATGCAAACAGGTTCTGCAGATAGATGGTTTTTACCGGTGATTTTTCCAGGGGCAGGGCTGAAAAGTTGTACAGGTAAATCACGATCAAGGCGGCGATCAGAAAAATCTGGGACCACTGGGTTTGATCTCTCCAGAATGTTTTATACTCCTTGATGACAAATGCCCGGGCCGGGCCGTTTAGAAAGGCAAACAGCCTGTACAGGAACTGCCCCTGGGTTTCATACAGACGAATCAGGGCGCCCTGTGTTTTGGAAAACCCTTTATAATAGACCACCCGGGCGAACAGCAGTTGAATGAAAATAACAAAACCAGCAAAACTCCAGGCCAGCGAATTGTGCAGCAGGACGCCTTGCAGCTGCCCGTTCAGGGAGGCTTTCAGGCTGTCATAAGCCCAGGTGGTGGGGAGCAGGGGCGAGGCCGGCGTATTCAAAGACTGCAGGTAGGCCATGACAGAGATAAACGCGTCCGGATCCACCAGTCTTTCGGGGCGCAGCATCCGAAAGGTCACATACAATACAATCAACACCACGATGCCCAGGAAGACGAAGATGCTGCGGATACGGCTGGCCGGTAAAATCATCACCGCACTCATCACCAGCAGGGCACTGGCGGCTGATGCGGTGATACACAGAGGCAGCAGTGCGATAAGAATGTTGATGTAGAATAATAATCCGGCTTCGTAAACGATGCCGTAACTCAGAAATACCGGGATCGTGTAAACGACCACCATCCAGGCACTGTCAGCCGTACTTTCAATCCAGCGGGCCAGAAAAATGGTTTCAGATGAGACGGGCAGGCTGTGAACCAGCATGAGGTCTTTACTCAGATAGAGTTTGGAGAGAACCGTGAGGATAGCGCTGAAAATGAGCAGGGAAAAAAAGGTGAGAATCACCATGGACAGGAGTTTATAGGCCAGGATGTCGCCAAATCCCTTCACGCTCTGGAAATAGCTGAGAACTCGGTAGGTTATGACAAAAATACCCACCCAGAAGACTGCCCCGAAGGCCCCGAAGAGCAGGAGCCTGCCGCGTTTGCCGTTTTCACCCCCGGCGTTCTTGAAAGAGAGCAGTCGGGGTTTTATCAGGGTCAATATCTGTTTCATTGCATTGCCTGCTCCTGGGTGAGTTCGAGAAAGGCCTGTTCAAGGTTGGCCTGACCCAGGCGGGCAGCATCTTTTAATTCGGCGATGGTACCGGTCGCAATCAATTTGCCTTTGTTGATAATTCCGATTCGATCGCAAATCTCTTCTGCCAGAGAAAGGGTATGGGTGGACATGAACACGGTCACCCCTGTGTCAGCCAACTCACGAAAGAGATGCCTGACCATTTTTATGCCCCGGGGGTCAAGGCCCACCATGGGTTCATCGACGATTAAAAGCCTGGGGTCATGCAGGAGTGCGGCCGACATGATCAGCCGCTGTTTCATGCCGTGTGAATAGGCTTCAATCAGTTCATTGGCCCGGTCCCACAATCCGAACAGGTTCAAGAGTTCACGGGATCTGGTATCGAAATCCTTTTGCTCGACGTCAAAAAGGTCGGCGGTAAATTTTAAAAATTCGTTCCCGGTCAGCTTCTCATATAGAAAGGGCCGGTCGGGAATAAGCCCGATTTTGCGTTTTACCGCTACCGGATCTTTGGAGATGTCGGTACCGTCAATCAGGACAGTGCCGGAAGTGGGGGCGAGGAGCCCGCCGATCATGCCAATGGTCGTGGTTTTGCCGGCGCCGTTGGGGCCTATGAAGCCGAACAGCTCGCCATCCGGAACTTCAAGGCTGATGCCGTCCACTGCCCGGTTTTTTCCATAATGCTTTGTGATATCTACAAGTTCAATCATTTTGTAAGTCTACTATCTCCAGGTTCAGGTTACCAATGACACCCATCAGGTCAAGCTGGCTTTCAGGGCCTCCGCGGGTAAACCGAATATGGGTGACATCGGCGGGAAACTGATTCATCAGGGCATCCACGGTGATCCAGCGGTCCAGCAAAACAGCGTTCCAGGCGTGATAATAAAACCGTCCGTTCAGGTAAACCAGGCCGGCCTCGATCCGGGTCGGTACCCCGGCGGCCCGGGCCAGGGCCGCGAACAGCACGGCGTGCTCGTTACAGTCGCCGGTTTTGTTTTGCAGCGTTTCCAGAGCATTGGGTACCGACAGCACCGGGCGCTTTTCTATTTCGGTGTAGACCCAGTTCTTGATGGCCTTGACTTTATCGATCCGGGGGGCATCGGTCTGGACCAGGCTGTCCGCCAGGGCGACAATATCGGGCTGGTCTGACTGTACAAAAAGCGAGGGTGACAGGAATTCGGGCTGCCCGGGCACGGGGGGGGCGCCGGGTGCGTATGGGTTTTCCAGTCGGACGGTGAGCAGATTGTCCGATAGGGATTGGCGGCCACCAGCCATCTCCGGCAGCATCCGGATTCCCTTGATTTTGTAGTCTATTACCTTAATCTTCTCGGGATTGGGCAACCGTCTGCCGCCATCCACGGAGACGAGCCGCGTAAGATCCTGGGTATGATTGCTGATATTTTTCAGGGCCTGGGTGGCATCGGATTTCTTCAGGGTAATCCCCAGGGGACCGGTTTCCTGGAGGATTTCTCCCTCAAGGGATACCCAGGCAGTATGCCGGGCGCCTAAAAAATCCGTTTCCAGTCTGCGGGCGGTGATCTGGCTGCCCATAATTCTGATTTTTTCCATTCCTGCGAAAGTAACCTGAATGGGGCGCTGGCTCATTGAAGAAGGGTCGAAAATATTGAACGTGCGGGTCTCGCCAATATTGATATCGATTGCCGAAACAGCATCAAAAAGGCCTGCGGTGAGGTACACGGGTGTTTCTACCGGGAGCACCGAGTGCTGGCCGTTTACCTGCAGCCGTATCTCGTTTGCATGCACCTGCCCACTGGCCTTAAAATTGAAACGGCTTGATTTGAGTTCAAAAGAAAATGAGGTCAGGCTCATGTCGGGGGCGAGGGTGCCCGTGGTAAGGACGTTAATATCCTGAACCAGGCCCATGGTGTTAATCCGCATGAAAGTGGTTTCTGAGATTCGGTGGCCATCTGTCAGGGGTGTCATGCGCCGGTGTGAGTAGCCGATTTTTTCTGATTCCTGATATATCTCGTGCCAGGTGTAAGCAGCCGGATTGCTTTTGGTGACGGGCAGCGGCATTGGCCGAGATTCCGTGAACAGGTCCAGCCGGACAGCCAGCAGCGTAAAGAAGAGGAGACCGCAACAGACACCCGCTGTCGCGGCCAGGCTAATTTTTCCATCAGAACAGGACATTACTGTTTATTCTACCTCATAGAAACGGTAACTGATCTTTCCGTGCACAATCGTGAGCAGGGCTACCGAGGCTTCCGAGCCGTGCCGGGGCGCTGTGGAGCTGCCCGGATTCAGAAACATAACATCGTCTGATTCTACAGCCGCTGCCTGGTGGGTATGCCCGCTGATGACAACTTTGACGCCGGCCGCGGATGGGTCCAGATCCAGGGCGTGCAGATTGTGCAGCATGTAGAAACCGAGGCCGCCCAACTCAAACATGTCGGTGACCGGCAGATTTGCGGCCCAGCGGCCATAGTCCATATTGCCGCGGACCAGTGTGACCGGGGCGAGACTTTCGAGAGCGGTCAGGACATCCGGCGTGTCCACGTCCCCGGCATGCAGAATCAAGTCCGCCCGGCTTAGAACTGACCGGGCACCGGCACTCAATTTTCCATGGGTATCGGAAATGACACCCGCCACAATCGTGTTTTCGATATTCAGGTCTTTTTGCATCTTACAGCCCAGTTTAAAAATATTGACTCAGTAAAGTAAGTACTCGACCAGCCGTCCGTCAAGGCCACCGTTTTTAAGCGGTTTTTTCCAGGTGGGTTTCAGGCCGATATGTTTGATCAACGCCCGATCGCCAAAATAGACGTAGGCTTTAGCGCCGGGGCATCTGCGTTTTAAAAAATCACCGAAGTGGCCGTAAAGCCGGGCAGTGTCCTGTTTAGTTTCCAGGCGTATTCCGTAAGGCGGGTTACAAACGATGAGCGCACCCCTGAGGTCTGCTATTTGTTGGAAACGTTTGGACCCGATGGTGATCCGATTGCCGAAGGGCAGCGCCCGGCTGTTTTCAACGGCGGCCGCGACAGCCATGCGCGACTGGTCACTGCCCCCCACAAGGCCGACCGGCAGCGGTCGGATTAGCCTGTCGGCGGCTGTTTTTACACGCTGCCACAACAGCGGATCGAAATCAGGCAGGTTTTCAAAACCAAACCGCTGGCGGAGATAGCCTGCCGGAATCCCGGCATAACGCATTAAGGACTCCGAAAGGAGGGTGCCTGAGCCGCACATGGGGTCGTACAGGGGGCAGGTGCCGTCCCACCCGCTGAAATGCAGGATCGCCGCGGCCAGTGTTTCCTGCATGGGCGCCGGGACAGTCTTGCGCCGGTAACCCCTTTTGTGCAGAGAACCCCCGGAGGTGTCGATGTTGAGCGTGGCGCTGTGTTTGTCAAAATGGACATTGATCCATACATCGGGGTTGCGTTTGTCGACATTTGGCCGGCGGTTAAACTTTTTCAGGAAAAAGTCGGCGACCGCGTCTTTCACTTTCAGCGCGGCGTACCCGGTGTGCTTGACCCGGCTGCTCCGGGAACGGGTGGCATAGATGGCGAACGTCTGGTGTGGTTTTACAAAGTCGGTCCAGGGCAGGCCCACCGCTTCGGTATACAGGTCGTTTTCCGACTGGAAAGGGAAACTGATCAGCGGTGCCAGTATCCTGCTGGCCAGGCGTGATTCGTAGTTGGCCCGGTAGAGGGCTGATTTGTCCGCGTCAAAGGCCACACCCATGAATCGAGGTTCCACCCGGGCCGCCCCCAGGGCGCTCAACTCCTGTGCGGCAGCCGATTCCAATCCCGGGGCAGTCTGGGCAAACAGGCGTCCATTTTGCTGGTATAGGTAATTCATATCGCGTCCGCCCGGGTTTGCAGGTTTTCCCATCTTTGATAGGCGTGCGCGATATCCGTTTCGAGCACTTCCAGCCTGCTTTTGGCCCGGGAGATCACGACACTTTCCCGGGTATAAAAATCAGGATCTGACATTTCGGCGTAAAGGGCCTGCTGCTCTTGCTCCATGGTTTCAATCTTTTCTGGCAAACCAGACAGCTCTCTTTGCTCATTAAAGCCCAATTTATTATTTTTAGACCGGCGTATCGGTTTTTTTTTGGCTTTTGGGGACGCCCCTGATGAGCGGACTTTCTGGGCCGGCTTGTTCTGCTGCCGGAACCAGTCATCGTAACCGCCGGCATACTCCCCGAACCGGCCGGCGCCCTCAAATACGAGTGTACTGGTCACAACATTGTTTAAAAAGGTCCGGTCATGCGACACCAGCAGCAAAGTGCCCGGATAATCGATCAGCTTTTGCTCGAGCAGCTCCAGGGTTTCCGTGTCGAGATCATTGGTGGGTTCATCCAGGACCAGTACATTTGCCGGCCGGGTGAACAGGCGGGCCAGCAGGAGACGGTTGCGCTCTCCCCCGGAAAGCGTGCGGACCGGACTTCGGGATCTTTCCGGACTGAACAGAAAGTCTTTGAGATAGCCGATGACATGCCGGCTTTTCCCGTTAACCGATATAAGGTCGTTTCCATCACCGACACTTTCCTGCACCGTTTTGTCCGGGTCAAGCTGTTCCCGGAGTTGGTCGAAAAATGCGATTTCAATCCGGGTTCCCTGGGTTACCGACCCCTGTAGGGGTTTGATATTACCCAGGATCAATCCCAGGAGAGTCGTTTTACCACAACCGTTGGGCCCTATGATGCCGATTTTGTCGCCCCTCAGGATCGTGGTTGAAAAGTTCCGCACAATCCAGCTGTCGGTGTATCGGAAGCCCGTATTACGGATTTTAAATACGATCTTGCCGGATGAATCCCCAGACTGAATCCGGAAGTTGACATTTCCGATTCTCTCTCGCCGGGACGCGCGCAGGGCCCTGAGTTTTTCAAGGGCCCGAACCCGGCCTTCATTGCGGTTGCGACGGGCTTTGAGCCCCTGGCGAATCCAGGCTTCCTCTTTTTCGAGTTTGCGGTCAAAATTATGCCGCTGCTGTGTCTCGGCGGTAAGCAGGTTTTCCCGGCGCCGGATAAAATCCCCATAGCTGCAGTCCCAGTTTCTCAGTTCCCCCCGGTCCAGTTCGACGATCCGGGTGGCCAGGGTGCCCGTAAAGGTCCTGTCGTGGGAAACAAATACCAGGGTCCGGGCGTTTTTCAAAAGGAGATTCTCGATGAGCTGGATTGAAGGTATATCCATGTGGTTCGTGGGCTCATCCAGCAATAAAATATCGGGAAACCGGGCCAGAGCACGGGCCAGCAGCACGCGCCGTTTAAGGCCGGCAGAAAGATCACTAAACCGGTCATGGGCATTTAAATGGAGGGTTGTGAGAATTTTCTCAAACCGGTGCTGGACTTCCCAGCTCTCTGTTTCTGTGACCTGACGGGTCAACTTTCCGGTTTTGCCGGCGGCGCCCCGTTCCGGGAGGGCGTTTCCGTTGGTGCCAGATCCTGCCGCGATCATATTAAACACGGTTTCATTGCACCCGGGCGGAACCTCCTGCGGCAGGTAGGCGACGACAGCCGTTTTAGAACGTTCGATACGTCCTTCATCCGCCTGCAGGCGTCCGGCCAGGAGTTTCAGCAGGGTGGACTTGCCTGACCCGTTTCGGCCCACCAGGCAAATTCGGTCCCCGGGATGGATCTGCAAGGAGGCCTGCTTCAGGAGCGGTGCATCCCCGAAGGCCAGATTCACATTTTTGACGCTCAATATGGCAGAATGATTCATTTTCTAAATTTTCGGACTCTCTTATTCACTAACGCATCTTTTTGGGCGGATTTCCCCTGAACATGTTTTTCAACAAAAACCCGTTTTCCGGAAAAAGGGTCCTGGCCGGTATGATACATCAGTGTTGCAAAAGTGGATGGGGTTGGTGTGAAAATCTGCACCTGCTCCGGATTGAGCTTAAGACTGGTGCGGGCAAAGCCGGACAGGCGGCGCATGTCCGCCAGGGTGCAGCCCGGGTGCGCAGCGATAAAATAATAGGTCAAAAACTGTTTTTTTTGGGCGGCGCTGGATAGCCGGTCGAATTTCTTCTTAAAATCCACGAGCAGTTTATTGGCTGGTTTGCCCATTAAAGTCAATATATTATCGTCCATATGCTCAGGCGCTACTTTCATCTGCCCGGACACATGCTGCCAAACCAGCTGTTTAAGGAAGGCGTCTCCGGCACGCTTGTCTGACATGATGAGATCATAACGGATGCCGGAGGCCACAAATACTTTTTTAATGCCCGGCAGGCCGGCCAGTTTTTTGAGCAGGGTTGTCTGGGGGCCGTGGTTGACCGGCATCTGCCGACAGATTTCAGGAAAAAGGCATCTTTTATCAGAGCAGCAGCCCTGCTTTAGTTTTTTGCGGCATTCATACCCGTACATATTGGCGGTGGGGCCGCCCACATCATGGAGTATGCCTTTGAAATCGGGTCGTTTCGCCAGCCTGCGTGCCTCGTTAAGAATTGATGCCTCACTGCGCCAGCTCACTGTCTGGCCCTGGTGGGCGGAAATAGCGCAGAAATTGCATTCGCCGTGGCAGCCCCGGTGGGTCGTAATGGAGAACCGGATGGTATCCAGCGCCTTGACAGGTCCCATGGCGGCATAAAATGGATGCTGGGTGTGTTCAAAGTCCAGATCATACAGGGCATCGAGCTGGCCCTGGTCCAAAACCGGTGCCGGGGGATTGTGAACCAGGTAGCGGGTATCCTGCTGCTGGTAAAGGCCCCTGGCTGTCAGGGGGTCGTTGTTTTCGTAAAAGTCGAGAAACATACGGGTAAAAAGCTGTTTATCGGCTTTGACCCGGGCATGGGACGGGAGGGCTAAAAACCCGGGCGGCCTGGTTTTAGAGATGTAGCAGATGCCGGGCATATCCGTGAGCGCGTGTCCGCTTTCCAGGTGCAAAGAGATGGCCAGGGCGGCCTGCTCCCCCATGCCGTAGACCAAAAAGTCCGCCCGGGCATCAAACAGGATCGAGCGGCGCACCTGATTGGACCAGTAGTCGTAGTGGGATATCCTTCTGAGACTGGCTTCGATACCGCCTAAAACAATGGGACAGGTATCTTTATAATATTGCCGAATAAGGTTGGAATAAACGATAACAGCCCTGTCCGGGCGCCGGTTATTGATTCCTCCAGGCGTAAAGTCATCCGTTTTGCGCCATTTGCGGGTGGGGGTATAGTTCGCCACCAGGGAGTCCACACTGCCGCCTGACACGCCCCACCAGAGCAGCGGTTTACCCAGGCGGGTAATGTCGTCCGGGCTGTCGGTATCCGGCTGGGCGATGATCCCGACTTTAAACCCATGGGCGACAAGATGTTTGCCGATCAAGGTTGTGCCGCTGTAAGGGCTGTCAATATAGCTGTCCCCGGTGATGAGGATGACATCCAGCCGCTGCCAGCCGAGGTCACGGCATTCAGATCTGGTTGTGGGCAAAAACATGTCAGAAATCTTTCAGCAGCCGGTTGCTCTCAGAATTTTGGAGGGTTGTGTCGAAGGCGTCCAGGCTCTGATCAATCAGGTCAAGCGCGGGCGTTCTGTTGACGGGCAGGTCGTTTACGCCGTTCTTATCCAGGGCGTCGGTGATATACTTGATCGTGAAAAGGTTGATATCGCGGGCCGGCTGGTAGGCCGTGCCGGCTCGGTTCCCGGCGGGCACTTTTGAGAACACCTTGCTTTCCACAAACCCGTGCAGAATGCGCCTGACCAGGCGTATGGGTATGTTCAGGTTGTGGGAGAGTCCCACGGCCGTAAAAGGCTGTTGGCCGGCTGCAAAATTGTGGACCACACGGTGGGCGATCAGAAGGGACAGCACCCGGTTGTAGTGCGGACTGATGTTGGTGAAATCAGGGGCATACTCATATTCGTCGGCATGCTGGCAGGCGTATGAAATTTCAGCGCCGAACAGGACAATAAACCAGCTGATCTGCAGCCATATGAGAAAAAGGGGCAGAGCGGCAAAACTGCCGTAAATGGCATTGTAGCGGGCAGCGCCGACTTGAAAGGCAATATAGAACCACTGGGCCAGTTGATAGGTGGTGCCGGCAATGATACCGGCTGTCAAGCCGGCTGAAAATCTGACCCGGGTATTGGGCATAACCATGTAGACCAGCGTGAAAAGAGCCCAGATAAGCCCATAGGGAATCATCTTCAGAGTGGTGAAAATCCACTGGCTCAAAGAATCTATCATATCAATATTGCTGACAAGATCAGTAATCCGGGTTGTAATGAATACCGTGGCGCTGCTGGATACGATAATCAGCAGCGGCCCGATGAACATGATGGACAGGTAGTCACTGAATTTACGAACCAGGGTGCGATTCTGGTGTACTTCCCAGATGGTATTGAAGGCCTGTTCGATGTTGGAAAGCACCTTCAGCAGTGTCCAGAGCAGGACGACCACACCAATACCGGCAATGAGGCCGCCGCGCGTGTTTTCCAGAAACGACTGGGCAAACGCAATGACCTTGAGAACCACTTCCTGCTGAGCCTGGAAATCTTCAAGGAGGCGTCGCTCCAGCAACCTTTCGAAACCAAACCCTTTGGCAATGCCAAACGCCAGCGCTGCCGCCGGTACCAGCGAGAGCAGCGAGTAAAACGTAAGGGCCGAGGCCCTCAGGGTGCAACCGTCTTTGGCAAAGCCGCGTACAGAGAGGAGGGCGATCCGCACGATTTTGATGGGAAAAGCCCGGTATGCGGGCATTGTGTCAAGGCGGGTGCGCCAGATCTCCGTGTCTAAATAGCTGATGACCTTCCGGGGGATCTGTTTTCTGTCCGGCATGGGGGGACCTTTCCTGGGATTCACGGATTTAGCGGCCGCAGCATTTTTTATACTTTTTACCACTCTGGCAGGGACACGGCGCATTGCGCCCTATTTTTGGCTCCTGGCGGACAAAGGTCTCCGGGCGGGGCGTACGGCCATCGAAAAAATACCACTTCCCGTCCAGTTTCTTAAAATCCGCGATCTCATGGTGCTCACAGGGTTCTTTGCTCTCCGTGTAGCGGGCCGTAAATTCCACGGTACCCGTATCGTCTTCCCGGCCGCCCTTGTCCGTTGCCATGATTTCCAATCCTTGCCAATCCGCTTCTTCAGACCACTTGCGAATGGATTCGGCATCATAGGTGTCCTGCTTGGCGGGATGGATTGTCCGGAGCAGGTACTCTGTTTCAGTTCGGGTGTAGGCGGTATAGCGTGACCGCATCAGGGCTTCAGCCGTGTCGGCTTCCCGTTCGGCAGTTATCAGGGGACCGCAGCAATGATCATATTCGTTGGCTGAGCCGCAGGGGCATGGGGACATTCGATTCTCCTTTTGAATGGTGGCGTTATTTATATCTCAACCCCTTGCCGATGTCGACAGGTAAGTTTTGCAACCGGAGGCGTAGATGTTCTACGGTGAGGATTGCAAAAAAGGCGCGAACGCAGGAATGGGCCGGAAGATGCACCCTGTGAATGGACACTAACGGATATCCGGCATAAGCGCCCACCGTATCACGAAGGCGTCTGTATCGGGATACCGGTCCAGACAGACAATGCCGGCATTCTGAAATTTGAATATGGGTGGTTCCGTTGTGCCTGTGACCAGATAAGCGGCCAGGCGCTCCATAAAAGGCAGATGGCCCACAAACATCGTGTTGGCCGCAGGGTCCAGTTGATCACCAAAAACGGTAACATCATCCAGGGGCTTTATACCCTGTATCGGGCTGACGGTACCCGCCGGTTCCAGATGCCGGGCGAAAATTTCAGCGGTCTGCCGGGCTCTCTTTTTTCCACTGTGCAAAATTTGGGACACAGGGACCCGGTATCCTGCGGCTACCTCGGCAATTCGGATGGCGTCGGCGGTACCGGCTTCCGACAGACCTTTCTCAGGATCCTGCTCTTTGGGCAGGCAGGCTGCGTGCTGGACAAGGTAAATGGCCATGGGGCCCTCCTGTGTACTCGATTTTAAACCCGTAAGGCTGCTAATGATCAAGGGGCAGGGCGACACGCACCGGGGTCGCCTTGAGCTCGGATTGTATAAGGGTGGCTTCAATCTGGACCAGCATGCCCCGTTTGCCGCCATTTATATAAAGCGTTTCAAGGTCCAGAATGGATGACTCCACATAAACGGGCAAGGCTGTGCGCGTACCAAAGGGACTGATACCGCCCACTTTATAGCCGGTGAGCTTGAATGCCTGTTGGGGGTCGCAGGGGGTTGCTTTTTTACAATTCAGGGTACGGGCCAACTGCCTGGCCGAGACCTGTCGGTCACCATGCATCAGGACCAGGAGCCCCTTATTGCGGTGATCCTGGAACACCAGGGTCTTGATAATGGCGTCCTCCGGCAGAGACAGCGCCCGGGCAGCCTGTCGGGCACCGCCACGGTCCTCATAGTTGTAGAGATGGACACTGAAGGGAGGTTTTGTTTTGCGCAGTATCCTGATAGCCGGTGTGATCGGGAATGCTTTCTTGCCCATTACGAGTCTCGCAATTGTTTTTGAACACTTAAAATTTTATCTGCCATGGACTGCTCACGATCTGTGCGGGTGCCGACTTTTAAAGTCGTGGTGATGCGCGGCGCGCCCAGGCCATGGACAACCTTATGGCAGGCTTTAATAGCTGTGAATACGGCATCCCAGTCACCTTCTATGTTGGTACCGTAAGCATGCAAGGTAAATTCCAGGCCGGCCTTTTCAATTACCTGCTGACAGGCGGCCACATATTTTGATACCGAAACACCGACACCAAGGGGAACGACACAAAGATCAACCATGACGTACATGTGAATTCCTTCTCCTTTCCAACCGTATCATCTTGTAAGCAGGGAAGCCTGATATTTAGTGCCGGCCGGATGTGCCCTGGCAACCGGCTGGCCGTCAACCAGGGCCACAACGACGGGCGATTCGCCGGTACTGTTGCGAATGTAATAACCGATGTTTTCACAGGTTTGCCGGACCTGCTCGGGGTGCATGCCGCTGTACAGAGAAAAATGGCTTTCCTCGATATCCAGCCGTTCAATTGCGACGATCTTACCCTGGTAATCGTCGATCATGGTGGCCGCCAGTTTCTCCCAGGGATTCAGCCCCGCAGTCGGTGTACGCTGTTCGGACATGGTCCCCGCCGCGTCACTAACCTGAACAATCTCCTCTCCAGTGGTACCAAGCTGGCTCAGCCAGCCGGAACGGTCTCCGTATTTGATTTTATACCAGGTGATTTTAAGCGATCCCGATTCGATAACCTGTCTATCGAGGATCTCCACAAGCTTTCCCGAATCAACCCGGCCAATCATTGCACCCGTTTCCGGGGCAGACAGCACACGTGGATCAGGAAATCCAACCTTGATGTATTCCCGGCGAGTGCTTTTGGTTTCAATTTTGGTGGGCTCTGTCCGGCTGGCAGCCGTTTCCCGGGCTCTATAGTAGGCGACTTTACGTTCATACCGGGCATTGCCCGCTGAAAGCTTGAGCAGACGTTGATAACCATCAAGGTTGGCGGCTATATTCTCGGCCGGGATGGCCCGGACCTTTTTCTCCAGGGTGGCAATAAGTGCACGCTTGTCAATTTTATGAGTCCCTCCGGACACCTCATGGTCGTCCGGCGGGACTTGTTTTTTTAATATGCCGCTGTACGCAAACACCAGTATGCCAATGAGAGTCGTCAGGCAAATGATAGCAAGTACGGCAACCTGCTTGTGTGTGCGGCGGGTTCCAGTGGCCGGCATAATTTCTCCGTTTTGTCAGGCAGCCTTGCGTAACTGCTGTTGATGCCTTACTATTGCGAAATCTATCAACTGCTCAATTACCAGAGATATACACCATAAGGACAGGATCGACAACCATTTCAGGAAAGGAGACCGCAATGAAAATACTTGTCGGCATCGATGGTTCCAACGCTTCCCAGGCAGCCCTGCAGATGGCGATTAAAAGTGCCGCTGCTTTTAGTGCACAATTGCTGGTGGTAACATCCAAGACTACCGGCACCACCGATGAAAACAATGATATCCGCATTGCTGAAAAGGGGCTGGAAGCAGCCCGGCAGCAGGCGGAGCAGGCCGGGGTGGCGTGCAGCCCGCATCTGCTCATCCGGGGGAACACCGTGGGCGAGGATATTGTGGCGTTTGCGGCCGAAAATGATGTTGACCTGATTGTGGTGGGCGTCAAGCGCCGTTCAAGGGTGGGTAAAATCCTGATGGGCTCGAACGCCCAGTTTGTAATTATTAGGGCGGGGTGTCCCGTCCTGACAGTCAAGTAGTGTCCCGACACAAGGGGCATCTTTTGGCCCAGGGCTGCGTTTTCACTTTTTTGAAATCCTCGGAATAGCCCGCTATGCCTGCGGTTTCAAAAACGTTCAAGCCTTGCACCACGATAGGCACTTGCTTCGCGACGCCCTGAACCAAAACCTACCCCTTGTGACGGGACACTCTCGATTCAAGGGGCGTCTTCTGGCCCGGGGCTGTGGTTTTGCTTTCTGCGGCGAAGCCAGTCTCTGATATTCAGGCCGAGCGAGATCAGCAAGGCTGCAAAAAAGAATCCAAATGTCAGGATGTCGACCAGGGTTGCATTCCAGTCAAGGCCGGTCAGCAGGTCAAGCAGGTACTTTATGTAAGAGTGCGGCAGGTCGTGTTCACCCAGTTTCATCTTCACGGTCCAGTGCCAGTCCACACAGAAACAGTAGCCAAACCCATACCAGAATCCGAGGAAAAACCATGAAAAGGCGGTGATGGACAGGACGGCCAGGTTAGCCAGACGGGTTTTTTTCCAGATCCAGCCTGTCAGGTTAAACAGGATGATCAGGGTGTGAAAAACAAGGAAAAAGATGTCCAGAAACTTGTACAGCAGCATGGCCGGACCACCTGGTATTGGAGTTAAGAGGTTCCCCGTTCAGGGTTCATTATGTTCTCACTCTATATATGACGTTGACAGAGGCAACTGGATTTTTTTCTAGTATCAGAACCCAAAGGTGTGTCAACCGGTGTTTTTCCACAAGGTTGCATAAACAACATGGCAAAGTGGTGTTAAGCGCTTGCAATTTTTTCAGATACCGCGACAATTCCAACTCTGTCTGGAGTTGACCGTAAGTGAATTCAAAGGATTGGGCCAATTTTGCCATGTTAGTAACCCTGCGGGAAAGCCGGAGGGCTCCAGATCCTGCGTTTTCAAGGGTTCGCGGTAGTACACTACAACTTCACCCTTTCAGCCTTGGCTCTGAAGCCCTCCGACTTTTGCAACGTTGAGGTTTATACAGGTACAAAAAGTCTGCTATTGTGTCTTGAACCGGGTATCGCGCTTGTGTTATTCAGTGTCCATCCACAAACGACATCTTTTGCCCCATAGGAACACAATGCCTGAGCAATCCGGAATACTGCAACTCATCAGGGAAAATAGAACCGTTTTTATATTTATCGGCGTGGGTCTTTTACTGATTGAACTTGAAATATTCGCCCTTGCGGCAATGAAATCCGGCCGTGAGGCCCGGCTGCAGGTCCTGGGGCACCAGGGTCAGCTGATCTATGAGGCCGACGGTCGGCAGTTGACCGAATTCAACAGATACTACTTCGAACAGACATTCGGCCCCCTGGAAAATTATGCCACCCAGCTGGTAACCAGTGTGGTTCCG
This sequence comes from uncultured Desulfobacterales bacterium, assembly GCA_964636125.1. Taxonomy (GTDB): domain Bacteria; phylum Desulfobacterota; class Desulfobacteria; order Desulfobacterales; family CAJINA01; genus CAJINA01. Next base: position 54,748 of record CAZWPX010000003.1, on the reverse strand, counting down.
TTTCCTTTCCGGGCCTGGTTTGCGGCTGCCGTCGGTGTGCCCGTGGGCGCCATCCTGCTTTTTGGGTTCGCGGTGCGGGCCTATGCGTCGCTGGTCTATCCGGAAACCCGTGCCCGACCGGCGCCTGAATCGGCTCCGGATGAATCTGAGACCAGATTTGAAAGGGTTATCCGCAAAGTGAGCCAGTTTAATATTTTCGTAATCGGGGCGCTCACTTTTCTCACGGCCCTGGCGATCTGGATGCTGCCCAATATGCTGACCCGGATCGGAACAGTCGGGCTCGAAACCATCGTCCAGTATAAGTGGGTGGTCCTGGGAGCCGTGGGGGTCCTCCTGGCCCTGGTTGTCTGGGTCATTTACCTGCGCTACCTGCTCGCCCGTAAAACCATTGAGAGTCAGGTTGAAGTGGATAAATTCAGGATTCAGCTGGAAATGCACCCTGAAAATCGACAGGCGCTGCTGCTGCCGCCTGAACAGGCTTCTACCGGCGCAGCCCGGCAGGTTACCTATGACAACGCTTCGGTTGAAGGTAAGAACTCTACGGACGGGAACCCGGCCTGATGATCATCGCCACGACCCATAGGAATACGGATTTTGACGGACTGGCATCGGTTATTGCCGCCACCTTGATCTACCCCGGCTGTATTCCGGTTCTGCCAACCCAGGTCAATCCGAATCTCAAACCTTTCTTATCCATTCACAAGGATCTTTTTAATTTCAAGACACCCGGTGAGATCGACCTCGACAGGGTCACCCAGTTGGTGGTTGTGGATATCAATCGCTGGGAAAGGCTGGGCCGGCTCAGGCAGCTGGCAGATAAAAAAGAGCTGGATGTCCACCTGTGGGACCACCATGGCGGCGGCAGCAACATCAGCAGCAACTGGTCCTGCCAGGCCGAGGTGGGAGCCAACATTACCCTGATGGTCCAGAAGCTGAAATCCGAAAACAAGGTCCTGACCCCGATCCAGGCCACCCTTTTTCTGGCGGGGCTCTATGAGGACACCGGCAATCTGGCCTTTCCTGCCACCACGGCCGATGATGCCTACGCTGCCGGATGGCTCCTGGAACGCAAGGCGGATCTCACTATCCTGGCCACTTTTTTGAAACCCGCTTATGGTGTGAAGCAAAAAAACATCCTTTTCAAAATGCTGCAGGATTCTGATAGAACCAGCATTAACGGACACAACGTCAGTATCAACTGCCAGGAGATATCCGGGCATGTGGAAAGCCTGGCCGTCGTGGTCCGCATGTACCGGGAGATTCTCAATGTGGAGACCGCTTTCGGCATCTTCAGCAACCCGGAACGCAAACGTTGCATGGTGATTGGCCGCAGTGTTTCAGATAGCCTGGATGTGGGTGTGATCATGCGCGGTCTGGGCGGGGGCGGGCACCCCGGGGCCGGGTCGGCCATGCTGAAAAAAGCCAACACCGAGACCATTGAACAGATGATTGTGCAGTTCATCACCAGCGGTCAGCAGTCATCCATCCGGGTCAGTGACCTCATGTCCTTTCCGGTTGTGACCATTCCCGCCGACACGAGCATGCGTGCGGCCGCGATTGTTCTGCGGGAAAAAGGCTGCACAGGGATACCGGTCACGGACAATGAGGGCCGGATCACGGGCATGATTTCCCGACGCGATTTCAAACGCGTCAAAACCGAAGCCCGCCTGGATTCTTCCGTCAAGGCTTTCATGACAACCGAGGTGCTCACCATTGACCCGGGCAAGAGCCCCATGCAGGCGGCCAACCTGATGGTCAAGCATGATATTGGCCGTCTGCCGGTGGTCACTGACGACCAGGTGGTGGGTATCATTACCCGTTCGGATACCATGCTGTATTTTTATGACCTGCTGCCGGATTAGGGGCGGCAGGGTGCTTGCGTAGTTAGTTTTCGATATGCATCCCGCTATACTGGAGGAGCATCACTCCCTAAGTTGAACTTAAAGAATATCCTATTGCTCACGATCTTAATCTTGATCCCGGTTGTCAATTAGAAAAGGTTGCCCATGTCCCAATCAAGTGCAGAAAAAATCAGGCTCCTGTTGGAAAAAGGGGTTGCCATATCAAATCCGGCCAGCATTGATATCGGTGCAGAGGTGGACCCGGACAAAATTTCGGGCAACGCCGTTGTACTTTATCCCGGCTGCCGAATTTATGGGGCGAAAACGATCATTCTGGAAGGCGTTCGCCTGGGCCGGGAAGCGCCCGTGACCATCGAAGATTGCTGCGTGGGTCCGGATGTGGCGCTTAAGGGTGGTTATTTCTCGGGGGCCGTATTCCTGGAGGGGGCCAGTTGTGGTTCCGGGGCCCATGTCCGGGCCGGCACCATTTTCGAGGAACAGGCCCGTTGCGCCCATACCGTGGGTTTGAAACAGACGATCCTCTTTCCCTGGGTGACGCTGGGCAGCCTGATTAACTTCTGTGACATTTTCATGGCTGGCGGCACGTCCGTGAAAGACCACAGTGAGGTGGGCAGTTCCTATATTCATTTCAATTATACCCCGAACCAGGACAAAGCCACGGCATCCTTACTCGGGGATGTATCCCGGGGCGTCATGCTGGATCGCCGCCCGATCTTCCTGGGCGGGCAGGGGGGGCTGGTGGGCCCCTGCCATTTGACCTACGGTACCATCGTTGCGGCCGGCTCTATCTGCCGTAAAGATGAATCCCGGCCCGGGCGTCTGATTGTCGAAGGGGCGGCCCGTTCGGCCAGAATCCCATTTTCGCCGGGTACATACCTGGGAATCAAGCGCGTTGTGGGCCACAATGTCCGCTACATAGCCAATCTTTTTGCTCTCCGGCAGTGGTACCGCCAGGTACGATCGCAATTTATCTCTGACCGCTACCCGACAGAACTGGCCGCAGGTTTAAATGATACCCTTGATTTGGCGCTGCACGAACGCGTAAAGCAATTCAAGGCGTTTGCAATGAAAATGCCGTCTTCCATAGAACTGCTGGCTGATGGCGAGACATCCGCGCGGGGCGGCGGGGCGGCGGGGCAGCAACAAGCTTTATACGACCGTTGGGGGGACGTGGAATTAGCCCTGCAGGGCGGATTGGAAATAACCGGGGACAACGATTTGCAGGAGTGTTTCCTGGAATCCATCCAGCTTGCAATTAAAACCCGGGGTAATCATTACCTGACAGTGATCCAGGGCCTGGAATCAAATGAACGCGAAGCCGGCAGCGACTGGCTCCAGTCGATTGTCAACCAGATCAGCGCGGATGTTATGAGCCATTTGCCCGCATTACAATAGGTGTCTATTCAATGAAAAAACTTTTTGGAACCGATGGTATCAGGGGGTTGGCCAATACGCCCCCCATGACAGGTGCCACCGCCCTGCACGTGGGCCGGGCGGTGGCCGAGTATTTCGGCGAACAGCAGCGCTGCAGCAAGGTGATCATCGGTCAGGACACCCGCATATCCGGGGACATGTTTGCGGAAGCAATCGCCGCCGGTGTCTGCGCAGCCGGCCTGGATGTGTTGAAAGCGGGTGTCGTACCCACGCCGGCTATTGCGTACCTGGCAAAACAGGACCCATCTGCTGTGGGAATTGTCGTGTCGGCCTCGCATAATCCCTGGTATGACAACGGAATCAAGGTTTTCAACCACGCCGGTCGCAAGCTTTCTGAAAGCGTCGAAGCCGACATTGAACACCGGATTGCCCAACTCGCAGGATCGCCGGAGAAAGAGGGGCCGCGAAAGACCGGCCGGGTAGCCCCGCTTCCGGAGGCTGGCAGGACCTATATCGATTTTCTATGCAAATGCGCGGCCGTGCCCGACCTTCTCAAAGACCTGCCGGTGGTCATTGACTGCGCCCACGGCGCAGCCTCTGAGATTGCCCCGGTGGTGTTCAAACGTCTGGGCGCCGACTTGACCGTTCTCAACGCCGCCCCGGACGGAACCAATATCAATGCTGGCTGTGGATCGGAACATACCGGTGGACTGGTTCAGGCCCTTTGCCAAAAAAACGCAGCTGTCGGGCTGGCTTTTGACGGCGATGCCGACCGGCTGATCGCTGTGGATGAGACGGGCCGGGAAATTTCAGGTGACCAGCTCATCGCTATCTGCGCAATCGATTATAAACAGGCCGGCCGTCTGGACAACAACCGGGTAGTCACCACAGTCATGAGTAATATCGGTCTGGTCAGGACCCTGGAACAACATGACGTTATACATTCAGTATCCGATGTAGGTGACCGATATGTCATGGAAAAAATGGTTGAGGACAGTGCTGTGATCGGCGGTGAAAACTCAGGGCACATGATTTTCCGGGATCAGCATTCAACCGGTGACGGCATTTTGTCAGCCCTGAAGGTACTGGCTGCCATGCAGCGGCAGGCCAAGACCTTTTCAGAACTTGCCGGGGTGATGCAGGTATATCCCCAGGAATTGCTGGCCGTTGAGGTAACCGCTAAACCGGAATTGGAATCATTAACGGATGTTGCCCGGGCAATTGCAGACGTTGAAGCCCGTCTGGGTGACCAGGGCAGGGTACTGGTAAGGTATTCCGGAACCCAGCCGGTTTGCCGGGTGATGGTGGAAGGTCCGGATGAACAGGTGACTGCTGCGTATTGCCAGGAGATCGCCGAAACTGTCCGGGATAGTATCGGGAGCTGTGATCCCGGCCAGCGGGTCCTATGAAACTCTAAATATACCGAAGACCATGCAGAGCAGTCTCAAGTCCTCCTGCACAATCCGTAGCAAGTAAAACAATGCAAGAAGGCGCTGGAGCAGGTCCTGGATGGAAACAGGTTGTAAGTTGTTATGAATGCCAAGAATTTCAAGAAAGGTGTGGGTACTTACCTCCTACTTTCACTTCTGTGGTCTGGCTGTTTCGCAGCTTTAGGCTATGCAGGGAACGTCGTTACCTGGGCCTATTTTACATATCCGCCCATGTTCATTCTGGAAAATGAAAAAGATCCGACAGGTTTCGGCTTTGATATTATTAACCTTGCCATATCCGCATTCAGGGTTAGACAATATATCCTATTTATATACGGATGAACTCGGCCGGCAGGCATTGAAAATGCTGTTGAATCGTCGTGGTGATTATTTTCTTTCTCTTAGTTCTACGATCTATGATGCAGAAAAACTGGGGTATGCTGATAAGATAGCGTTGATTCCCATAGAGGACGAAACCTACATGACAGGTAGTGTGGCATGTTCAAAAAATGAAGCAGGAAAACAGGTTATCGAAGAGGTCAACAGCATGATGCCTATTTTGCTGTAGGGCCGGTATTTTTACCTGTCAGGTGCGAAAGAACTATTTGCTTGACTGGAAAGTGGGGCGACCTTATAATTCGAAATACCACATTGTGGCATATGACGTCTGGAATAAATCCATCTTGCCTGTGTTGTATGGCGGTAAGAACGTTTACTTAAAGCCTTGAATTCCCAGGTGATGAGCGTGCCCAGGAAAATAACAAGCAGATTGAACGAGACACTGATTGCTGTCAGCCTGGCCCTTCTGGTGATAGTGGCTGTAGGCTGTGAAAAAGGCAGTGAGTACAAGCTGGTCGATTTTTCCCAAAAAAAGATAGAGACAGCTACAAGGACGGTTGCCGGACCGGCTAGCGGCCGTAAATCTTTACGCGTGGCGGTGGCGGCGATGATTTCTCCCAAGGAAACCATCACATTTTACAATGAGCTGTTGTCCTATATCGGTGATCAGGTTGACCGCGACATACAGTTGGTTCAGCGCAAAACCTACGGTGAGATCAACGAACTTTTCCCCCGCAGAAAAATTGACATGGCCTTCGTTTGCACCGGCCCTTATGCCACCGATCGCTATGTCTATGAATTCGAAGCCGTGGCCACACCGGTAGTCCGCGGCAAACCCTATTACCAGTCTTATCTGATCGTTCATCGCAACAGCGACTTTCAGCGTTTGACCGATCTCCGGCAGCAGATGTTTGCCTTCACCGATCCCGATTCAAACACGGGGTCGCTGGTACCGACTTACTGGCTGCATGAGATCAATGAGACCCCGGAAACTTTTTTCAAGAGCACCGTATACACTTACAGCCATGACAATTCCATTATGGCGGTTGCCAAAGGGTTGGTGGATGGTGCTGCCGTGGATGGCCACAAGTGGGAGTATTTCCAGGGCCGCAAATCCTTTTTTACATCACAGACCCGGATTATCAAAAAGTCGCCCCCCTTCGGGAGTCCGCCGCTGGTGATGTCTGCGCACATACCAGAAGGCTTAAAAAATCAAATCCGTGGTGTGGTTCTCTATATGCACAATACCGAAAAGGGCCAGGCTATCCTCAAGGAGTTGATGATAGACCGGTTTGTCGCCCCTGATAATGCCTGGTACGAACCCGTTCGGGACATGTCAGCCGCGCTGAATGCGGGAAAGGGGTAGGGTGCGCTCTGACAGTCTTAAAAATGCTTTGCTGGTGTCCGTCACGATCATCGTAGTCTGCTCGGGTCTCATGATATCAATGGTCCTCACGGAACGATTCAGTGCCAATTTAATCGAGGCCGCCCAGGTGCGGGCTGAAGCCATTGCTAAAAAACTCGCCCTTGATCTCACTGATCTGATTCTCATCAATGACGTCGTCGCCATCCAGAAAATGATTGAAGACCAGATTGCCAGCGATGCCGCCGTATCCTACCTGTTCATTGTCAAACCGGACCAGCAGGTGCTGGCGCATACGTTCAAAGATGGTATTCCCGGTGACCTGATTGACTCGAATCATCTGTCCGTACAAGGCCGACAAAGCCAAATCGTCAAAACCATTTCTGAAAAAAATGAGCGGTTCATAGATGTGGCAATGCCGATTTTTGAGGGCCGGGCGGGTATCCTCCGAATCGGATTGGCGGAGGCCCCGTATCGTGCCCAGGTCGCCTCTATGTGGGTGTACATGACGCTGTTGACCCTGGTAATCCTTGGGTTATCATTGGTCCTGACCAATATTCTCATCAGTCGACTGCTCCGTCCCCTGACCCAACTCAAACAGGCGGTCGCCACCATCGATGAAAATTCGGTGGACACGCGGCTTGACATACAGGGCCGCGAGGAAGTGAATGCGCTTACCAGCGCGTTTAACGGCATGCTCGCGCGTTTGAGAAAGTACCTGGTTAGAATAGAGCAATCCAACGATCAACTGGAGGTCAAGAACATCGAACTTGACCGGGCCCACAAGCAAATATCCGCGTCTTTAACCTTCTCACAGAAGATCGCCGCTTTATCGACCCTCAATGAAATCGGCGATTATATCGTCAGAACGCTTCGCTCTATCGTGCAATGCCGGCACATGACCATCGCGGTTCTGGATGAAAAACGGCACGCCCTTTTGTACCTTGCGGCCAGCGCCGGCCCGCCCGTATACAGGGAGGAATACGATCAACTCGTCAGCGTGCTGAAGGGGGTCGGCGAATTCGGATGGTTGCCGGTAAACGAAATGGCCAGTCTGCCGGTGCCCGGCCAACTGACTGCGGCCCGACGGTTGGCAGTATTTCCTTACCACTACGAAAACCGGCCGCTGGGCGCCCTGCTGGTGGCCTGCACTGATAATTGCCACTGTCTCAAGAACGAACTGGCAATGGTGTCTCTCCTGCTGAAGCAGGCGGCCGGGGCCTTGAATCGCGCCCTGTTAAGTGAACGGGCCCTGTATTCGCTCAGGATCCGGGTGGAAGAATCGTCGGCATACGGTGACATCATTGGCCGCGACCCCAAGCTGCAGGTTGTCTATCAACTCATTGAAGATGTGGCGCCAACCGATGCCAATGTGTTGATCCTGGGTGAAAGCGGCACAGGTAAAGAACTTGTGGCCAAAGCCATTCATAGATCAAGTGAAAGGCACGGCGGGGCCTTCGTGGTGATCAATTGCTCGGCGTATCCTTCCACCCTATTGGAAAGTGAATTGTTCGGTCATGAAAAGGGTGCTTTTACCGGTGCTACCAGGCAAAAAATCGGTCGATTTGAACAGGCGCACGGCGGAACGGTGTTTCTGGATGAAATCGGCGACATTTCCCCCACCGCCCAGATCAAACTGTTGCGGGTACTCCAGAATCACACCATTGAGCGGGTGGGCGGTGAAAGGTCCATAGAGGTCGATGTGCGTATTCTGGCGGCAACGAATCGCAGTCTTGAAGACGAGGTCAAGTCAGGACGTTTCCGCGAGGATCTTTTCTATCGGCTCAACGTAATCCCTATTCAGATCCCACCGCTTAGAGAACGTCGCAACGACATTCCCCTGCTGGCCAACCATTTTCTCAGGCATTTTGCCCGGGAGCGGGATAAAGTGTTGACCGGTATCGGTGAGGAGGCCATGCGCCTGCTGCTGGACCACCACTGGCCCGGCAACGTGCGTGAGCTTGAAAACGGTATCGAGCATGCGGTCGTGCTGGCAAAATCCGACGCTGTTCAGCCTGGAGATCTGCCCTTGTCTCTGAGGGAGATGCAGCTCCGTACAGCTGTGAATCGCCGACCGGCACCCCCCGTTTCCATCATTGAAAATGAAGAGCAGTTAATCCAGGATGCATTGGCGGCCTGTTCCGGGAACAAAAGTGCCGCGGCGACCCAACTCGGCATCAGCCGCAGCACCCTGTATGAAAAGCTAAAAAAATACCGCATCAAAAATCCCACCCTGCATTGAGGATTGAAATTTCGGTCCGCTGAAATGCCTTTTTGCCGGCATTGAATGCATGCCTCCGTGCCGCCCCTTCCGGTTTAGATCCCCCTCAGCGCATTCATCGTGAGGCTGCGTCTCTGCCCGCAGCCACTCGGCGGCAATTCGCAAGTGTCCGATCGAATATATCTATTTGTTATTCAATAACTTTTTATATTCTACCGGACAGCATTGTCCGGATTCCGGACAACCGGCCTTGCTTTTCAAAGACAGGGTTTCCCATTTCCTCCGTGGGCTGCTTGCGCGGCATAGGCGCCATAAGATTTTAATTATAAAAAATACAAACAGTTGCGTAGCATGAGGTTTTCCCGGATCGCCTAATTTCGGCACGATCATGAATCTGGCATGCGTCTTGTTATAGGTATAGCTAAAGTCGGCTGACTGTTTCGCATGAATCCTGAATTTATAGACAACATATTGGAATTCTGTGAAAAACGAACAAGAAGTTCTCATAGCCAATTCGGATCGGGATGAATCCAGCAAACTGGCTGATATGATTCGCTTCGAAGGACACCGGATCCGGGTGTGCCACTCTATGGGCGACCTGCAGACGGTATTGGCCAAATCCGCCTTTCTGGCTGTCATATTGGACATTGATAATCTTGATATAGACAACCGTACCATTCGCAACCTGACCCTGGCCTACCCGGACGTTTGCTTCCTGTGCACCTCCCGGGAGCGCTTTCACCCTGAGCTCAAAGAGGCGCTGTGCTACTACATTTTTGCCTGTATCAATAAACCGGTCGATCCGGAGGAAATGGTTTATTGGATCCGCTGCATCAGGGATAACCAGACCGATTCCAGAGATCCACCGGCGTCTGAAAAAAAGGATGAGGCTTAGCCTTTTTTCGATTCACATAGAATTGCAGTCAAATGGATAGAAGGAAAGAAAGCAGTCACAACTTACTAGGTGGAGGAATGATGAAAAAATCAAGAAATAAGCCAAAAACCGTGATGGCTGGTTTTCTGAACGACGTGAAGCTTTCACGCCGTTCTTTTGTAAAGGCATCAGCGGCGACCGGCGCAGCCGTCGCTATGGGTGCGGGATTAAAGCCGGAATTGAAAGCCCTGGCTGCAGATTCCGGTAAGAAAACAGGTGCTTTGGGACGCTGGATGCCGGCCACCTGTCAAGGCTGCACCTCATGGTGCTCCAAGCAGGTGTATGTAATCGACGGACGGGCCGTAAAAGTTAGAGGCAACCCCCATTCAAAGGTAAACATGGGAGCCGGCTGTCCGCGTTCGCATTTAGCCCTCCAGCAGTTGTATGATCCGGATCGAATTAAAACGCCAATGAAACGCACCAACCCGAAAAAAGGCCGCAAAGAAGATCCGAAGTTTGTCCCCATCTCCTGGGATGAGGCCCTGAATACCATTGCCGACAAGATCATGGAACTGCGCAACAACAACGAAACGCACAAGTACATGCTCATGCGTGGCCGCTATTCGTACATGCGCGATGTGCTTTATGATCGTATGACAAAGATTATCGGCTCACCAAACAACATCTCCCACAGTTCCCTGTGCGCTGAAGCGGAGAAGTTCGGTCCCTTCTTTACCGAGGGCATTTGGAGCTATCGGCAATACGACGTTTTGAATGCGCACTACGTGCTGCTCTGGGGTGCGGACCCCCTGGCGGCCAACCGGCAGGTTTCGTATTACTCCAAGGTGTGGGGCGACGTGGTTGACAAGGCCACCATTGCCATAGTCGAGCCCCGCCTGTCGGCCTCGGCCGGAAAGGCCGATGAATGGCTGCCGATCAAGCCGGGCCAGGATGGTGCCCTGGCGGTGGCGATCTCGCACGCCATACTCGCCGAAGGGCTCTGGTACAAACCATTTGTCGGGGATTTCAAGGAAGGTAAAAACCTGTTTGTCCCGGGACAGACAGTGGATGCTGACACCTTCGCAGAACAGCATACCAACGGAATCGTCAACTACTGGAATCTTGCTTTGAAAGACAAGACCCCTGAATGGGCTGCTTCCATTACCGGAATTCCAGCTGAACAAATTCGCCGCGTGGCGACCGGATTCGGCCAAGCGGCCCCGCACGCCATATCGTGGCTGGGCGGCGGCCCCTGCATGCAGGTGCGCGGTGGCTATACGGCCATGGCCGTGCATGCCCTGAACGGGATTGTCGGTGCCGTGGACAATGTGGGTGGCACCTTGAAAGCTAACAAGGAGTATACCTCGAAGTTTCCCAAGCCGAATGATTTTATGGATGAGATTGCCAAGAAGGGCAAAAAGCATGAGAAAATTGACCAGCGCGGCCGATTGCACATTCCCTGCCTGAAAAAAGGCAAGCCGGGCAGCGGGGTCATCACCAACAATGCCGCTGACGGCCTTTTGAATGAAGACCCCTACGAGATCAAAGTGGCCATTGGGTACATGAACAATTTTTCGTTTTCGGCCCCGCAGCCGGAGCGCTGGGAAAGAGCCCTGTCGAAAATCCCCTTCCTCGTCCACATTACGACCAATGCATCGGAATTCTCCTGGTTTTCCGATATCGTACTGCCGGATACCCACCACATGTTCGAAAAGTGGGGTTATGTGAAGGCCATCGGCAATGGGTACCGCCATGTGACCTTGATGCAGCCTATCGTCAAGAATGTCTGGGATTACAAAATCGACGAGACCGAAATTCCCTGGCTGCTGGCCGAGAAACTGGCCGAGCGCGGTTTCGATAACCTGATGCGGCATTACAAAACCTACAAGGACCCGGAGACCGGCAAAGAACCGACCAATGAAAAAGAATTTGCCCTCTACGCACTTAAATACGCCACCCAGAACCTCTGGGATCCGGCCAAATACAAAGGCGGAGACAAATTCAGCGGCTGGGAGGAGTTCGCCAAGGTGGGGGTGTGGAACTCGAAACCCTATTCCTTCCGTAAACGCTGGGGCCATATGAAAACCAAGACGGGCAAGTTCGAATTCTACAGCGTCACCCTCAAGGCTGCCCTTGAAAAGCATGCCGCGAAGCACGGCGTTTCCGTAGATGACGTCATGCAGGCGACGAATTACCTGGCCAGGGGTGAAACGGCATTTGTCCCCCACTATGAGGAGCCGTTTATCCTCGGGGACGAAAAAGAATTTCCCTTCATTCACGTGGATCATAAATCCCGCTTAAATAGGGAAGGGCGGTCTGCCAACTGCACCTGGTATTACGACTTCAAAGACCTGGACCCGGGCGATGAAACCTGGGACGACGTGGCGAAGATCAATCCGGTGGATGCCGCAAAGCTCGGTATCCAGTCCGGGGATCGCATAAAGATTTCTTCACCAACCGGCAGTCTGGTCTGTACCGCCAAGCTCTGGGAAGGTGTGCGTCCCGGATCTGTGGCCAAGTGCTACGGTCAGGGCCACTGGGCTTACGGCCGGTTGGCCTCAAAGAGATTTGGAAAAACAGCCAGAGGCGGCAGCAGCAATGACCTGATCCCGGCCCAGTATGAAGCCTTGAGCGGCAGTTCAGCTTACTATGCCGTAACCCGGATAAAGATCGATAAAGTATAAGGAGGGAAACAATGGGTAGATATGCAATGGTTATCGACCTCCAACGGTGCGTTGGCTGCGGCTCGTGCAGTATCTCATGCAGAAATGAAAACAACGTATCGGAGGGGGTTTACTGGTCTCACAAAATTACGGAAACCTCGGGAACCTTTCCCAATGTCCGGTATCACTACATACCGACGCTCTGCAACCACTGCGACAATGCGCCGTGTGTCCGGGGATGCCCTACCAGGGCGATGCATAAACTCGGCAACGGCATTACAATGCATGATCCAGACAAGTGCATCGGTTGCCGGTACTGCATGATCAATTGCCCTTACGGGGTGATATATTTCAACTGGAAGGATGCGCATTCCACCTGGAAATCGGACAAAGCCGTTATTAAAGGTGTAACCGTTTCACCGGCCGAAGAACTGCGGAAGGCCGGTGGTAAAGGCGCGCCCTACTACAATCCGGAAAGGGGTGCGACGCTGCCTGATATACGGCCGCGCGGGGTCGTGGAAAAATGCACTTTTTGCGATCACCGGGTCGCGCTGGGCAAGTTGCCACGTTGCGTGGAGGCTTGCCCGGCTGATGCCAGGGTCTTCGGTGACCTCGACAACCCGAAGAGTGAGGTAAACCAATTATTGGGAAAATTCAGACCATTTCGGCTGAAAGAGGCCGTGGGGACGGAACCTGCGGTTTATTACATCAGAGATTTCAGCGCGGCCGGTTACCCAAGAACGAAAGGGGGGCTATAGATGAAAAGATATCATCTTTGGATTGGATTGTTGGGCCTGGGCATTTTGCTCGGCCTTTGGACAACTTTTAAAGTCTATTCAGACGGGTTTACGCTGTATGCCAAAACGGATGTCCTGGTCTGGACCCTGCCACTGTCGACTTATATCTTTTTCAGCCTTACCAGTGCGGGCCTGGCCTTCGTCTCTTCTTTTCCGGTTGTATTCGGCATAAAACGATATGAGGTGATTGAAAAACGTACGGTGTATCTGGAGATTGCCGTTTTGCTCGGCTCCTTTGTTTGCCTGCTTCTGCATCTCGGCGCGCCATTAAATGTCGTCTATATTTTACTTTCTCCTAATCCGGCCTCACCGTTATGGTGGTTGGCCATACTTTACGGTGCTTATTTTGTCCTGCTTCTCAGCGCTTTCTGGCGAATACACATTGGATCAATAAGCAAAACACTGGGGATGTTGATCTTTATAATTGCAATATTTACATCCACGACCCTTGGCTGGTTGTTGGGTATGACGGATGCACGACCGGCCTTGAATGCCTCTTTCTTTTCATTCTATTTCCCACTCACCGGGCTTGCCTCCGGGATGGCCGCGCTGCTTTTGTTCACCATGGTGTACTATCGTTTAGCGAACCAGTCATTGAGTACGGAAAGAGAAGCATTGTTCAATGAGTTTGCCCGGTTGATGGGAATTGTCGCCGGAGTTATCGGGGTCCTGTTCCTGTGGCGCACCATCAGCGGTGGCATATCGTCGACTGCTGTGGAATATCAGGCCTTCAAGCACATGATAGGTTCGATCCCTTACAATATCGAATTCTGGCTGGGCCTGGTCGCGCCCACCGTCTTGATGCTGGTTCCCAAGATTAGAGCTACCATTGGGGGCAAGATGACTGCCAGCACGCTCCTGCTCGTCGGTATGTTTGCCGGGCGTTTGGAGTTTGTGCTCAGCGGTGTTGTTCGGCCGCTCGGTCAAATGGCGGAAGGCCGACCTCAAATTGTCAGCTATTTACCGACTGTCTACGAGGTTTTCGTGGCCCTGTTTGGCTTCTCGGTTATGCTTCTGGTGTACAGCCTTGGTGAACGCTACCTGAAACTGGAAGCCGTGCCGGACTAACTGCTGCCGGCCATGGGAACTGCGAGGCGGCCGCTTACCTCCCGGCCGCCTCGCAGATCTCAAAGCGGATGGTCTTTACAGTGGCAAATCTTTATCACACATGGAGTGGATTACATGAATGACAACGAAATACTGAGTATCGAGAAATACCGCAGTGAAATTTATCGCTCTCTATCAAGCTGCTATAGCCTGCCGAAAACGGGTATCGGTGAAATTTTGAAACTGCTCGAAACCGGACTGTGCGCCACGGGGTCGAACGCTATTTCTCAAGTGGTCATGATGCGCAGCGAACTGAACACAAGAGTTACGGTCGACGACCTTGAGATTCAGTTCGCCAAACTCTTTATCGGCCCGTATCAGCTTCTGGCTCCGCCTTACGGCTCCATCTACCTGGATGATAAACGTCAAATCATGGGCGACAGCACCCTGGATGTCATCAAACGCTATTTAGCAGCCGGCTTGACCGTAAACGAGGAATTCAAAAATCCACCCGACCACATCAGTGTGGAGCTGGAATTCATGCACGTTCTCATAATAGAAGAATTGAACTGTCTTCACAACGGGTGTTCTGACGAAGCTGCCGCAAGTCTTGGGCACCAACTTGAATTTCTGGATTCTCATCTGGGGCAGTGGATCGACGCTTTCGCCGGTCTGACCATCCAGGAAACGAATCTGCCATATTTCAGCTACCTGGCGACAGCCACCCAGCAATTCATCCGGGAAGATATGCAGCGGCTTGAAGAAACGGTGGCCGATTTGCATTCCCAGGCGGAGACGATATCTTGCTTAAAAAAATGCGACTGAACGAAGCCGTGGGTACAAAACTGGCCCACGACATTACTGAAATCCGCCTTCGTTCAATTTATTTCGTCCCCGATCCTTATCTGTCCATGCTCTGCGTGAATATCTTTTTCACATCTTCCACAATCAAATAGATCGCCGGAACCAGGGCCAGGGTAATAAAAGTGGCCAGCAGGACGCCGAAACCAAGCGATACCGCCATGGGGATCAGAAATCGCGCCTGCCGGGACGTTTCAAAGATCATGGGTGACAACCCGCCGAAAGTGGTCAGGGTGGTTAAAAGAATAGGGCGAAAGCGGAGGGGGGCCGCCTGCAAAATGGCGGCGTAGGGCGCAAGACCGTTGCGCCGTTTGCGGTTGGCCATGTCGATGAGCACCAGGGAGTCATTGATGACCACCCCGATCAGGGCCAGCACACCAAACATGCTGATGATGCTGAGGGCATAGCCCATAATGATGTGTCCGATCACCGCACCGACAATGCCAAAGGGAATCGCCGCCATGATAATGACCGGTTGTATGTAACTGTTGAGCGGTATGGCCAGCATGGCAAAGATAACGATGAGCACCACCCCGATGCCTATGAACAGGCTCTGCATACTTTCCCGCCGATCGGCCTGCCGCCCTTCAAAGCTATAGGCCAGTCCGGGATATTTATCCACCAGGGAAGGCAGCACTTCAGACTTGACCGCATTGAGAATTTGACCGGCCCTTTTGCGGGGCCGGACATCCGCGGTAACCGTGATGATGCGTTGACCGTTGCGTCGTTCGATATCGGTGTAAGCCCGGCCGGGTGTCATATCCACTGCATTGCGCAGGAGAATTTCGCCGCCGGCGGGGGTGAGCAACACCATTTCCTCCAGGGAAAACCGAGACCCGCGTTCCGCTTGCGGCAATCTGACCATTACCCGGACTTCGTTACGGCCGCGCTGCTGGCGCAGGGCTTGGGCCCCATAGTAAGCATGCCGCACCTGGCGGGCGATCTCGATGGAGCGCAGCCCGAGACTGCGCGCTTCCGGGCGGACCTGGAAGTCAATCTGCTTTTTACCGGGCGCCACGCCGTCATCCACGTCCAGGATACCGGGATAGAAATTGAGTGCCCGGGCCAGTTCCATGCCGGCCTTCTCAAGGGCTTCCATGTTCTGGTGTTGAAGTTCTATGGAAATAGCTGCACCGTGTCCGGGGCCGCCTGCATCGGATTCAAAACGCAGTGATTCGAGGCCGGGCAGCACCCCGACCTGCCTGCGCCACTTATCCGCAAAGGCGGAGGTCGAGATGGGGCGGCTGTCCGGGGGTGTGAGATAGACGCGAATTTCGGTGACATTGCCGAAAATGTGGGCAAAAATCCCCTCCACGAGGGCGCCATTCCCGTTTTTATTGGCAATTTTCTGCGCTTCTTTAACCAAAACTTCCTGTATTTGCAGGGTTTTAGTGAATGCGCTGCCGATGGGCAAGGTAGCCGTCACCCTGGCGTAATCGGATTCCACCTTGGGAAACAGTTCGAAGCCCAGGCGGCCGCTGCGGACATAGCCCAGCGCAATAATTAAAATCGCCAGGCCGATGCCGAGGGTCAGATACCGCCAGTGCAGGATACGGCGCAGGGCCGGGCGGTACCATTTGTCGATCACCTGCATAAACAGCACGCTGAACCGCTGCTGCAGCTTTTTCAGACGCCCGACAAGCGGCAGCAGCGCCCGCTGTTTTTCGCGCTGGTGCCCGAGATGGGCCGGCAGGATAAAAAGACTCTCCACCAGGGAAACAGTGAAAACGCAGATCACCACCACCGGTATCTGGCTGAAGATCTTGCCCATGAACCCGGGCACGAAAAACATGGGCAGAAACGCAATCATATTGGTAAGGACACTGAAAACAACTGGAATGGTTATTTCCCGGGCACCGTCCACAGCGGCCGTCATCCAGCGGTCGCCTCTTTGCCGGTTCAGGTAGACATTTTCACCCACCACGATGGCATCATCGACAACGATACCCAGGGTGACGATAAAGGCAAACATGGAAACCATGTTGATGCTGACGCCGCCCAGCGGTAAAAAGAGCAGGGAACCCAGAAATGAGATGGGAATTCCCAGGCTGACCCAGAAAGCCAGGCGCAGTTCCAGAAAAAGTGCCAGCAGCATGAAGACCAGCCCCAGTCCCAGGCAACCGTTTTTTATCATCAGGTTGAGGCGCTGGCGATAAATTTCGGACCGGTCGTTGCGCAGGTCTATGGCCAGGCCCTGCGGGAGTGCGGTTTTTAAATCCGCAACCACCTTTTTGACGGCATTGGACACCGTGATAGGGGTCTGGTCGCCCACCCGGTAGACTTCAATCAGCACGGCCGGCTGGCCGTTGTAGGTGGCCTGGTAGTCGGTTTCAGCAAAAGTATCGCGCACATCGGCGATATCTTCCAGCAGGACCCGGGTGCCATCGAGTCCGGTTATGATCGGTATCTGTCCGAATTCATACCCGAAATCACGACGCTCCTTCATGCGCACAAGGATATCGCCGGCAGATGTCTTGATAGCGCCGCCCGGCAGATCCACACTGGCCCGGCGGATGCGAGTCGCTACTTCAGCCAGGGTGAGACCATAGGTTCGCAAAGTATCTTGTGGAATTTCAATGCTGATCTCATAATCGCGGACCGATTTTAATTCGGCCTGGGAGATGTGCGCATCCTGGAGCAGGGACTCGCGCACACGTTCCCCGTACTCTCGCAGCACCCGTTCACTCTGGTTTCCATACAGGGCCAGGGAAACGACAAAGCGTTTACGGGACAGGATGGTCACCCGCGGGTCTTCCGCTTCCTCCGGCAGGGTCGTAATGCGGTCCACTTCCGCCTTGATTTCCTGGGCCAGCCTCTGGATGTCTTCCCCTTCCAGCATTTCCACCGTCACCGAACCGGAGCCTTCGCTGGCCCGTGAGGTAACCTTTTTCACCCCCTCCAGGCCCTGCACCACCTCTTCAACCGCCAGCACAATACCCCTTTCGACCTCCTGGGGGCTCGCGCCGGGATAGGGGACCGAGACAGTCACCATATCGAGTTCAAAATCCGGGAAGACCTCCTGCTTGATGCGGGTTCCCCAGAAAAAGCCGCCCAGCAGCAGCACCAGCATGAGCAGGTTGGCACTGACCGGGTGATGGGCCATCCAGTGAATCGGGCCGGCGGCCCTCTGGGCAGATACTGGGGATGTTGTTTGCATACTTATTCGTTACCGGGGTTATGGGGCGATTGCGTTTTCTCGGTAGTCTCCTGATCAGAAGATGGGGCGAGTTCGGGTGCCGGGCGCAATTGCATACCGGCCACGGGGGCGGACAGCTCCGACACGATGACACGGTCGCCCTGGGTCAACGTGTTTTGAATGACCACGGTATTTTTATCCCGCCAAACGGGAGTCACCGGGCGTATGTCCAGGGTCATACCCGGGTTCAGCAGCCAGACGGTTCCCTGGTCTCTTAAGGCGGTGCGCGGGATTACCATCGCATCATCAAGACGCTCTCCTTGAATATCGACCCGCACAAACTCACCGATGAGCAGGGGCGGGCTATTGGCGGTGCTGCTTTTCCTTTGCAGCGGATCAAGGACTTCCACCAGGACCCGGGCCATGCGGCTCTGGCTTTCCAGGTCTCCCAACAGGCGAATGACCCGGCCGTTGAGGTGGTGTCCCCGGGCGTAGCGGATGCGTGCCAAAGATCCTTTTTCACTGCTGTCCCGGGGGATGGCGATCCGGCCCAGGCGATCGACCGGTATAGATACCTGGACCCAGTAATAGTCTGTGCCCACCAGTTCCGCCAGCGGGTCCTGGGGTGATACTTGAGAACCGATATCGACGTTACTGGAAATGATCAGGGCGTTGAAAGGTGCGGTGATCCGGGTGCGGGCCAGGTCCAGTTGTGCTTTTTCCACCTGGATGCGGGCCACTTCCACATCTGCATGTGCTTTTTTCAAGTGCGGTTCCCTCAGGGCCAGGATGGTCCCTTCCGTTTTTTCAGGCGCCTTGGTACCCAGCAATTGCCACTCCCGGCGGGCAACCGCCTGGCGCCCCTCTTCAACCTTGAGAGCGTATTCGCTGTTTACCGCGTCATTTTCTTTCTGGGCCAGGGCCAGGCGGTAATCGGCCTTGTCGAGTGTCACGACCGTGGCACCTGTGGGAATATATCCGCCGGTATTGAATTCCGGGTGGATTTTAACGACCTGGCCTGACACCCGGGAACGCAAGGTTATCCGCCGGGCCGGAATGACGGTACCGGTGGCGGATACCACAACCTGGTAAGCTGACTGCTGCAGTGTCAGGCTCCGGACAACGGGCACCCATTTGGTCGGGGGGCGCTTTTTCGGTTTCTCGGTCATTCGCATCAGGTAGGCTGCCACAGCCAGGCCGCCGCCGACGATAACCAGGGCCAGGCAGATACGCAGGACCCGGCTTTGCCAGGAAACCGGTACCGGTGTCTCAACTTTTTCAAAGTTGACAGTATTTAGATCATTCATGCTCCGCTCCACTGTGGGTATCGGGGAAACCGGTCTGACGGGTCATTGAAGGCCCTTTTCCGGGGGTGACAATCCGGCTGGCCAGACACCGCCCAGGGCACGATACAGGGCAATCCGGGTGGCCATACGGTTTTCCTGCCGCAAGATCAGGTTGTTCTCCAGCGCTTGCACGGACAATAACTGGGTCAGGACGGGTAGGTAGTCGCTGATACCATTGCGATAGCGGACTCCGGCTTCTTCCAGGGCTTTTTGGGCCGTGTCGATAACCAGTTCTAAGCCTTCAATATGGGCCTGTTGTTTCTCCTCACTGACCAGGGCGTCTTCTACCTCTTTAATGGCCGTAAGGACCGTATCGCGATACCTGGCGAGCCTTTCAGCAGCCACAGCCCGGGTACGGTCAACTTCCGCTTTCCGGTAGCCGCCGTCGAAGATCGGCGCCGTCAGGCTGGCGGACAGATTCAGCAGCCAGTTGTCAAAGAGGGTATCCAGGCCGCTGTCACCATACCGGGCCCGGGCGGTCAGGTTGATGGCCGGCAGCCGATTGGCCCGGGCGGAGGCGATCTGCCAATCCGCCGCTTCCAGCCGGCGGCCGGCTGCCTGGATGTCCGGACGGGCGGAGAGCAGGCTGGCCGGAAGACCCACAGCAGGCAGGGCAGGCAGTTCGGGAAAACGATGCGTTGCAAGGCCCAGATCCGCCCCCGGCGGTTTGCCCAGCAAAACGGCCAACCCGTTGAGCAGGAGCCGTTCCTTTTCCTCCACCAGCGGTATTTCAGCCTTTACATTTTCCACCAGCTGCTTTTGCTGGTAGACATCCAGGGCGGATACCATCCCGTTGCGGAACCTGAGCTGAACCAGTTCCAGAATGGTTTCGTTGGCTTGCAGCTGCTTGTCCAACAGCTCTTTTTGCCTGCGGCTGGAGACAATGCCCAGCCAGCGCACAGCCACTTCCGCAGCTATAGAGAGCGCTGCGGTATTCAGATCTTCACGGGTGGCCACAACATCCAGGGCGGCCGTTTCCCTCTCGGCTTGCAGGCGGCCCCACAGATCCAGCTCATAGCTGCTGGCCAGTCCCAGGTAGTAAGTATCCACACCGCGGGTGGAACCGCTGCTGCCTCTGCTGCGGGTCGCGTCGAGACCGGCTGTACCGGTCAGATCCGGGAAACGATCGGCCCCGACCTTGGCGGCCACGGCACGGGATTGTTCCAGCCGGGCCCACATTTCCTGCAGGGTCAGGTTGTCGCTCAGGGCGGTTTCAATGAGGCGTTCAAGCTCGGGGGAACCGAAATGCTGCCACCAGCGGGTATCCGGGCGGCTCTTTCCAGTGTAAAGCGAGAATTTTTCAGGCAGGTTTTTTGGAATGGGATCCCGGTCGACCGGTGTGAAGGGGTGGCAGCCGGAGTGAATCGCCAGATAAGAAAACACGATTAATATCAGCGTTTTAATTTTCATCAGCAAAGCTACAAAAAACGCCCCTCCTGAATTCTCAGGCAAGGGCGTTTATCGATTTTCAGGGATCAGGTGCTCAAGATCACTCTCTGTTTCCCAGAATGTGCAGGAGCATCAGGAAAAGATTTATGAAATCAAGGTATAAGGTCAGGGCACCCAGCAGGGCGCCTTTGCGAATAACCCCGGCCGACACATCCGCCGGCTGGGAGAGCGCCATACCCTTTAATTTCTGGGTATCGTAGGCGGTCAGGCCCACAAACACAATCACCCCGACGTAGCTGATAATCATCTGCATACCGGAACTTTTAAAGAAAAAGTTGGCCACAGACGCGATGACAATCCCGATCAGGCCCATGAACATAAACTGTCCCATGGAGGTGAGGTCTTTCTTGGTAAAATAGCCGAAAAGACTGGTCGCCACAAAGGTCGCGGAACAGACGAAAAACACGGATGTGATGGAAGAACGGGTGTACACGATAAAAATAGACGAGAGCGTGACCCCGTTGAGGACCGAGTAAAGTATAAAGAGCGCCGTGGCAGTCTGGGCTTTCATTTTCTGGACCCGGGCACTCAGCGTGAACACCAGGGCCAGTTCGCCGATCAGGCAGCCCCAGAACAGCATGGACGGCTGCAGGCGATTGCCGACGACATTAAAGAACAGGCTCAGGATCTGGGGACTGTTGGCCACATAATAGGCCGTAAAACCGGTCAAAGCCAGGGCAATGGCCATCCAGTTGTAAACGCTGCGGATAAACGAGTTCACCTGGACCTGAGTTTGTGATCCCGCATAAGGTACTGACTGCATTGCATCCTCCTGTTTGGTAAATTGTAAGCAAATTCAACGTACCGGTAATATAAACACATCCGGACGCCTTTTCAAGCGATATCGGTAAAATATCCTTAAAAAGAAGGTTGCCAGAAGACATTAAAAATATTATCTATAGTCCGATTTGAAATACGCTATGCGAATGCCGGGCAGTCGCCGGTACGACGGAATCTGACACTGGTGCCATATGAAACCAATACAGGTTTACGAAGAACTTAAAATCCTGGCAGAAAAACTCGGGATCGAGGTCAAAGAGCAAAATTTCCGGGTCACCGGGATAAAAGTAAAGAGTGGATTATGCCTGGTACGGGGCAAACATCTTTTTATCATGAACAAGCACAACAGCGTACAGAAGAAAGTCAGTCTACTCAGCGAGTGCCTGCGGGAATTCGAACACAGCGGGGAGTTCGTGGTCCCGGCCGTGAGGGAACTGCTGTCCGGGGAATCCCGGAAATAGAATATTGTAAAAGTTTACATAATATATCTTATCAGACGTTGTGGGGTTAGTTAAATACACCATTTTCCCGGCAAGGGATTGTAACCAAAGGCTTTTCAACTTTGAACGTCTCTTCGCAGAATAAGAGCATCCTCACCGTTTCCCAGTTAAACACCCGGATTAAATCCCTCCTGGAAAAATCTTTTCCGTTTGTCTGGATCTGCGGTGAGATCTCAAATTTCCGGATACCGGCGTCCGGGCATTTCTATTTTTCGCTCAAAGACAGCGGATCGCAAATATCGGCCGTGATGTTTAAAGGCCAGAATCGGAATCTCAAATTTCTACCGGAGCATGGCATGCAGGTCATCGGCTTCGGGCGGATCAGCCTGTATGAGCCCCGGGGGTCCTACCAGATTATCCTTGAATACCTTGAGCCCGATGGTGTGGGTGCGCTGCAGGTTGCCTTTGAACAACTCAAAGCCCGTCTGGAACAGGAAGGACTTTTCAGGAGCGACCACAAAAAAACAGTGCCCGAGCTGCCCCGCAGATTATCTATTATCACCTCACCGACCGGTGCTGTGGTACATGACATTCTAAATATACTGGATCGTCGTTATCAGAACTTGCAGGTCGAGATACTGCCGGTTAAGGTCCAGGGCGCCGAAGCCGCAGAGGAGATCGTCTCCGCTTTTGAGCTGCTCGCGCAAAGCGACGCACCGGATGTTGTGATCCTGGCCAGGGGCGGCGGTTCGCTGGAGGACCTGCAGGCCTTTAACACCGAAGCTGTAGCCCGCGCCGTCCACGCTTGCCGGATACCGGTCATTTCGGCGGTTGGCCATGAAACCGACTTTACCATTGCAGACTTTGTTGCCGATCTCAGGGCGCCGACACCCTCGGCCGCAGCAGAACTGGCTGTGCCCGTAAAATTGGAACTGAAAGCATCTATTACCAGTTATACTGACACTTTAAATCACCTTATCACCAATATTATCGACCAAAGGATCCGGCGCCTGAAAGAGTTGCGTCAGCGCCTGAAAGACCCGGTCAGAATTATCCAGGACGCCCGGCTCAAGGTGGATGATTACAGTGATCGGCTGGCCCGGACAATGACGGGGACCTTGAGCCTGGCCCGGGAAAGGTTGGGCCACAGGGGTGACACCCTGCAACGTCTCAGCCCGCAAAAGCAGCTGGCAAGACATAAAGAAAAACTTGAACAATATAGGCATAACCTAACGTTATACATAAATATAAAACTACAAATGAACCAGTCGCAATACCGTGAAACGGCTGCCCGGCTGGCTGCCCTGGATCCCAAAGCAACTTTAAAACGCGGTTACAGTATCACCCGCACCCTGATGGAAAAGCGGCTTGTAGACGACCCGGACGCCGTCAATGACGGGGAACGCTTAGAAATTATCGTTGCCCGGGGAGCATTGCAGGCAAGAGTCGAAAAGGAGACCCCTGATGGCCAAAAAGACATTTGAGAGCGCCTTGAAGCAATTGGAAAAGATTGTGCAGGATCTTGAAGAAGGTGATATCCCCCTGGACAGGGCGCTTAAAAAATTTGAAGAGGGCATGGTATTGTCAAAATTCTGTGCCGACCGGCTGGATGAAACCGAAAAAAAGGTCACCCTGCTGCTGGCCGACAGCCAGGGCGATATGCATTCAAAAGATTTTCCCGGGAGCGTGACCCCTGATGTTTGATTTTCCGGCCTACCTGGCCCAATGCCGCAGAGCGGTCGATGGCGATCTTGAAAGTCGCTTGAAGGTAAATGGCCGCTGCCCGACAGGCATCCAGGCCGCCATGGGTTACTCCCTCATGGCCGGGGGCAAAAGGGTGCGGCCAGCCCTTTGTCTGGCGGCGGCTGATGCTGTGGGCGCCGCCGATCCGGACCGGCCTGCGATTCTGGCTGCGGCCGGTGCCCTTGAAATGATACACACCTACTCCCTTATCCACGATGACCTGCCGGCCATGGATGATGACGACCTGCGCCGCGGTCGGGCCACCTGTCATGTGGCGTTCGATGAGGCCACCGCGGTCCTGGCGGGAGATGGCCTGTTAACACTGGCATTTGAAACCCTGTCCCAGGCCGCAATTGAATCTGACATCAACCCCGGCCGCTGGATTGAGGTCATGCGGATCGTTGCCGGAGCCGCTGGCCACCAGGGCATGATCGAAGGCCAGATGAGAGATATGGCCGCAGAGCAGAACCCACTTGAACTGCATGAACTGGAAAAGATGCACGCCTTGAAAACCGGGGCACTGATCGTTGCGTCGGTGGAAACCGGGGCCATTCTCGGTGGGGCACGGCCCGACCAGATCGAACGCCTGCGCGAATACGCCGGGCATATCGGGCTGGCATTTCAGGTAATGGATGACATCCTCAATGTCACCGGGGACCCGGAATTGTTGGGCAAGGCCACCGGGACTGACCTGGAAAGAAACAAAAGCACCTACCCGGCCCTGATGGGACTGGCCGGGTCGCAGCGCCTGGCAGGCGATTTGATATCGAAAGCCTTGCGGGCGCTTGACATTTTTGATAACAGGTCTGAACCTTTAGAAGCATTGGCAACCTATATTATCGCACGCCACAGATAGGAATTCTGGATCATTGAGCCTAATAGAGACCATAAACAACCCTGGGGATCTTCAAAAACTTAACCGATCACAACTACCTGTAATCGCAGAAGAATTGCGTAGCATTATTGTTCAGGTCGTTTCAAAGACAGGTGGGCATCTGGCTTCCAGCCTCGGGGCGGTGGAACTCGCCATCGCCATTCATTACGTGTTTGACATCCCCACGGATAAGTTGATCTGGGATGTTGGCCACCAGGCCTACGCCCACAAGTTGCTGACCGGGCGCCGGGCGGATTTCAACACGCTGCGGCAGCATGGGGGACTTTCCGGTTTTACCAAAAGGAGTGAAAATCCCTGCGATGCTTTTACCACCGGGCACAGCAGCACCTCGATTTCTGCCGGCCTGGGTATTGCCTGCGCCAAAAAAATCAAGAATGAAAAGTCCAAGGTGATTGCCGTCATCGGCGATGGTTCCATGACGGCCGGCCTGGCCTACGAGGGCCTTAATCAGGCCGGGGATACGCACAAGGACCGTGACATCATTGTCATCTTGAATGACAATGACATGTCCATATCACAAAATGTGGGTGCCCTCTCCTCTTTCCTGAGCCGAACCTTTTCGGCCCGCAAGCTCCAGGGGTGGCGCAAAGACTTGGGTGTGTTTCTTAAATCACTCCCCAAAATTGGTGACGATGTCTACCAGATTGCCAAGCGTTCTGAAGAATCGTTTAAAACTTTTGTCACGCCCGGCATGCTGTTCGAAGCTTTTAATTTCGAGTATTTTGGCCCGATAAACGGCCACAGGTTGTCCCATCTAATAGAAATATTAACGAATATTAAACATTTGCATGAACCGGTGCTGCTGCATGTAACCACCACCAAAGGGAAAGGCTACCGCCCGGCTGAAAAAAACCCGGTCTATTTTCACGGCTGCGGCAGTTTTCAAATTGAAACGGGCAACGGCACCTGCGCTTATAGTGAAATCCCCTCTTATACGGAGGTGTTCGGCCAAACCATGGTAGAGATGGCAGCCGGTGATGAACGTATTATCGCGGTGACGGCCGCCATGCCCGAGGGAACGGGCCTCTCGGAATTTGCCCGGAAATTTCCCGACCGCTTCTTCGATGTGGGCATTGCCGAACAACACGGCGTCACCTTTGCAGCGGGGCTTGCCACTGAAGGGTTGAAACCGGTGGTGGCCATCTATTCGACATTTCTGCAGCGTGGTTTCGACCAGATTGTGCATGATGTCTGCATCGAGGCACTGCCGGTGGTGTTTGCCATTGACCGGGGTGGACTGGTCGGGGAAGACGGGCCCACGCATCATGGTGTTTTCGATCTTTCCTTTCTGCGCAGCCTTCCCAACATGGTGATAATGGCGCCTAAAGATGAAAATGAGTTACGCCGCATGCTGCAATCGGCGGTGGACCACCCGGGTCCCATCGCACTGCGCTACCCGCGGGGCAAAGGCACCGGGGCAGTCATTGAAAAAGAGATCCGGCCGCTCGAGATGGGCAAAGCCGAGACACTGCGTTCCGGCTCGGACCTGCTGATCCTGGCCATTGGCCGGTGTGTCACGGACGCCCTGACCGCGGCCGACAGTTTGGAGAGCCAGGGCGTTTTGGCCACCGTTGTCAACGCCCGCTTTGTTAAGCCGCTGGACACCGAGTTGATTGCCAGCCTTGCCCGGCAGCATCCTTGCATTATCACCGTTGAGGATAATGTGCGCCAGGGTGGATTCGGGAGCGCCGTGCTGGAGTGTCTGAGTGATGCCGGGGTGACCGGATTCAGGCTGAAGCGCATCGGTGTTCCTGACCAGTTTGTGGAGCACGGCGCCCCGGATATACTCCGATCCAGATACGGCCTGGACGCAGACGGCATAGTGGCCGCGGCCCAGGCAATGCGATCGTAGGCACACCCTCCGCCAGGGGCATCCAGAAAAAAATGGCTATGCCGTGAAAAATTGAGGCAAGTGCCTAAAGTGAGCTAAAGTTTGAAGTGATCCATGGCAACTAAAAAATCAAGACTTGACCTGCTTCTGGTAAAAAACGGGCTGGCCGCCAGCCGGCAGCGGGCCCGGGCGCTGATCCTGTCAGGCGGTGTTCTGGTGGATGGCCTGCCCCGGGAAAAACCGGGATCTCTGGTGGCGTCCGAGGCAGCCATAACCTTGCAGGGCGAGGACCTTCTCTATGTCAGCCGGGGCGGATTGAAACTTGCCGCAGCGCTGAACGAAACCCGCATCGATGTGACGGATATGGTCTGCCTGGATGTGGGCGCCTCCACGGGCGGTTTCACGGACTGCCTGCTGCAGTATGGGGCTAAATGTGTTTACGCCGTTGATGTGGGCTACGGACAACTGGCCTGGTCACTGCGCACCGACCCGCGGGTCATCGTCCTGGAAAGAACCAATATCCGCCACATGTCCCGTGAGGTCGTGAAAACGGCTGTAGACCTGGTAACCATAGATGCCTCTTTCATCTCTCTAAAATTGGTCGTCCCGGCTGTCCGCAAGTTCATGCGCCCCGGAACGCTGATTCTGGCGTTGATAAAACCGCAATTTGAAGTCGGCAAGGGCCGGGTCGGCAAAGGTGGCGTCGTTCGTGATGCGGCTTTGCACCAGCAGGTCATTGCCGGACTGACCGATTTTTTTAAAGATTCTGGACTGGTAACTGCAGCCGTCATCCCCTCTCCGATCCGGGGCCCCAAAGGCAATCGCGAATTTATGGTTTACCTCAAAGGTTCCTGAATTTTATCTTGATTTTTTCCAATATCGCTTGTATTAAAAACGTTTTACGGTCATACCGTGCCAATGGGGGCGTATCAGGAAATTCAAACCTTAGAGAGGAGTTTAAATGACTGACAATGCAAATAGTTTAAGAAATATTGCCCTGGCCGCACACAGTGGTGCGGGTAAAACATCCCTGGCGGAAGCCATGCTGTTCAATGCCGGCGAAACCAATCGGCATGGCCGGGTCGAAGATGGCAATACGGTCATGGACTTTGAACCTGAGGAATTGAAGCGGACCTCAAGTATCAGTAGCGGGTTTGCACGTTTTTCATGGGATAAACACACCATTAGCATCATCGATACGCCTGGTGACCAGAACTTTTTTACGGACACGAAACTGTGCCTGCAGGCCGTCGACAGCAGCTTGATTGCCATTGATGCGGTGGATGGTATTAAAGTCCAGACGGAACTGGCCCTGGAATTTGCAAAAGCGTACAATCTGCCCTGCATGATCTTTATCAACAAACTCGATAAAGAGCGTGCGGATTTTCAAAAGATGTTCCAGGAAGCCACTGAATTTTTTGATGTCAAACCGCTTATTCTCCAGCTCCCCATTGGTAAGGAAGAAGACTTTAACGGCGTTGTGGATCTCATCTCCATGAAGGCCTATACCTACGATGAAAATGGCAAAGGCCACCCGGTTGAAATCCCGGCGGATATGCAGGACCAGGTCGAAGCTGAAAAAGAAGGGCTGATCGAAAATATTGCTGAAGCGGATGATGAACTTCTGGAAAGGTATCTGGAGGGCGAAACCATCAGTGATGCGGAATTTCAGGCAGCCCTGAAAAATGGCATTGCCTCACGGACCTTCGCACCGGTTTTGTGTGGCAGCGCCACCAGCAACATCGGGATCGACCGCTTGTGCTCGTTCATTGTAGAGTGTATGCCCTCCCCGGAAGATCGGGGCCCCTGGACCGCTTTCAACGCTGGGGATGAAGAGATCTCCATCGAACCGGATGCGGATGCACCGTTTTCCGGCTTTGTATTTAAGACCATTGCCGACCCGTACGCGGGCCGCCTTTCACTTTTTAGAGTTGTTTCCGGTTCACTGGGATCAGACGGCAATATCTATAACACCACCAAATCCAGCAAGGAACGCTTCAATCAGCTGCTGACCATTACGGGAAAAGAGCAGAAACCAGCCGAGTCCGCCGGTCCCGGGTCCATTGTGGCGGTTGCCAAGCTCAAGGAAACCACCACCGGCGACGCCCTCTGTGATGACACTCGCAAGATCACTTACCCATTTTCCGAACCTCTGCCCGCATTGATCAGTTTTGCCCTTGAATCCAAGGCCACTGGGGACGAGGACAAAATCTGGCAGTCACTGGGCAAAATGCAGGAAGAAGACCTCTCCCTCAAGCTTGAAAGAAACGCGGAGACAAAAGAGATTCTGATATCCGGTGCCGGCCAGGTTCACATTGAAGCCACCATCGAAAAACTCAAGCGTAAATTTAATGTGGAAGTTCTCCTCAATACGCCCAAGATCCCTTACCGCGAAACCATCAAGAAAAAAGTGCGTGTCCAGGGCAAGCATAAAAAACAATCCGGTGGTCACGGACAATTCGGTGACTGCTGGATCCAGATGGAACCCCTGCCGCGCGGCAAGGGCTTTGAATTTGTGGATGCCATCGTCGGTGGGGCGATTCCGAAAACCTACATCCCGGCTGTTGAGAAAGGGATCGTCGAGGTGGCCATCAAAGGTGTTCTGGCCGGTTTCCCGTGTGTTGATTTCCGGGTTACCCTGGATGACGGCTCTTTCCATGCGGTTGACTCCTCGGAAATGGCGTTTAAAATTGCCGGCTCCCTGGCATTTAAAAAGGCCGCGGCAGAAGCCAAGCCGGTTTTACTGGAACCCATCATGAAAGTGACGGTTACCACCCCGGATGACTACATGGGTGATATCATGGGTGATCTCAACGGCCGCAGGGGCCGCGTGATGGGCATGGACAGCGCCGGTAAGAACCAGGTGATCAATGCCCAGGTCCCCCTGGCTGAGTTCCAGACCTACGCGCCGGACTTGAGATCCATGACCGGCGGCCGCGGTATATATGCCATGGATTTTTCTCATTATGAGGAAGTTCCCGCCCAGCTGGCAGAAAAAATCATAGATGCGATCAACAAGGAAAATGAGTAACATCTTTTAGAATACCTGCCCTGGCAGGGAATGCAAAGGTCCCGGGGTAACAGTTGCCGCCGGCAACCCTTACCCCGGATATTGCAGCCCGGTCGCCTGCCTGATCTAGCGTCCCACCCACGGCGCCACTGCCGTGAACATTGACAACTTCCCCCGCCTCATCTATATCTGTTGCCTGTACAGCAACAGTTGATACGGATCCAACCGGAGCGGCCATGAACAGCAGAAGCCAAAAAGTCATGAAGCTTGTGGGGGTTTTTTACCTGGGATGCGTTTTCTTCAACTATCCCATCCTGTCTCTTTTTAATATCAACACGTTTATTATGGGACTGCCACTGCTGTATATTTACCTGTTTGCCGCCTGGGCAGCTATAATTGCACTCATCCTGGTGATTACGGAAATCGGCCCTAAACAGAAAAAATCTAATTCCAGGTAAGCATGCCCGTTGATCAGTACCGTTCTACCTGAGGGTTTATATGCTCGAAACCGGCACTATTTTACTCCTCTCGCTCATGTACCTCAGCCTGCTTTTTGCCATCGCCTACTGGGGCGATAAAAGAGCCGATGAAGGGCGTAGCCTGATCAGCAATCCTTATATTTATGCCCTGTCCCTGGCGGTATACTGCACCGCCTGGACTTTTTACGGCAGCGTGGGTATGGCGGCCAGTTCAGGACCCATTTTCCTGACGACTTACATCGGCCCAACCTTGATGATGGCGCTGGGCTGGCTGGTCCTGAAAAAGATTCTGCGTATCAGCAAGATCCACCGAATTACCTCCATCGCCGATTTCATCTCCTCACGCTATGGTAAAAGCCAGGTCCTGGGCGGCATGGTAACCGTGATTGCGGTGGTGGGCATCATTCCCTATATCTCCTTGCAGTTGAAAGCTGTTTCCACGGGTTACCTCCTGATTCAGCAATATCCGCTCATTTACGGTCCGGTTCACTTTTCAGATATTCCGGTTTTCCATGATACCGCCTTTTATGTGGCCCTTATCCTGGCAGCCTTTGCGATCCTGTTCGGTACACGCCACCTGGAAACCACTGAGCGCCACGAAGGGATGGTCGCGGCCATCGCCTTTGAGTCCATTGTCAAGCTGGTGGCTTTTCTTTCAGTGGGCCTCTTTGTGGTCTACGGCCTGTACGATGGTGTCACCGACATATTTGCCAAAGCCCGCAGCGTGCCCGAACTGCATCGGATGTTCTCCTTTGACCCGCAGACAATTCCTTATGGGGATTGGTTCGTTTTTACTTTTCTCTCCATGATGGCGGTTATATTTCTACCCCGGCAATTCCAGGTGGCCGTTGTGGAGAACGTGAATGAGGACCACCTGAACAAGTCTATCTGGCTGTTTCCGCTCTACCTTTTTATTATAAACCTGTTTGTCCTGCCCGTCGCCCTGGCCGGGATCCTCCAGTTCCCGGGAGGGAATTTTGACGCCGACACGTTCGTCCTGTCTCTGTCCATGTCCGGGAATCAGCAGGAACTGGCCCTGTTCGTCTTTATCGGCGGCATGTCCGCTGCCACCGGTATGGTCATCGTGGAAACGGTCGCCCTTTCAACCATGCTCTGTAATGATCTGGTCATGCCGATTATTCTGCGTCTGCCCTTTTCCAGAATCGATCACAGTGGGGACCTTTCCCGCCTGCTGCTCTCCATCCGTCGGGGCAGCATCATCGTTGTTCTTTTAATGGGATACGCCTATTTTCGTTTCGTGGGTGAGTTCTACGCCCTTGTTTCCATCGGCATGGTCTCTTTTGCCGCAGTCGCCCAGTTCGCGCCCGCCATGCTTGGCGGTATTTTCTGGAAAGGTGCCAACCGAACCGGGGCGTTCTACGGTCTCCTGGCCGGGTTTTCAGTCTGGGGCTACACACTGGTGCTGCCCACCCTGGTGCAGGCCGGCATTCTGGACAAGAGCCTGGTCCACGCCGGACCCTTTGGCATCGCTTTCCTAAAACCGTTTGAACTCTTCGGACTACAGGGTTTCGGCCATGTGCCCCACGCTGTTTTCTGGAGCATGCTGGCCAATGTATCCATGTATATAGCCGGGTCACTGCTGAGCCGCCCCTCGACTATAGAACAGACCCAGGCCACCCTTTTCGTGGATGTATTTAAATTTTCGGAACTCTCCGCAGGCTCTGTGATCCCCCGGGGAACAGCTTCCTCCCTGGAACTAAAATCTTTGCTGGTACGATTTCTGGGACAGGAACGGGCTGCCAAAGCCATAGAAGAGTATCGCCAGTTAAAAGGGGTTGAATGGGATAAATCTCCCATCGCCAGCGTCGGGATGGTGAGCCATGCCGAATTGCTGCTCGCCCGGGCCATCGGCACTTCCTCAGCCCATGTGGTGATTGGGACGATTATTACGGAAGAACCTGTAAGGATTGAAAAGGTAATGGAAGTGCTGGATGAAACACGGAAAGTGATCACCTACAGCCGCGACCTGGAACGTGCCACCGCGGAACTCAAAGCCGCCAATGAACGCCTGGAAGAATTGGACCGCCTAAAAGATGATTTTATCTCCACAGTGACCCATGAACTCCGGACACCGCTCACATCGGTCAGGTCCCTGGCGGAAATCCTGCATGCCAACCCGGCCCTGAGCGATGTGAAACATAAACAGTTTATTGCTATTATCATTAAAGAAAGCGAGCGTCTTACCCGGCTCATTGGACAGGTGCTGGATGTTCAAAAGATTGTTTCGGGGAAAACCCAATGGCATCTGGCACCGGTCAACATCACGCACGTAATCCTGGAAGCCGTTGAATCAACCCGTCGCCTGATGGATGAAAAAAATATAGAGCTTTTACTGGACCTGGATGAAACTTTGCCGACCATATTCGGAGATCACGATCGGCTCATCCAGGTGATGGTGAATCTGATCTCCAACGCGGTTAAATTCTGCCCGGCCTCTGACGGTGCCCTGACCATCATCCTCAAAGCGGACAAAGGGAACCTGAAGGTGGCTGTAAAGGACAATGGCATCGGTATCAGCAAAAAGGATAAAACAATTATATTTGATAAGTTTCAACAAGTTAAGAGTTCAAGTACCGGCAGGCCGGCTGGCTCAGGGCTCGGCCTCAGCATCACCAAGCATATTGTCGAGTTTCACAAAGGGCGTATCTGGGTGAAAAGCAAGCCCGGAAAAGGAGCGACCTTTTCGTTCACCCTGCCCCGAACCGAATCCCTCGAGGATAACCAGACGCCTTACGGTGTCTGAACCGCCACCGCATATACCTTTGGGCATTGATTCCCCCCTTTATGAGATGATTTTGTCGAGTCTGGCCACCGCTTCAATGTGAAAGGTGTGCGGAAACATATCCACCGGTTGAACCTCCATCGTCCGATAATCTGTTTTCATCAGGGCAATATCACGGGCCAGGGTGGCCGGATTGCAGGAGATGTAGACAATTCTGGGGGCACCGATAGCCAGCACCTTCTTGACTACGTCCTTGTGCATACCGGAACGGGGCGGATCAATGATCAGCACATCCGGACGCTGCCCGTCGGTGGAAAGGTGGGTGCGAACGTCGCCCAGAATAAAATCGCAATTCTCGATATTGTTGCGTTCACAATTCTTTTGGGCGTCCGCAATAGAACTTTCAACGATCTCCATACCGGTAATCGATTTGGCGCTATCCGCCAGAAATATGGCAATGGTGCCGGTGCCGCAGTAAAGGTCAAGCACCCGTTCACATCCGGTCAGTCCGGCGTATTTTTTGGCGGTGGCATACAACACTTCGGCACCGCGTGTATTGGTTTGAAAGAAACTGTTCGCTGAAATTTCGAACGCATACGGGCCAATTCGGTCTTTGACTGTCCTCTCTCCGGAAAGGTGAATCTCAAACTCGCCCACGGCCACACCGGCTTTACGGGACGTCACGTTGTTGACGATTGAGGTCACCTCCGGATAGGTCTGCATGATCAGATCTGCCAGGGGGTCAACCGCTTTGCGGTCTTGAGCCGATGTGACAATATTGACCATCCAGGCATCCTGATCAACGGAGTGCCGCAGCATCAGAAAACGCCAGAATCCTTTGTGTGACCGGAGACCATAAGCAGGCAGCCCGGAATGGCGCATATATGTCCGGGCCGTGGCGCGAATGGCATTGCCTTGATCCGGGTGCAGGAAACATTCGTCTATGTCCAGAACCTTGTTAAAGGTTCCCGGCACATGCAGTCCCATTGCAAACTCCATCCCGATGGCCGGATCGCCGAGTTCTTCAGGCAGCAGCCAGCGGCGGTCTGAGCATGAAAACTCCATTTTATTGCGGTAACCGAATATTTTGGCGGACGGCAGGGTTGCATGGACCGGCACGCCTTTCAACAGGGCAAGATGTTCCAGCGATTCAAGGACATGCCGGTGCTTATATTCAAGCTGTTTGCTGTAGTCCAGAAACTGCCATTTACAGCCGCCGCAATACCCGCTGTATCTACAGCGCGGGTCCACCCTAAAGGGTGAAGGCTCGATAAGTTCAACAACCCTGGCTTCCGCAAATGTTTTTTTCTTCTTAACAATCCTCACAATAGCTCGGTCACCGGGTACCGCCTGGTCCACGAAAACAGCCATCCCATCGATTTTGACAAGGCCCTTCCCGCCGAATGCGATATCTGTGATGTTGACGTCAAATTCGCGTCCTTTTTTTACGTTCATAAACTCCTCGAATTTCCCTGAGAAACAATTGGAAATTATTGTCATATTTTGTTAAAGTTAGTATTCGCAAACATCGATTATCATCGAAATACCATCTCAGGCAAGCAAAGATACTCTTAAGCGAGGGAAATTACAATTTCAGCCAGTACAGGGGTGACATTCCAGTCCCGGGAGTTCCGACTCACGGGCAGATTGCATCTACCTGAGGCACCCTCACCGGCCGTCATCATCGGTTCACACGGCCTGTTTGGTACCGCCGCGTCCGCCAAGCAGGTGGCCCTGGCAAGCGCCTGTACAGCGGCCGGGCTCGGTTACCTGCGTTTCGATCACCGCGGCTGTGGTCACAGCCAGGGGGATTTTGAGCAGGTTACAACCTTACAGGGCCGTGTAGAAGATATCCATGCGGCTATTAAATTGATAACCGACCGGACGGACACAGGCTCCGCCTTTGGTCTGTTCGGCAGCAGCCTGGGCGGGGCCGCCTGTATCCGTGCCGCCGGCACCCGGCACCCGGCCGCCATGGTCCTGTGCGCTGCGCCGGTCAGGAGCAGACAGGTCAACCCCCATGGCGCTGGTAGAGGCAACTTTCCATCCAACACGGTGCCGCCGCATCCCTCCCGGCTGCATTTCGATGTGGCCGCCGACCTGTCACGCATAAGGGATGTACTGCTGTTTCACGGTGATGCGGATGAAGTGGTCCCCCACCGGCACGCGGTTGAAATATTCGCAACCGCCTCAGATCCCAAAAAGCTGATCATGTTGCCCGGCGGTGATCATCGGATGACAGAAGCATCACATCAAAACCGGTTCATTCAGGAAACGGTTGCCTGGTTCAAAGACAGACTGCTTGCTTCCAACAGTTCGAAATCATACCAAAAGCGGCTTTAAGCCCCAGGTTTTTGTATCAAACCACACGACCAAGGAGGCCTCATGGCTGACAAACCTCAAGCATCAATCCTGCGGCGATCCTTCATACTCTCCGTTTTGCGGCGCCTGATCGCCCTGACCGTCATTGTCGGGCTGATTTATGGATTTGTGGCCGGTGTTTACGCCACCCGTACCATCTTTAAAGTCAAAATGAATTACGCGGTGGTACTTGAAAAATTCGGCGGTGCACGCAAAGCCGTTACGAATGTCGGCTGGCACGCGCGGCTACCTTTTTTTACCCGGATTGAGCAGGAAGTGACCCTTATGAACCAGCGCCTTTTCCTGGGCGGCCAACTGGAGCCGATGCGGATCATTTCCAAGGAAAATGTGGCCCTCTGGACGTCCGCGGTGCTCACCTACCGCATCAATAACCTGCACACCTGGGCAATCGAAAACCTGGACCCCCTGAGCATCCTGCAAGGTGACTATGACGGTATCGTTAAAGATATTCTGCAGGCCCAGGAGGTAGACCGGTTGGTCAGTGATCGTGAATCCATCAAAGAAGAGATTTTTACCGCCCTTAAATCCCGCCCGATCAATGTGGGCGGTCCGACCCTAGAAAAGAAATATGGGATCGAAGTGGTCAGCTTCGTGCTGAAAGAAACCCGCTTCGGGGACAAACTCGTGGAGGCCACTGAAGAGAAGAAACGCCGCGAACTCATTGCTGAAGCAGAAAATTACGCGGCCGATCAGGAGGCCAGCCGAATCCGAAAACTCTACGCGGCTTACCTGGAGAGTATTCAGGGTTTGCAATCAGCCCTGGGACGACCCGATGGTTCCACGGACAAAGCGCTCCTGGAGTTCCTGGTTCAGCAAAAATGGGCCAGTGCCTACGAAAAGAACCAGGCCGGCCAGAATACCGTTGTTATCCAGAACACTGGCAGAACACCTGACCTTACCCTGCCCTCTCCGGCGCAACAGTCAACTGCTTCAGGAGAAAAATAATGTCCCGGCGACTCACGAAAGAAATCAAATACGTCAGCCTGCCCGAGCAGAGGATTCGTGAAATAGAAGACCTGGTGAGATCGTGGCCCTATGAGACCAAGGCGTTCATGCGTACGCGCCTCAATCAGTTTCGCCCGCGGTCCGCCCGCCTGAACCGGCTCATAGAGTTTCTGTTCTCAATTTTCATCTCTTCTAAACGGAAAAAATTCGTCATTCTCAAGGATCCGAGTATCCTCACCGACTGGCAGAAGCGTTTCGAGCTTTCAGGGCAGACCAATCCCCAGGAGGCCTGGCATAAAATCCTGGAAAAGGAAGTCTATGCCGACGACTACGATTATCTGCTGTACCTGCTTGAAAAAGAGCTTGTGGATATCCACGTGCCCCATGAGTTGAAAACGCTTTTTGAAAAAATTTACCGGGCCCACATTCGCAAGGAGTATATCAGTGATCCGGAAGTACCGAAAGCCCCCCTGCTGCTTTTCACGGGTCCCAGCGGCAGTGGGAAAACAGCCACTGTCACCGAAACCGTTGAAAAAATAATTTTCATTAATGAAGTCCAGCCGGAGGTGGATCTGCAGCAGAAAAAAGAGAACCTGCTGTCCGGAGAACCTATCTGGAAAACCCTTGAAATGGTCAATCCGGACCTTGTGATGGAAATGAACCGGCAGAAAAAACTGCGGTTTTACAAACGGCTTTCAAAGTTGCCCCTGCTCAAATCAATTTTCAAAAAGGCCATCAGCAATAACCTTTCCGACCTGGAAGAGCAGAGCCTGCCGGTTGACTACGCCATGGTGACGCCCAATGATTTTCAAACAGCCCTGGCCGGAGAACCCGGCAACTATTTCAAGAAAGCACTGGGTGACCCCCAAAAAACGGCCATTCGACATGTCGAAGAGGCCCACAGCGCATTTGGCAAGGCATCCGGCCGAGAGTCCGGGGTTGAAAGGCAGCAGCGTACCCTGATCGACACCTCAAACATCGTGATTGATGAAATCATCAATGGCCGCCGGGATTGCCTCCTGATCGCGACCAGCGATCAGCCGGAACGCTTCGACTCGGCCATTTACCGCCGCTTTGTTGAAAAAGGAAAGATTATAGACATCTCTGAATTCTGGATGAACCCGGACAACTTAAATGAGGTCGTCCGCCTGGAACTGCTCAGGAGCAACATCCATGTAGGGGGCATCGAGGACCCCTATTGCGCGGTGGAAGAGACCTGCCTTGACCCGGAAAACACACAGGTGGCCGTGGAGAAGCTTTACACCATATTCAAAGAACGCAGCCTGAAAGTCATTCCCTCCTATGTTCGCAAACTGATCCACTCCATCATCCAGATCCAGGGAGATTTCAAACCGGAATACCTGGATGACTCCCTCCTGGTCCGCCAGGCCTTTGAACTGGTCGCTAAAAATTCGTACGGCGACCTGTTTAAAAAAGTGGTCGACAAAATGGACCGCAATGTCAAGTGGAGTGATTACGTGGGGGGTATCAAGGACATGTTTTCGGAAATGAGCAACAACTGCCTTTATTACGGCGTCAGCGAAGAAAAAGGTGTGGTCCTGAATGGTCCTCCCGGAGGTGGAAAAACATTCCTGGTGCGGGCCTGGTTAAGCGAAAACAGTGATATCCATGACATTGCCACCAGCCCCAGTGCCCTGCAGGACCCGGTCAATCCGGTGGAGGGCGCCATCGATAACCTGGAAAGAGTTTACGACATCGCCAAGATGATAGCCCCCACAGTGATCTTCTTTGACGAGGGCGATTCACTGGCGCCCAAACGCAGCCAGAGCGGTGGATCACCCACCGATCGTCTGACCAACAAATTTCTGAACCTGATTGACGGCGAGATACCTTTGAACCGGGTATTCACCGTCCTGACTACTAACCGGCTTGACATTCTCGATCCGGCCCTGATTAGATCCAAACGTTTGAAAGTTATGGAAATATCCGGTCACATGGGGCGTGGCGATATTAACGAGATCGTCAAACAATCTATCCAGGACGTTCCCCTGGCGCCGGGTCTGGATGTGGAAACCATTATAGAGTCCGCCAAAGAGATCTGCAACACGCCGGCGGACTATACCGCGTTTGTCGAAAAAGCCTTGAGCCTGCGCAATACGGAATATGAAGTGCTTTCTCGTTTCCGTTCGCAATCACAGGAATCCATGGCGGCAAAAGAGAATTTCATTAAATTCAATTTCAAGACGCTGGTGGGGATTCTGGAGGCTATTGAGGCACCCAAGACACTTATTACTGACATAAGGAAAAACCCGGCCAGTGTGGCCGACCGCTACGCGGAGATTATTCAACAGACCGCCCGGGTGGGCCACATTGATAATTATCCGGTGGTCACATCACACCTGCGATCGGCCGTCAAAGAGATCTCGGGCAGCCCCATTCGGAAGGGCAAAGTGCAGCTGGATAAGTTCCTTGAGGCCGAACTCAGCCAGGAGCCCCAGGTCGGTTTTATCATCGGGGTGGGCGCCAATGATGTGTCCGGGATCCTGCTGCCGATTGCAACCAGCCTGACCTATAACCTGGGAGAAGAGCGGGTAATGGTCACCGGAGCGGTTTCCAGTTCCGGATCAGCCACAGCCCAGCTTGAAATGGCCGTCAAGATGACGCAGCAATCAGCCCATGAAGCATTAACTATGGTTAAAAATTACCTGCAGGGTCTCTATCCCAAGGTCAGCATGCCCAAACTGCTGGGTAATTATCTCAGTCAATACACGATACACCACCAACTGCTGTCTGCCTCTTACAACGTCGGTGGGCCTTCGGCCGGCTATGCGCTGGCCCTGAACACATTGTCAGCGGTTCTGCAACTGCCGGTCTGGAATGATTTCGGCATCACCGGGGCCCCCTGGACCAAGGGCGTTAAGAAAGACGAAGTGGGCGGGTCCGTGATTATTGGCGGCCACCGCAAGAAAACCGAGCAGGTCCTTTTGCACCTGCGTAGGATGTATATGCCCCTGCAGAACTACTACGATCTGGATAAGGATTTTATCTACAGTTTCTGGTCACGCGGTAAAGATATCCTCGGGGTCACCCATTTTGGAGACCTTGTACCAGAGGTTATCTGGCTGGGACCCCAGTACGAAGAGCGGCAGAACCGACTGTATCAGATTCGCCTGGAATATAAAAAGGGTAAACACGCCGGCCGTAAACCTGACCCGGAAATGAAGCAGCGTATCCTTGACTCGAGAGAGGCGTTGCGCAAAACTATGGAGATGGAAATTACCAAGCGGCTGAAATCTATTCACACCTACCTGCAGAACCCGCACCGCGACCCGCTGTTGTCTGTAAATGAGATATTTAAAAAAGAAGACAATGGCCAGTTTTACGAGTTTCGCAGGGTTTTCAAGAAGATCAGGCAGAAATTTAGCGAGATGGCATGATTCCAGTATTTAGAAGTGCCTTGCGCAGCTTGTTCATCGCCACAACTGCAAACAGTATTTTATTCTGTGATCTCTCCCGCAATGGAAAGTCATACCGATATCCCCGGGACGTCCAGGGGGTTGCCAGGCCCACACAAAGGGTTCCCACCGGTTTATCATCGCTCCCGCCGTCCGGGCCGGCTATGCCGCTGGTAGCAATGGCATAGTCGGCACCGGATAGCTTGCGGGCGCCGCAGGCCATCAGTCGGGCTGTTTCCGCATGCACTGCGCCGTAATGCGCCAGGGTTTCAGGGGGAACCCCCAGAATTTTTTCCTTGGCCTGATTGGCGTAAGTAACTCCGGAAAACAGAAAATATGCGGAGCTGCCGGGCACATCGGTCAGCAGGCTGGAAATCAGGCCGCCCGTACAGCTCTCGGCCACGGCCAGCGTCGCTTTTTGAACGCTTAAAAGTTTACCCAGCGCTGTTTCCATGGCTTCGCCGGAACGTGAAAAAACAGTATCCCCCAAACGATCACAGACCCATTTGTCAGCGGTATCAAGCTGAAAATCCAGGTCTGCGCCAGCAAGGTTGCGAACATACAATTTTACCTGGATAATGGGAAATGAAGCCCGCAGGCCCAGCTTTAGGTCAGGAAATTTCTGCGCGATGCCTGAAAGTTTTTCATCCACAATGGATTCCGGCAGGCCAAACGAGCAGATGGTTCTAACCGCGGGTACCGGCTGTTTCACTCCTTTGGCTGCCTGGATTGCGGGTAAGACGGAATCTTTGAGCATCCGGCGCATTTCGTGTGGGACCCCGGGCATGAAGTAGAAAACACACCTTTCCATGCGCAATTCAAAACCGGGCGCCGTG
This sequence comes from uncultured Desulfobacterales bacterium, assembly GCA_964636125.1. GTDB lineage: Bacteria > Desulfobacterota > Desulfobacteria > Desulfobacterales > CAJINA01 > CAJINA01. Next base: position 14,486 of record CAZWPX010000003.1, on the reverse strand, counting down.
CCCACCGGGTTGGCGATACAGGCGGCTGTCTCCGGCAAGCTGGCCTGCCTGCGGTTTTGTGAGTTCAGGGTGTAGTTTCGGGTTTTGTAAAAGCGGGTCATCAAATCCAGCGCTTCAGAATCCGGGCGCAGGTCCACGCCCTTGGCCTCAGCTGCCGCCCGGGCGGTCAGGTCATCCACCGTGGGGCCCAACCCGCCGGTGACAACCGCGATATCCGCGCGTTGGGCCGTTTCCTTAAAGAGTGTCTGCAAGTCGGCAAGATCATCGCCGACACACGTGTGCCGGGCGATGGGAACCCCTGCTTCTTCAAGTCTGGCGGCAATGTAGGCGGAGTTGCTGTCAACCAGGGTGCCGGTCCGGATTTCATCGCCGGTTGCGATAATATCAACGATCATAGGTCTCCTGCTGCGTTATGGCCCAACGTCTCTGACCTGGTCCTGAGGACCAGTTTATTTGAGGCCGGAATAAATACAGATGGCTCATATTCAGTCATGAGCGCCTGTGGCGCTAACAACTCTGTTTTTCTACAGCATGTGCATCCATATGCCAACAGGGAATTAATTCGGTCCTAAGAACCTGCTCTCTTCAGCGGTGACAACATTCGTGCAGTTGACATTGACATATAGCTCTTATACTTTAGCAAATACAGTCCGATGTGAATAAATCCTGATCCAAGGAGGGAATTGAAGATGATGCCAATCAAACGAACCCTGTCCATATCAGCCGTGGCCGTCTGTCTGGCCCTGTTGCTGTTTGCCGGCTGTGCCTCAACCAAAGTGGAACGCCTCGAAGTGGATGAAACTGTCGATCTCAGCGGCCAGTGGAATGATACAGATTCGCGCCTGGTGTCAGAAGAGATGATCAAGGATGTAACCAGCCGCAACTGGCTTGATCGGTATAAACAATCCCATGCCGGCCATACCCCGGCGGTAATTGTCGGTGCGGTGCGCAACCGGAGTGATGAACACATCAATACCCGCACTTTTGTCAAAGACTTAGAGCGTGCCCTGGTGAATTCGGGTGAGATTGATTTTGTGGCCAGCAGCGGAGAACGGGGGGAACTCAGGGAAGAACGTATTGACCAGGCAGCCCATGCTTCTGAAGAAACCGCTAAAGAAGAAGGCCAGGAAGTGGGTGCCGATTTTATGCTCCAGGGGTCGATCAATACCATTACCGACCGGGTTGAGGGCAAACAGGTTAAATACTATCAGGTCAATCTTGAACTGGTCCAAATTGAAAACCACAAAAAGGTCTGGCTGGGAGAAAAGAAAATTAAAAAACTCGTAAAACAGAGCCGTTTCGGGTTTTAAATCCAGGACATGCACAACCTGACCAGACACCCGGTTCCCCAGTCCCAGTCCTGGAACCCGCTGTTTTTAAGATCGGCCATTGTCATTCTGGCCGGCCTGTTTTTCAGCGGCTGTGGGACCCATCTGGACTACAACCGGCTCTTCACCCAACTGCAGAACGGTCAGTGCCTGCTGGCCACCCGGCAGATTGAGACCAGCCGCGGCCAATATGGCAGCAACGCCGAGTTGCTCTACCTGCTGGATGCCGCGATGGTGCACCTGCAATGCCGGGATTTCGAAGCCGCCCAGGAAAAATTCCATGCCGCCGAGCGTTTGGCCGAAAATCTCTGGACAGAGAGTATCAGTCGCCAGGCAGCCTCCCTGGTCACCAACGAATATCTTATTAAATATGCCGGTGAAGATTACGAACGGGCCCTGATCAACATGATGTCCGCCACCGGGTACCTCCAGTCCGGTGAGCACGATGAAGCCCTGGTAGAGTGCCGGCGGCTTGACACCCTGCTCTCTCTTTTCAATGAAAAATATGAGGAAAAGAATGTATACCGGGAAGATGCCTTCGGCCGCTATCTGAGCGGCACCTTGCACGAAGCGGACCAGGCTTTGGATGACGCTTTCATCGACTACCTTAAGGCCTTCAATGCCTACCAGGACTATGAAGCCCATTACGACACCCCGGTGCCGCCGACCCTGGTCGAAGATCTGCTGCGGATGGCGGCCGCAGTGGACCGTATGGAAGAGGTGCAGGCCCTTTTACCGGACATTGCTGAGCGCCGGTGGCGCTCGGTTGCAGATGTCCGCCCGCTGGGCAAAGTCGTTTTCCTGCAGTTCAACGGGCGGGCACCTGCAAAGACCCAGGGACAGGTTCATATCCCCACTGGACATGGGCCGCTCACAATCGCCTACCCGCGGCTGCTGCTGTTACCCACGGCGTGCAATCATCACCAACTGGTGCTGGACTCACAGGCCGGACGCATGGAGAGCCCCCTCTACCTGGTGGAAGATATTGGCCGTATCGCCCTCAAGAACCTGGAGGACAAAAAGGCCCGGATCATTACCAAAGCGATAGCCCGGGCCGTTGTGAAACAGGTCGTCATCGACAGCCTTTCTAAAAACAGTGACGAGAATGTCGAAAATGCGCTGAAAACAGCCCTGAATATTGCCAACCTGTTTATAGAACAGGCCGACACCCGCTCCTGGCGGACCCTGCCGGGTGAAATCTATATGACCCGACTGTTTCTACCACCCGGAGATTACAGGGTTAATTCCGTATCCTGTGATCACCGGCCGTACGAATTAGAAAATATTCTGGTACAGGCCGGGAAAACGACTTATATTGTTCATGATGGTCGCTTTTCCCCTAAGACATCGAATGATTAAACCGGCGCAAGGAGGCGCAGCATGCTGAAAAAACTCGTGGTTACTTTTGGGCTGGCGGCCTTGTTGGCTACAGGCTGCGGCAGCCCTGATAAAAAGCCGCCGGTTGAAAAACCAGCGAACTTTCCAGAAGCCCGATACCTCACCGCCCAGGGATCCGGCGCAACCGCCATGGAGGCCCGCCGGCAGGCCCTGGCTGCGCTATCCGGAATCTTTGAATCCCGGGTTCAATCCGAAACCACCACTTTTGCCCTATCCGCCATAGGTCCGAACAATACCGAACTATTTGAAAAAACAGTTGAATCCAAAATAGCCATTATTTCCGCTGTTGAGCTTAAAGGCGCGAAAATCGGAAGGGCCTGGGAATCTGCGGGCCCGCTGCCCTATCATGCCCTGGCTGTCATCGACAGAATGCAGGCCGCGCGCGATTGGGCAACGGAACTTGAAACAGTCGCCGCACGCACCCTGGCGCAGGTAAAAACCCTTGGCCAGACCCAGGGCCGTTTTCAACGGATGGTGATCCTCAACCGTATTATTTCCGGGGTTTTACATCAACAGGCCCTGGAGAGCCGCCTGCGGGTGCTGAATTACCCTGCCAGGGCCGGTTCGGAGGTTGACGTTGAGGCAATTGCCGCAGAGTTGGTGGCGCTGCGCTCACAGCTGCGGTTTTTTATAAATTTTTCCGGCGACTGGAGTTCACTGGCACTTGAACAGGTCTCCGGCACCCTCACCGCAAGCGGTTTCCTGTTGGGAGATGACAGGAATACCGCCGATGCCCTGATCATCGGGGTGGTTAAAATCAGCCCCCTGGAACTGAACAACCCCAGGGCAGCCTTCGTGCGGGCCACAGCCACAGCCAGACTCATCGAAACCGGTACCGACGCGGTCGTCGCAACCTTCAGCGAGAATGTCCGCAAAGGCCACGTGGACCAGTCTGAAGCCGCCCGTAAAGCCGCGTTGCACGTTTCCCGGACACTGGCAAAAAAACTGGTGGCCGCCATTGGCAGTGGCAACGCCACGGAGGAGAGACCGATCGAGTGAAATAGCCGGTCAGATGGCCGGGGGATAGCGAGTTAACGCAGATGTATGCTGCACGAACACACAATTGAACCAGGGAGGTACGCCATGTTAAAACGCGTATGTATATTGATCCTGATCCTGTCTGCCGGTTGTCTGCTGGCCACCGGTTGCAGCCAAAAAGTAAAAAAAGTAGACAATGAGGTCCTGGAAGAAGAATTTAAGCACGCACCGGCGTGGGTCTTAAATGGCCATGCCGAAGGCAGTATATCCGCTGTGGGATCTGCGGTTATCGGGAAATCCGGCATGCAGTTTGCCAAAACCGAAGCCCTGGCCCACGGGCGGAATGAACTCGCCCGGCAGACATCCACCAAGGTGGAAGCCCTGGTCAAAAACTTCGTCCAGCAAACCGGGCTGGGGGACGACCAGTTGGTGGATCGTTTCTCAAAACAGATGACCAAGCAGATTACAAATGAGACTCTCAGCGGCTCCCGGCAGAAAGACACGTGGATATCACCCAGTTCTGAACTCTATGTCCTGGTGGTGATGGACCCGGTGGTCGTCAAGGAAGCGGTCAAGGCACAGCTCACGACCACTTTTAAGAGCGACGAGGCCAAATGGCAGGAATTCAAGGCCAAAAACGGTGAGGCGGAGCTGGATCAGGAAATCGAGAAGGCTTTCAGGCATTAGTCAGCCTTTTAAAACCTGGTCAGAGGCTGTGTCAAAATGCCTAATCTGGATCAACCAGTGCGGAGCAGCGAGGCTTGGGGCTTTCTTGATCTTGCTCTTAATCGTAATCTTTTTTGCATATTAACACAGGGATCAAGATTAAGATTAAGATCACGTGCAAGAGGATAGGCCCCAAACGCTGCCCTACCAAACCCCCGGTATGGAAGTACCGCAAAACTTGCAGGATCCCCTTTCCAGATGGTTTTCAGTGATACGATAGCCTTTTCGCCGTATGAGCGTCTGCTTGCACTGGTGGCAGCGGGTGTTGTTGCCCACATGCCCCGGCACATTGCCCAGGTAGACATAACGGATGCCGGCATCCAGGGCGATTTCACGAAACTGCTCCAGGGTGCTCAGTGGGGTCGGGGCGATGCGATCCAGTTTGTATTTCGGGAAGAAACGTGAAAAGTGCAGCGGGTGGTCCGGTCCGAGATTTGCCAGTATCCAGGCGCACATCCTTTTTACCATATCCGGGTCATCCACATAGCCCGGTACTACCAGGTTGGTCATTTCAAAATGCACCTGCTGGGCGTGCAGGATCTTGAAGGTTTTGAGGACCGGATCGAGCCGGGCACCGTTCAGGCGCCGGTAGAGCCCGTCACTGAAAGACTTGAGATTCACATTGGCGCCGTCCACGACCCGGCAAAGATCGACCAGCGGCTTTTCATTAATGTAACCAGCTGAAATAAGGACATTCCGGATTCCTGCCCGTTTGGCTTCCCTGGCGCTGTCCAGGGTATATTCGTAGAATGTGACCGGTTCGGAGTAGGTGTAGGCCACCGATGTGCAACTGTTCTTGGCCGCCATCCGGACCAGGTCTGCCGGAAACAGTTCGGCATGTCGGACCTCATGCGGTTTGCGCTGTGAGATTTCCCAGTTCTGGCAGTTCAGGCAGCGTAAATTGCATCCCGTGGTGGCAACTGAAAAAGAGCTTGAACCGGGCAGAAAATGGTACAAGGGTTTCTTTTCAATGGGGTCCACGTGGATCGCACAGGGATTGCCGTAGACCAGGCTGTAGAGCGTCCCGTCGATGTTCACCCGGGAACGGCAGATACTCCGGTCACCGGGTGCCAGGATACAGGTGTGCGGGCAGATACCGCAGGCCGTCTGGGCATCGGCAAGTTTCTTGTAGTGGTAGGCCTCTTTAGACCATTTGCCTGGATGTTCAGGTCCATCGCCTTTGAAAATGTGCCCCCTGATATCGGCCTCATTGCCACTGGAAACCGGCAACAGCCAGGACGCCTCAGCCGGTAACTGTGAACAGAGCATGGCGGCACTGCAAAGCATAAACCTGCGTCGATTGAGTTTGTGTGTCATAACCCCTTATTTTGTCCTTAAAAACATAGTCCTCAGGGCCAGGTTAGAGATAATTGGTTAGGCCCTGCAGACTGATGTAAGTGCCTAAAGTGATCTAAAGTTTGAAGTGATCTAAAGTTAAGGTATTCTACTGATTTTATAAAAAAGCAGAGCAAAGCGACTCCTCAACTTTAGATCACTTTAGTCACTCCAAACTTACCGGTTGCGCCTGCCACTG
>CAZWPX010000003.1:0-8512 GCA_964636125.1 uncultured Desulfobacterales bacterium | reverse complement strand
AGTGATCTAAAGTTAAGGTATTCTACTGATTGTTTAAAATCAGCGGAGCACAGCGACTCCAAAACTTTAGGCACTTTAGATCACTTTAAGTCACTTCAAACTTATCAGTTTTATTCCCTGAGGCCGTCACCAGCATACTTGAAAGCTTGAGCCCGATCAATGCCAGCAGCGTCCCGCCCAGACCCAGGTAGGGAATCAACAGGACACTTGTGAGCAAAGCTCCCCAGGCCGCCCCGGCCAGGTCGGCAGAAAATGCATAGGACATGCGGCGGTTGTCTTCCCCACCGGATTCAAGTGCCAGAGGAAACTGACAGCCGCACAGAACCGAAACGCAAAATCCGAGCAACAGGAGAAGCCAGGCGGCTGGTTGCGACTGGGCCGGCAGAATCATCAGGCCAAGCAAAACGCACAGGCAGATCAGCAGGCCGTCCGACAGCAGCTGGAATTTACGGGCATCCCTTTTGAGCTTTTGTCCGAGCAGCGCCCCCGGCAGCAGCCCGGCTAAAAATACCGTGACGATCAAGCTGATCTGGGAATAAATGTAACCAAAAAACGCCTGAAATGCAAAAATTATGGTGATTTCACTGCCCATGGTCATAAAGCCGGTTGATAACAATAGATATTCAGCGCGGGACATGCGTACTACATAAAATCCGAATACGACTGCCAGCGCCATATAGAGCCACCGCGGCGAAGTTGCGAATTTTTCAAACCAGCGGGTAAACATCAAGCGCATGAGATAGGGGTTGGCATCTTCGTTCAAGGGGGCACCCGGTAGTAGCTGCTGGCGGAGTCCGGCGATACGCCGGGGGGTCACATTGCCGTAGTAGTATCCGTCCACGTAATCTGTCTGAATCTCTTTGCGGGCCAGTTGTGCAGGAATATCCACATCGACAGGACCATCCGAACAGATGAAAAAGACCCTTTCTCCCGGCAGTACCACTACGTTTTTAAAAGATTTCCTTACCGTCTGGTACAGGGATGAAAGGATACCTGCTTTCGATTCGCTCAGGTAGTTGGCGTAGCCGGAGACTGAAAAACCCAGCACACCGCCCGGCGTCAGGTGCCGCTTGACCAGGCGATAGAATTCCCCGGTGTAGAAGCGGTTGGTTTGAAAGGTCTCCGGATCAGGTGTGTTGATGATAGCGACTGCGTACTTTTTTTCAGTATTGGCCAGAAATGCCCGCGCATCCTGGTGGACGACCTTTAATCCGCGGATTTGTTTCAGCAGGTTGAACCGGAACTGGGCTTCGGCGACCGCTGGGTTCAGCTCCAGGTAGTCTACTGTGCCCGGATGGTATTTTGCCACCTCCTGCAGCATACCTCCCCGGGCTGAAATGATCAGAATATTACCCGGGGCGGCTGCTTGGGACAAAGGATAGTGAATCGCCGCCTCAGCCGCGGCCACATCGTGGCTCTGGGTCAAGGGCACCCCATCGGCAAAAATAGTAAACTGCGCCTGGTGCTCAACGACGGTAATTCGGCCGTATCTGGATTCCTGGTACCACACCAGGCGGCCATTTTGTGGCGCAAGGGAGGCTTCTTCCTTGAGAAGACCCACGGTCAGGACGCCCAGTACGGCCAGAACGGCGGCGACTGTTTTGAAGGTTATGCCCCGGGTAGTGCCTGCAAGCGCAAGGGCGGCCAGGACCAGAATCAACCCGGAGAGCATGGCTGCCTGCAACGGACTGAACAGGTAGATCAACACGAACGAGAACAGCGCACCACCAGTGAAATCTCCTATATTGTCAAGCAGGTAGGCGCGGGTTCCCGGATATCCGGGAACCCGGTCCCGCAAAACGGTCAGGCTGTAGGGCAATAAGAAACCGATCAGAAAACCGTACGGCCCCAGGGTAGCAAAAACAAAGAATAGGGTTTTATAGAAGCCGGTTGAGGCTCCCTGGGTAAAAACGACGTCCCGGAACAGCCGGATGGTCATCAATTCAATGGTGGGCAGGGCGGCCGCCAGCAGGGAAAGCAGCACCAGGCGTGCCGGGAGCGGTTTGAAATTCCCGGGAACACCAAAACTGGTGGCAAAACTGCCCAGGCCGCCCAATATAAGCCATGCAAAGAAAATCAGGGCAATGACGTATTCATTGCCCTGGAACTGGGTGAGATACTCCCGGATGATCAGCAGTTGAGAGACGACTGAAGAGATCCCGGTGGCAACAATCAAGCTGCCCAGTGCTTTCTCAGTGTTCCTCTTCAAAGTTGATTACCTGATAGGTCTGCACATCGAGGCCGGCAGACTGCCAGGTATTGGCAGGCAGACCGGCTTTCAGGCAGAGCCGCTTGAGAAATTCGTCCGGCTGCGGCAGCTGTTCCCAGACCTGCGGCAAGAACGTGGCGCGATACGCACCTTTACGAATGATAACACCGTCTATGTGAGGGTGCAGCTTGCTGATCAGGTCCTTCCCGCCGGTGTGTGTCAGCGGTTCAGGTTCGGTGAGAATGCTGATTTCAATCCGGACCTGTTCCAGCTCTGCCTCTGTTAAAGGGCCAAAGCGCGGGTCCTGGAAGGCCGCATTGAGGGCGTTTTGCCGCACTCCCTCTCGCAGGCTGACAGTGGCACTCATATTGCCGATACACCCTCGCAACTGGCCGTCCAGGGTAAGGGTTACAAAGGTACCGCTTTTGGTTTCAAAACAACTTGCGCCCAGCTTTTGCTCCAGTTGTGCGGCTGTTTCGCGGCCATACGTCTGTCCCAGCCGATCCATGATTGTGCGTCGGGCATGATCCAGCAACACATTCTTATTATCCTGATTGAGGCACCCTTCCATTTGGCCTTCCCTCCTGGCTGTTAGATTTCCGTAAAACGCGACCGCCGCATAACCGACCACCCGCTCTTTATCACCGGCTGTATCACCGCTGTTGGTATAGTTCAATAAAACCGCCCGCCATCCATGCCGCCTCGCCAGGTGCAAAATGACTGCCGCCGGCGCCCGCCCGCAGGCACTGTTTGACCGCGCCATTAGTTTTTCAGGCGCAATCCCGGTGATTAATTTCAGTGTGGCGCGATCCCAGGCCACGGCCTGTTCATAAGGCAGGTAATGCGAGAGGTCGGAACTTGCCACCAGGAGCGTATCCGCATCCACAACAGTTGCCAGTTCCGCGGCAATGGCCACGGGGTCGCCCCCACCGATAACCAGCGGCACCAGTTCGAAATCTCCCAGGCCATATTGTAGAAAAGGGAGCACCACTTCCAGGCTGTGTTCGGACCTGTCCGAAGAAGGGCTGTACCCGAACAGCAGTGACCGCTTCCTGAGCTTGCTTGAATCCGCGTGCAACGCGATGCGTCCCAAGGGGGTCTCGTATGCCTTCACGTTACTGATGGCCGCCCGGGGGATGCCGACCCGGTGATCGGGTCCCATGACGATCACCCTGGAATATGTGCGGCCTTTTAGTAAACTGGCACAATGTGCCGCGGTAAAGCCGGAATAGATATATCCGGCATGCGGTATGATCAGCGCCCTTAAAGCCGCGCTGTCCGGGACATTGATTTTTGTTTTCTCAGCGTCCGCGATAAGCTTGGCAATGGTCTGGTTCAGCACGGCTGGATCAGCCGGATAAAACCGCCCGGCAAAAACTGCCGTCCTGATCTCGCCGGCCGCCACCTGACTTGCGGCAGGCGCCCACATCAACTGGCCTCCCAGGACGCTGAAGATCAACATTTGAAACAGGGTTCGGCAATGGTTTTTTAACGCGAAAGGGCCGGATGGGGATGGTGCTTGGTGCCTATACGGTCGTCTCTTCGGCATTTGTGGGAACCCGGGTAAACGCTATCATGGTTATATCTTTGCCAATACAGGCCCTGACCGCCCAAATACGGTGATCAGGATGCTCACTATTCATCAATATACGGTAATTACAGATAGTTGTCAAAGATGAAAAATGTTTGGTCTAATATGGATAGTATGGTAACAGTAAGAGAACCCGGCGACAGGTGGCCCTGATTAAGACCTGGTTGCTGTCAATATTAAGTTTGATGTGACAAAAGTCCTCCCCTTTTTCACCCTTTGGTCCATATAGAGGTGGTCATGCTGAAATCATCCGGATGCCATTGTCGTTTATTCTCTTTTGCTGCTGCGACGCTCATCTTTGCCGGCCTGCTGGGGCCCCCGGCCAGTGTGAACAGTGAGGCGGACCGCACGTTTGAGTCTTTCATCCAAACGTTTGCGACCGGACGCATCGACTGGAACAATGGTATCATATATGGTACCGGGCGGGCTTTCCTGGATCAGAACGCACAGTCCCGGCCCATGGCCATGCGCGCTGCTAAACTCATTGCCGCCAGCAATATTTTGAAGCTCGCCGCGGGTGTCAACCTGGACGACCGGCACAAAGTCGGCCAACTTGAGGGCGGAAACTTCGTCATTCGGTTGAAAGCACTGCTCCGGTTTGCGGAACATGATGCCCGGCTGGTGGATAACACGGACCGTCCCTATTATGAGGTGACCCGCAAAACGACACTGGCCGGTATCAAAGGGCTTAATGTTCAGATCCTGGAGCAGGTCAACACCTCAGCACCGGAAGGGCTTCAGTTCCCCCAAAATTGGGCTGAACCCATCAGGGAAAGCGATGAGGATCCCTGGCTGGTTCTGGATGCACGGGGTCTGGAAAACCATGCGGCTGTGCAACCGGCCCTGTTTCCGAAAATCATACTGCCCACGGGTGAGGCGATCTATAACCTGGATGCCATCAATCCGGCCGCTCTGGAGATAAGATCGATGATCCGCTACGTGGAATCCGCTGACGACCTCAAGCATCTTCAGGGGCTCAATGCCAGCTCGGACAGCCTTGCTATGCTCATCGACCGTCTGTTCCACCCGTCAGCGGCCCAGGCTGAGGACGACGGCCTAACCCGTAAAAAAAGGCGGCGCTTTATTGTCCAGAAAGCCAAGGGGCTGCAAGGCCTGACCCGCACAAACCTGGTTATTTCGCAAACAGATGCACGTGCCCTTCAGCAAGAAGATGCCGCCAGCCGAATATTGAAAAACTGCAGGGTGATTGTCATCGTTTCCAGCCCGGTGGGCGGGGTGGAAGGTTCCCGGCCGAGCAGAGCTGCAAATGGATAGTATCGCCCCTAAATACACTTTAACCAATCTATGCATTCACCGTAGGCCAGGGTGCAAGCGTAGCGAGTTCCCTGACAATCAGCAGAATACCTTATCTTTATGAAACGCCTCTTACAATTACAAATTCTTCTCACGGTTTTAGCTACCGTCCTGGTGATCGGCGGCACGCTTTGGGGTTATCATCGCGGTCTGTTTCAGTCGGTGGATAATTTTCTGTATGATCTGAACTATAAATGGCGCGACACCCGGCCCCCTTCTGGTAAAATCACCCTGGTCCTGATGGATCAGCAGAGTTCTATCCAACTGAAAAGACGCCAGGGCCGCTGGTCACGCCGACATCTTGCCAAAGCCATCCATAATCTAAGTGCTTCCGGGGCGGCGGTTATCGGTGTTGATCTCATCTTTTCCGCCCCCTCTTCAGATCCAGAAGAGGACCGACTGCTGGCTGCGGCCATGCACAGCAGCGGGAACGTTGTCCTGGCCAGAATCTCATCATCGCACGGCCGGGAAATCACCGCTCTGGATCAATTCCAGGCAGCCATGGTCGGGGATGGTTTTATTGATGTCCCGCTTGATGAAGACAATATTTTAAGGAAGATCCGCTTTTTTCACGCCCGGCCATTGCCGGATGGCCAGCTCGAACTGATCCCCGCCTTTGCCCTGGAACTGGCCCGCGTCTTTTACAACCTGGATTTCATACCGGATTTCTCCGGTAAGCATACATTTCGACTCGGGGCTGCCAGCGAAAAGGCCCTCACCCTGCCCTATCCCGAACTGCTCATAAACTTTGGCGGGAATTATAAATCGTTTCCCAGAATTTCATTTTCGGATGCCGTTCACAACCGTTTCAAACCGGACACGGTCCGTGGCAAACTGGTCCTGATCGGCAGCAGCCTTGTCTTTGAAAAAGATTTTTTCAGCACCCCCTATTCCCGGTTCTTTCAGTTGCCGGATGAGATTTCAGAGAAATTCGATTCGGTGGACGAAAACATCCTGGGAGACAAAGACCTGGGGATTGCCTGCCATGCCTGGGCAGCCGAAACCATTCTAAGTCGTGCCTACATACATAAATCCCCCCGCAGCCGCATACTGCTCTGGACGCTCCTGGCCGGTATCATAGGAGTTGTGTTTTTTCTGCCGGGATTTGGTCTTCTCGGATCCAGCGCCTTGCTCATGGTGGGACTTGCGATGATCACGGCCGGCGGCCACTATCTGTTTATAAGCCGGCTTGTCTGGATGGAGATTGCACCACTGATGGCCGTCTGGGCACTTCAATTTGTGATGGGCGCCGCCTTCCAGAAGAGTGTCCAGCGACAAAAATCAATCCTGATTACCGACCTTTTCGGTAAATACCTGGCCCCGGAGGTCATACAGACACTTTTGAAAAGCGATCTGTCAAACCGGCTGCAGGGAGAACATCGCAATGTCACAATCCTGTTTTCGGATCTGCGTGAATTTACTTCCCTGTCTGAGAATCTGGGGCCGGCCGCCACAGGACGACTTCTAAATGCCTATTTCGATGCAATGATCCCGTTGGTTTTTAGACAAAAAGGAACCCTGGACAAACTTATCGGGGACGCCATTATGGCGTTCTTCGGTGCCCCTGTGGAAATCAAGGATCACCCGGGAGAAGCCGTCGACTGCGCACTTTTAATGCTCACGGCTCTTGATGATCTGCGCAAAAAGGAGATCCCGGGCGCCTCCCGCCTGGATCTCGGTATTGGGATTAACTCCGGACAGGTTATTGTCGGCAATCTCGGCGCGCAGGAATTTATGGATTACACGGTTATCGGGGATGCCGTCAATCTGGCCTCCCGTCTGGAATCGTTGAACAAGGTCTACGGTACCCGGATTATCGTCGGGGAAAATACAGCCGGGCACATTGCGGATCGGTTTATGCTGCGCAAGCTTGATTGTGTGAAAGTTATCGGCAAAGCGGCACCTGTGGAGATTTTTGAACTCATAGGGTCCAAAGACACGTGTGAACCCGCATCAACGGACCTGGTAGCCCACTTTGAAACCGGTATCAACCATTATCGCCAAATGAGCTTGGCCGCTGCGCAAGACGAATTTGAAAAAGTTCTTGCTCTGCACCCAGATGATCAGCCGGCACAGCTTTACATGGAGCGTATAAAGGTTTTCTCCCAGTCACCGCCACCGGAAGACTGGGATGGGGTCACCGTTTATGATTATAAGTGAAAAAAGCAGGGGTCGAGGATTCAAGGGGCCAAGGGTTCGAGGGGGCCGAGTGAAAGTTCAAACATCTAAAACAATGATGGCCCTGTTCAGGGCGGCATGACGTGTTGTCATGGGTCATCATGCCTGTCATTCTGAGGAGCGGTGCGACGATGAATCCCCTGCGTTGAAAGACAGCCTTAGCATGGAGGGGGCCCTTCGCTAAGAGGCTGTGCCACAATACCCCCTTTAGCCCCATCTCGGCGTCAGGCGGAAATTTTAATCCTCGAAATACTCAATGTATTCCTCCGGTTAAAATTTGCGCATTCCTTGACCTGAGACCAAATTGGGCATTCTGGTACAGCCTCTAATCTCAGGGTGACAAGCCTGTTTGAATTTTGGGCCCCATAATGGGATGGGGTCTTTTATAACCACGGCATGGGACGGCGCCCCGGCAACATAGACTAAATTTGAGTTGAAGCAATCACTAAAACCAGATATTGGACCTTATTTTTAAATTGAGCGATTTTAGGTAATTATTAATCGCGAAGGGGGGAATTATGACCACGCAGCTGGCAAAAACTCGTATTGTGCTGATACTTGTGATCCTGGGATTTCTATTAACGGCCTGTGCACCGGCGCCCAACACAGTGACGCGTGAAAATTACGAGAAGCTAAAAATGGGCATGACCTACGATGCGGTGGTCGGGATTATGGGAGAACCCTTCCAGGTTTCTACGTTCATGGGCGTCAAGCAATGCACCTGGGCCAATGGAGAGCGCCACATTCATGCCAAATTCATGGCCAGCCGCGCGATATACTATTCCAGCAAGGGCTTGCAAAAATCTCAGGAGCAACCGGCGCCCAGCCCAGCTAGGCGGCCCCATTCATAGGTTTGTCACTCTGAGTGCAACGACCTGACATCGGTTCTTTTGCACCGTTTCGCCCAACAAAAACCGGACATTACTGAATTAACTAAGGCAGGTCAATGCATCGTTGATCACAGGCCTGCGCCGGGTGGGTGATGTCATGACTCGTCCCTTGGAATGAATGTCAAAATTATCAAAAGCGTTCGCTGAAAATCCATAAAATATGTGGCACCAAAACCCTTACGACGATCGTTGAACCCAGCCCCAAACGGAAAAGGCGCCGTCCAGGCAACTAAAAAAGGGGCTGCAGATTATCTGCAACCCCTTTTTTATGTTGATGGAGGCGGCAATCAGATTCGAACTGATGAATAACGGCTTTGCAGGCCGCTGCCT
>CAZWPX010000002.1:88628-181159 GCA_964636125.1 uncultured Desulfobacterales bacterium | reverse complement strand
GCTATTGGCTCTTAGCTTTTAGCATTTAGGTAATGAACTGTATTTAAACTGTTTTTACTAAAACCTAATAGCTAAAAGCTAACACCCTTCATCCATGATTTTCAATCATGGATGGGCACTAGTTGGAATGTATGTGTATCAAAGGCACTATGTTGCCTTTGATATGTTTTAAGCGGCTGCATCAACAAGGCTGCCCAGGCTCAATGACCATAAAAGCAGCAATACAAAACACATTTGATAGCGTTTGGAGCTGGTTAGTTCCGGAAGCCAGCCATAAGCCAAGGCCGCTTCCAGGAAATTACACGCGAATCAATCTCCAAACAAACGCTATAACGGAGAAATGATGGAACTACACGAACTCACTATTCATGCGGCCCATGACCTGCTCAAAAAAAAGGAAGTGTCGGCCCAGGAACTGACCCGGGCGATTCTGGACCGGGTGACAAAAGTCGACGGCCAGGTGGGCGCCTACGTGAACGTCGTCCCGGAACAGGCCCTGATTCAGGCCGCGGCGGCTGACCGGGCCATTGCAAAAGGTGATATAGCCCCCCTTACCGGCATACCCCTGGGCATCAAGGACCTGATGTGCACCCGGGGGATACCCACCACCTGTGCTTCGAAAATCCTGGCAGACTTTGTGCCGCCTTATGACGCCACGGTCGTGGAAAAACTCAATGCCCTGGGGGCGGTTACAGTGGGGAAGCTGAACATGGACGAGTTTGCCATGGGGTCATCGACGGAGAATTCAGCACTCTGGAAAACCGTTAATCCCTGGGCCCCGGACAGAATCCCGGGGGGGTCGAGTGGTGGGTCTGCTGCTGCGGTGGCCGCTGATCTCTGCCTGGGTGCGCTCGGATCCGACACGGGCGGCTCCATCCGGCAGCCGGCTTCGCACTGCGGCGTGGTGGGTATGAAACCGACCTACGGCAGGGTGTCGCGCTTCGGCCTGGTGGCTTTTGCCTCCTCGCTGGACCAGATCGGGCCCCTGGCCAAGGATACCCGCGATTGTGCCCTGCTGATGAACGCCATCAGTGGATATGATGCCCGGGATTCAACTTCCGTTCCCAGGGACGTGCCGGACTACACTGCGTCTCTCACCGAGGGACTGCATGGACTTCGGGCCGGGATTCCCAAAGAGTATACCGACAAGGCCGGAATGGACCCTGATGTATCCGCGGCGGTCCAAACGGCCATTGAAAAATTGCAGGGCCTGGGCTTGGAGTGTGTCGAGGTGTCCCTGCCCCACACCCAATACTGTGTGGCGGTTTACTACGTGATTGCGCCTTGTGAGGCCAGTTCCAACCTGGCCCGCTATGACGGTGTGAAATACGGATACCGCAGCACAACTGCGGACAGCCTGATACCCATGTACCGTGCCACGCGGTCGGCCGGGTTCGGTCCGGAAGTTCAAAGGCGGATTATCATCGGGACCTATTGCCTGTCCGCCGGGTACTATGACGCCTATTACGGCAAAGCCTCCCAGGTGCGCACCCTGATTACCCGGGACTTTCAACAGGCGTTTGATACCTGTGATGTGATCCTGTCACCGGTGGCCCCGGAACCGGCTTTCAAGATAGGCGAAAACAGCGATGATCCACTGAAAATGTATCTTTCCGATATTTTCACCTTATCGGCCAACCTGGCGGGGATACCGGGGATGTCCGTCCCGTGTGGTTTTTCCCAGGCAGGGCTGCCCATCGGACTGCAGATCCTGGGGCCCCATTTTTCGGAGGAAACCCTGCTCAAAGTCGCCTACAATTTTGAACAGGCTACGGAGTTTCACAAGAGAAAGCCGGTTCTGGGATAATCCAAATCGAAATCGGGATCGCTATCGGAATCGAAAACAAATGACCCTTGGCCACGAAAAACTGGATGTCTACCGTCTTTCGATAGGTTACGTTGCATGGGTGTTCGAAAAAGCCACCAACCTGAAGGGCGTCCACCGCTCCGCTCGGGATCAGTGGTTGCGTGCCAGTCAATCAATTCCCAACAAACGCCGAGCATAAAAATTTGTTTGCATCCAAAAACAACCTAAATAAGGAGCAGACCATGGGTATACACCCACAGGGGGATCATTTAAGAAACGCCGTCAAGTGGATTTCCGAACAGAAACAGGAGAACCCGGAGGCCTCTTTAATTAGCCTGATTCAAAAAGCCGGTGTGCGCTTTAATCTTTCACCCAAAGATGAAATTTTCCTGTCTCGGGCGGAAAACTACGAAGAATAACATCTCCGACGCACCTGAAGAAATAGAAAACCAGGGGCAAAACCTGTTACTCGCGCAAAGACGCAAAGGCGCCAAGAAAACCATGATATTTCCGGTGTTGCCGGTTGAAGTAAAAACCTGAGACCCTAATCCGGTGCCAACTATTAGATGTGGGTTTTGGTCTTAAAACGCGATAGCGTAACCTAATTTTGCCCTTGACCTTCTTTGCGTCTTCGCGCGAGGATAAGTTTTTTGGATTTTAAAGTATCCTGGCGTTTCTTACTATTGCGGTAGAAAAAGTTACTCGAAAGCCCATATGAAAGAGAATGAAATAGGAAAAGAGGTCGTCGATGCCGCGATTGCTGTTCACAGGGGGCTTGGTCCGGGCCTCATGGAGACGGTTTATGAGGTCGTGCTTGCCAATGAACTGGCACTCCGCGGCCTGGATGCAGTCAGGCAAGTTTCGATTCCCATAAAGTACAAGGGGGTAAGATTTGACGAAGGCTTCCGGGCTGACCTGATCGTTAATGACCTTGTTGTACTTGAGTTAAAATCTGTTGAGAAGATGACCGCTGCCCATCGCAAGCAGATTCAGACCTACTTGCGCCTTTCAGGCAAAAAGCTGGGTTTTTTACTGAACTTTGGTGCAGCACTCATGAAAGACGGTATCGTCAGAGCCGTAAATGGCCTATAGAACCCGTAGTGCAAAACCAAAGCAAGATCTTGACTCGCGCAAAGACGCAAAGGCGCCAAGAAATACATTTCTTTCCGGCATTGCCGGTTAAAGCCTAAGCCTCAAAATCAATTTGGTCTCAGCTCTCTGGTGTGGGTTTTGGCCCCTATGCGTGCAAGCGCGAATAAATCTTGCCCTTGATTTTCTTGGCGCCTTTACGTCTTTGCGCGAGTAACAGATTTTAATGATTTCGAACTTGAAAAAGGCACACTTCTCTTCCACTTCGGAGTGAAAATAAAAAAACAGGACTACGCTAACATGTCCAAAATAAGAATCCTGCCCGAAAACCTGTCCAACAAGATTGCCGCCGGCGAAGTGGTGGAACGGCCGGCTTCGGTGGTCAAGGAACTGGTGGAAAATGCCCTGGATGCCAACAGCACCCGAATTACCATCGAGGTGCAAAGCGGCGGACGAACCCTTATCTGGGTGTCGGACAATGGGGACGGCATGAACCGGGATGACGCTTTGCTGGCCCTGGAACGCTACGCCACGAGCAAGATCTATACGGATGCAGACCTCTTCGCCATCAATACCCTTGGTTTCCGGGGCGAGGCCATGCCGAGCATTGCGGCGATTTCAAAGTTTGAAATGATTACCCGGCCAGCCGATCAGGGCAGTGGCACCCGGATTTTTGTGAACGGCGGCAGCATCCGGGCGGTTGAGGAGATCGGGGCGCCGCCCGGCACCATGATATCGGTGAAACAGATCTTCTTCAATACTCCCGCACGCCGGAAGTTTTTAAAAACCGTACCCACAGAAATGGGACATGTGGCGGACACGGTGGCCCGGATTGCCATGGGCCGGCCCGATGTGCGCTTCCGGCTGGTGCACAATGGTAAAACTGTGAAAGACTGGTCCGCCTCTGCTGATCCGGCATTGCGGGTAGCAGACGTTCTCGGGACTCGGGTGGTTGGCGATCTGCTGCCGGTGAATGGAACAGGGCCGGAAGTGACGGTCACCGGCTGGATTCTGTCCGGGCACAAAAACCGGAGTACCTCCCAGGGGATCTACATTTATGTCAACAACCGGTTTGTCAAAGATAGGGTGGTCCGGCACGCAGTGATTGCGGGCTTTTCCGGCCGGTTGATGAAAGGCCGTTTTCCAGTGGCGGCCCTGTTTGTGGCGGTTCCGCCTGACCAGGTGGATGTCAATGTCCATCCCACCAAGCACGAAGTGCGGTTTTCCCAGCAAAGGCATGTGCATGCCGCCATTGAGACGGCCGTGGCCGAATCCCTGAAGGTATCTGACCGGGCCGGGTGGGAATACAGACCTGCCGCTGCCGCATCTTCCGGTATTGACGCAAGAGGAGATTCCGGAAGCTCGAGTTTTAATCCGTCCGGGGAGCGTATCGCCGAACGGGCTTCAGGGTTTAAAAAGAAACGTTTGGGTGGTTTGAGGCCGGGATCTTCATTCGCTGCTGACAAGAAAGTTAAAGAACCATTGAACAGGGTTGCGACGGAAAGTCTCTCCTTGAATAATTTTAAGCCTGCAGATTCGACTGGATTTAGCAGGGCGTTTCACAATCAGGATCAGTTGTGGGAATCGAATCCCTTTTCCAAGCTTAAAATTATTGGGCAGCTTCACGATACCTACCTGCTCTGTGAGTCCGGTGATGGGCTTGTGGCTATTGACCAGCACGCTGCGCATGAACGGGTGGCCTTTGAACAGCTAAAAAAAGCGGCGGCCGGTAAGCAGGGTGCCGCCCAGCGGTTGCTGGTACCGGAAACCCTGGAGTTGGGGTTTCGGGAATCCGCGGCCCTGGAAAAATTGCTGTCCGCCCTGGGACATATCGGGTTTGACATTGAACCGTTTGGCGGCAGTACCTTTGTTGTTTCCGCGGTCCCGGCCCTGCTGTCCGGGGTGGAGTCAGCACCGATACTACGCGAAATTGCCGAAAAGTATGTGGCGGCCGGGGTACCCGGCGACCCGGAAAAGATCCTCGATCCCTGCATTGAGCTCATGGCCTGCCACAGTGTCATCCGGGCCAACCAGGCACTCCGCCCGGAGCAGTCCCGTGCCCTGCTGAAACAACTGGACAGTTGTGACAACCCTTCCCACTGCCCCCACGGACGCCCCACCTGGATACGTTGGTCCGTAAAGGAACTTGAGAAGCTGTTTAAACGAATCGTTTAGCCTAAAAACTTCCCTCCCCTGGGGGAGGAATTAGAGGGAGGGGGAGCAAAAATCCGAACATTGAACATCGAAATATGAATGAACTGCAAAGGTCAAAACCGGCCCCAATTTAATATACAGGTAGCAGTAACCTGAAACCGGTTATTGTGGGAGCGGCATCCTGCCGCGAATGCCCTTGCCCCAACCGGAGAAGCCGAAATCATTCTGCCCTTGACCTTCTTTGCGGCTTAGCATCTTGGCGCGAGATATCGATTTTGACCTTGTTTTTACCGGCAAAGCAGGAATTCCTGACTGGCAACCAGGCACGTGGTTCGGATTAGGGGGCAATTAATTCGACGGTGGGGAAATAAGAGCGGTACCGGGCAGTATCGCGCGTAATGAGTTCCATATTCATCACGGCCGCCTGTGCGCCGATGTAAAAGTCAGGCATCGGGGTTCTTTTAGAACCTCTCCTTCTTCGGTATTGCAAGAACACTTTGCCGGCGAGAAACAACGCCTCTTTGGGGATCTCCAGCATATGAAAGCCGGCTTGGGCAATCGCCAGTTCCAGAGCCTCTATACGTTTAAAACTAACCGAAATCTCGGAATAAATAATTGGATTTATGCACAGTGCGCCGGTTTGGGAGCACGCCACCAGCCTGGATTCAGACCAGTCCGCCCATTTGGGGTCATCCAGAAAAACGTCCAGGATCACGTTTGAATCAACCAGAACGCCTTTCATCAGGTATCCCTTGTGAGGGCCATGATTTCAGCGGTGGTCATCTTGACTGTGGCGACACCGCGCAATTTTTTAAATCGTTGGGTTGCAGTCTGTCCCTCGCTTTTTTTTACGATGTAAACGCGGTCTTTTTCTTCAATAAAGTCAACTTCCGCAGAGGGATATATGGCCAGCTTTTCGCGGATACTCTGCGGGATCGTCACCTGCCCTTTAGTTGTGACTTTCATCTGCGTTCCTCCAGTGGTAAGTATTACCGGTAATAGTAATACTCATTGGGTTCACTGTCAATGTTTTTGGTTTTCCCGAAGCAGTCGGATAAACAAAAGACCCCGGGCCAGACTGCCCCGGGGTCTTTATTTTTGTTTACGCTTTTACCAGTAACCTTGATTTTCAACTAGAAGGAAATGGTCATAGCGTGATACAACAGGTACATGTCGTCGATCTGAGCGTTAGCGGCACCTTGTTTCCAGAAGTCACCCACAATCAGATAACCACCCTGGATTTTGTATTCAAAGTTCTGCAGCGGTGTCCACTTGAGAGCAAAGTCATACTCGTCGCCCACTTCATCACTCCAATCGGTGGTGTAATTGGCACCGGTAGTGGAATCATACGTGCTGGTTCCCGGAGGCGAGTCTGCCTTGGCGTTGGCATAGGCCAGGTCCAAACTGAGATTATCCATGATGTCCCAGCCCAGTCCCAGATAGATGATGTTACCACCGGACATGGCCAGGGTGCCCTGCTTCTGATTGAGGGAGAGTGTGTCGGCTGAGAAGTTACCAATGCCGCCGCCCAGGGTGTTGTAGATGCCCAGTTCCTGGGAGTTACCGGTCAGGATCAGGGCGATGTCCAGGTCGCGGTTGTTTTCGATATAACCGAGAGCCTCCATTGCATCGTCATCGGTGTTATTATCACCGGACATGAACCAGTACCCGCCGCGCAGAGCCGCCGGGCCGAACTTGTATTTACCTTCAATGTGATACATCAAAGCATCCACGTCAATGTCATTGCCATTGGTAATATTGACTTGATTCGGGTCTGAGTATTCACCATCGCCAAAAGCGTAAATCAATTCACCGAAGTAGCTGAAGGGTCCGACGTTACCGGACACATACGGATCCAGCACGTAGGCTTTGGCTTCGACCATGGGCGGACCGGCCTGGGCGGCTGGACCAGATACCGCTAATAAAGCAGCACTGTCGGCTACATTTTTGTTCAGTGCATAGAGGTCGGGAGTTCCAGCTGGAGTAAAGGTGCCTGCAGCCAAGGTGCCAGTAGTGTCGGCGAGCAGTGAGGTCGCGGATGTGCCACTGGGGTCTGCAAGCATTACACCCGCATAACTCCCGTCATAGGTCTGCCTGGCTGAGGTTAAGGCCGCGGATTGCGTTACCGCATCACTATAAGTCTTCCGATAGCGCAGCTGGTCCCGCATCGATGGGAAAGCCCTGAAATCGTACAAGGAGCAGAGCAGACCGGCCTGGAAGGTTTCCCCTTTGTGCTGGACAAACGCGGTGTACTTGTCGTTGTCCGCATCGGCCATGGTGTTGTAGTCGTTGGAATCCTGCTCGTAGGATTTTTCCGCGTAGGCACCGGCGGACCATTTGTCGACCGGCACGTACCACATAATCCGGTCCTTGCCATGGAGATTGCTGTCGCCCATGTTGGACGGTCCCCAGGCAGACCCGATCATCCGGCCACCGATAAAGGCGCCGTAGGGCGTCTTTACTATGGCATAGGCAACATCGAAGTCAAAGTTGTCATAGTCCTGGTAGTTCGGCAGGGTGGACGACGTATTCTGAGACCCGAACTTGCGGTTGTCCAGGGCATCAAAGCGGGTGATGAAGGTAATGTTGTCGTTGACCCCGAAAGTGGTTTTGATCCGGGCTCGCGTGTCATAATAGGATGTGGACGCGGAAGGCGGGTCGGTGAGGTTCACATTGTCGTAGTTGATGCCCCTTAACCGGAATTCACCGGAAAAGTCGACATCGAGCGCCATGGCCGGGCCCGCGCAAAATAGCACCAGGCCTATGGCAATGGTTGCCAGTATACTTTTTCTCATCTGTTTTCCTCCTTAAGTAAAGACTAACTACAAAAAGGTGCTGCTTTCTACAAATTAAGGTGTTTCCTTTTTCCCCGATAAAATCTTCTGCTTATCACCTCCTCCATAGGTAATGTCCCGCCGACTGGCGTGGTTTGAAGATTTACCCCAATGTTCCTCCTGATAACTATCTGTGACATGCTAAAGGTCCCCATTTGCTAAAGCTCAGGTGGAGCCCTGAAAAGCACTGCGCCCGTCATGCCGGACTTGATCCGGTATCCAGAAGTGTCTGAAATCACTGGATCCCGGCCTTCGCCGGGATGACAGAAAAAAGAAAAATTTGACTCTTTACAGGCCTATCAAATCCAGCCATACTTATATTCCGATTGTGCCGCTATTCGGCCGCGTTCCATCGAATGGTAAGGTAGCTGGTGGTCTTTTCAAAGTCAAAAGAACTGCCAGATCCCACTACCGCAAAAACAATATCCCGGATGCCGTCGCCGTCCATGTCCTCCACGGCGACATCACAGACGTAGCCGGCCGCTTCTTCTGTCAGCCATTTTTCCTTGAAAGCGACCTTGTCCCACGCAAGGACCGCCACTTTGCCTTTGTTGTAAACCCGGACCCGCCCCACAAGATTCTGGGCGGAGTCTTTATTTTTAACCACCACCGTTTCAAGGCTGCCGTCTCCATCCAGATCCTCCAGGTGCACCCGCTGGGGCAGGTAGTAGCGGCCGGTTTCTCCAACCTCTGAGCCGGTGGAATACTCCAGGAAAGTAGCACTCCCGCCATATCGTTCCGAACTGGTCCACACTTTCTGGCCGCCGTGTTCCAGGAGCCGGAGTTTGTATTGGTCGGTGAGCATGGCCACCTGCTCCTGGCCTTTGCCGCTGATATCGCCCGGGGCAAAGCCATACACGTTCAGTTTGCCGGGCAGTGCCAGGCGGCGGGTCGATACCAGATCCCGGCCCTCCCATTTTAGCTCGTGAACCCCGGGCAGGAACAGGTCGACCGCTTCATCGATATTGGCATAATTGCTGTCCATGATAACGCCGCGTTTCTGCCCGATCAAGACTTTTCCCCGACCCGGCTCATTCAGCGTCCGAAAATACCAGTTCTGGTGATCTGCTATGCGGTTGAGCTGTCCCTGGGACCATTCCAGGACAAAGGATTGCAGGCGGCCATCTTGTTGCCGGCAGGTTACATAGATTTCGGCCTTGCCATTTCGGTTCAGGTCCAGGACATCCACGCCCAGAAGGGTGAGATACCGCTTGCCTTTGTATTCAGCCACAGTGACAAGCTTGTCCTGCACATAGCGGCGGACGAGCAGGTCGTGCTTGGTGGCGAGGATCACTTCATTGCGGCCATCCTGGTCGAAATCCCCAGTGGCCAGGGAGATGACACCCGCTCTAAACCGGTCACTTTTCCACTCTTTTTCGCGGGGTTGGGCGGGTTTTGCAGGCGGCGGCGCTGTAGTCGCGGCCGTAGCAGCCACAGCTACCGGGACTGCCGCAACTGCCGCTGCTATCCCGGTAGATGGTGCGGCCTGTGCAGCCGGCCCGGGAGGTGTCAGGGTCGCGTTGGCCTGGGCGGCAAACTGGTCCATGTGGGCGATCACGTCGCCTTTTTTCTGGCCGGAACGGCTGAAGTTGACGGTCGTGGTTTTCTTTTCGACATCGACCAGTTTCAGGTCGGTGCTGACACTTTTGCCAAAAACCGTAATACTGCCGTAGGCCACGAAGTCGGCGCCGTTGTTCGCACCGAGCTTAAGTGCTCCGGATAGATTAGAGGCACTTTGCTCCCCGGTAATGGTATTAATCTGGTCCTGGCGATAAAGCCGGGAAGAGAGCATCGCCACCAGGCCCCTGTTGAGGTAGGCCAGATCTTTCTCGGCGTTGATGGTAAAAGGCAGAATTAAAACCTGTTTGAGGCCCGCTGCATGGAGGGATGGAGGGGTTAAAGCAACGGAAAGTGCAAGAACAGATAATATAAACAGAGGCTTGAGCTTTAGAAACATTTGCGTTGGAATTCCCGTCCCTATTGATGTTCAATGAATAATTAACATTCATCGCCTGAATTTGTTTCTATCATATAGCATGGATGCGGCCTTTTATAAAGGGCAATCTTAACGCGCAGGTAAAATATATCCGGCTTCGGATGAGCGGCAAGTAAGGGATGGGATGCTCCTAAACCGTTTCACTGCACGGGTTTACGGGCGTGCCTCGATTAGATGGTGAATAATGACAGCCTGGGCGGGGCCCTGCCTTGCGACAGGGCCCGCAGGGTTGGATTGCCAGACGCTTCAAATGGGGATAAAGCCCTTGACTTTTAAATTTGGGGTTGATAAAAGTTGGTCGGTATTATCTATAAGTGTATGACACTGGTATTCGGAACTTCTCAGGAACGAAGCCTCTGAAGCCAGAAAAGGAGGTGATGTGAGGTCGGCTGGAAGCCGGGAGTAAATTTATCAGGTTATTTAAGTTCACATGTTTTTTAAGATAAACCCTTTAAGGAGGAAATCTAAGATGAAGAAATTATTTGTATGTGCCCTGGCAGTCGCCATGGTTTTCGCGTTTACCGCACCGACAATGGCCGCTGACTGGAATTTTTACGGATCTGCCCGTATGGCTACTTTTTCAAATGACGTTGATACACAGGTTGCGGGTACCCCGTCTGACACTGATACCCAGTGGTCCCTGCAGGGCAACAGCCGTTTTGGCGCAACCGTATCCGCCGGCGACGTAGGCGGTGGTTTTGAATACGGTTCCGGTCCTAACCTCAGAAAACTGTATGGTACCTGGAATTTCGGTGCTGGTACGCTTCTGGTCGGTCAGACCTACACCCCGATCGCAGAGTTTTATTCCAACCAGGTCGGTGCTGGCGACAACGATATGCTGTTTCAGGGTATGGCTTATCACAGCAGACGTGCCCAGATTACCTTGACTTTCGGCAGCTTTAAACTTGCGTTTGTCGAGCCGACTCCTTCAGCGCTTGCAGGCGCCGCCACTAACTACGATGTTACCTTGCCGCAGATCGCGATGTCTTACAAGTTCGCTACTGATATGTTCAGTGTAAAACCCTACCTTGGATATCAGACCTTTGATTCAGGCATTAGCGCTGTTACGACTCAAATGGAGTCGATCACTTCTTTGGTCTATGGTATCGGTGGCAAAGTTAACTTCGGACCTGCCTATGTAGCCGCTAATATTTATGGCGGTACCAATGCCAATAACATGGGCGTGCTTTCGGCTACTAACGGTTCTGCTGTTCTTGTTGGAACGACTGTTCAGGATAATACCACGATTGGTTATGCCGGTTTAGTCGGTTTTAAAGCCAGCGACATGTTCACCATCGAAGGTGGCTACGGTGCCATTAGCGGTGAAGTTGACTATGCAACTCTCAAAGAAGAAGACACTGCTTTCACATACTACATCAACTGCGTTATCAACTTGGCTCCGGGCGTCTTCGTAGTGCCCGAGTTTGGTATTATCAGTGATGATGAGATCAAGAATGCAGGCGGTGTAGCTGGAACCACGAAAGAGACCGAAACCACTTATTTCGGTGCCAAATGGCAGATCAACTTCTAAGTCTTTGACTTGGATAGTTTAATTGCTAAAATAAAAAGCCCGGGGTGCAAACCCCGGGCTTTTTGTTTCAAGGAGAACCCCATACCTGAAAAGCGACTATGTGTGGAGAGACGGCAAGCACGTTGAAGAATTGAAAGAGTTAGTCGGGGAGGTAAGAGCTCAGCTTATTGGTCCGGTGAGGCAGGGAATTCTATGTGGCGTCAAAACTAATATTCACAACTGACCAGGATTTTACCCATTTCCAAAGGGTCATACCTGTAAAATTGCATAAATTAAGGCGTGACTTAATATAAAAAAATCAAGCCTGCTATGATTGTTTTCAGACGAAACAAATTGAACCAATCAACCCTCAATATCCCTACTGATTCAACTCATAGGCGATGACAGAACTCTTGGGCGAGGTGCCGACGATGCGGCCCTCACTCATAATAATTGCCGCAACCAGCTCCTGGCGGCCGTCTCCGTCAAAGTCTCCAATGGCAAAATCCTGTATGCGGCCGGAGATCTTACGGGTTTTCCACAGGGGTGTCAGCCCCAGTCCGTTCCATACGTGCGACTCCATCTGGCCGTTTTTATAGCTTCTAAACTGTTCAAGCTTTCCGCCGGCAACATCGAAATTGTTGATCTGAATCACTTCGTATTTGCCGTCCCCGTCAAGGTCCATGACTCTGATGCGGGTGGGCAGGTAAAAGAGGTTGAGGCCGGCGTCACCCCGCCCGGTGGTGGGCATCTTGAGATGCTGCAGGTTGCCTCCGGTGGTTTCACCACTGGACCATTGTGATTTTCCGGAGCGGTTCAGGACCTGGAGTTTATCTGATTTCGTATAAGCGGCAATGGCCTCATCACCGTCGTTCAGAATGTCGCTGTAGGCAACCCCCAGCACGTTGGCTTTTCCGGAAGGCAGCAGGCGGTCATTGGCCGCCAGTTCGTTGCCCTCCCAGGCGAGTTCGAAGATTTCCCCGGCAAAAGGATCGATCCGTTCAGATTTTATCCGCTGGCCGAGCAGCACCCGGCCGCGCAGAGCATTGTCTGCGACCCTGAAAAGCCAGCGACTTTTTTCCACCAGGATCTGGAAGGATTGTCCGTTGAACTCGATAACAGTGGAATTGACACCATTGAGCTGGTTGCTGAGCCCGGAGATAAATATCTCAGGGTATCCGTTCCCATTCAAATCAGCAATATCAACACTGATATTTTTGGAATATCGGCCGGTTCCATGTTCGTAGATTTTACGAAACTTGTTGTTGACTCCCTGGTAAACAATGACCTTCTCTGATGTGGCCACCACGGTTTCAAGTATCTTGTCGCCGTTTATATCCCCGATTTCAATGCCGCTGATCAGGTGTTTGAAGGTGGCGCTTTTCCAAAATTCGCTGGTCTGGGCATTAGCACCGGCGGTGGCGATGAAAGCGGGGTTCAGGCTGCTTTGTGTCTGCGCCGGGGCCTGGCTGGTTACAAACGGTCCCGCCGTGGCGGCTGTGGCTGCTGCGGCCGTCCCGCCGCCCTCTAAAAGCTTTTCCGGGTGGGCGTGGATGTCCTGCTGCGGGGTAGCCGCCGGTCTTCCTGTGCCGGGTGCGGCTGCGGCCAGGGCAACCGGCGTGGCGGCCTGGCGGCCGAAAACCTGGGCATTGATATTCGTCGCAAAACGGTTGATCTGCGGAATCACCTTGCCCATGCCTTCGGCCTGGTTGAAAAAGGAAAGCGTCTGCCGTTCGCCGGAAACGTCGACCATTTTGGCATCCATGCTGACGCTGTTTCCAAAGATGGTGAGACTGCCGAACAGAACATAATCGGCCCCAAGAGTAGCACCCAGCATCTGGGCCTGGATTTCATTCAAGGGGCCCGTGCCCTGGTTCATGGCGGACACGGTCTGTTCCCGGCCCAGCACCTGGACTTTGTCGGCCCAGGCCAGGCGGGAGGTCAACATGTCGGCAATACCGTTTTTCAGGTAGGTCAGGTCTTTTTCCGCGTTGATCGAAAAGGGCACAACCGCCACTCTATATGGCCGTGTTTCGGCTGCGATACTTGTCGGGATCAGGATGACAGCCGCGTACAACAAGAACCAATTGATAATTCTATTCGGAAATGAGGGTATCATAAAGTTTTATCCATCCAATTTCTGTTTTAGAATGTCATTGACCACCGCCGGGTTGGCCTGGCCCCGGGTGGCCCGCATGACCTGGCCGACGAAAAAGCCGAACACCTTGGTCTTGCCGCCGCGGTACTGGTCAACCTGGGCACCGTTTTCGGCCAGGACGGTGTCAATGATGGTTTCCAACTGGCCTGTGTCGGATACCTGTACCAGGCCTTTTTTCTGGACGATGCTCTCCGGGGAGTCACCGTTTTTTGCCATTTCGTTAAAAATTTTTTTGGCTATCTTACCACTGATGGTCCCTTCGTCAATCAACCGGACCAGAGCGGCCAGATGTTCCGCGGATACAGGGGATGCGGTGATGCTTTTGCATTCGGTGTTCAGCAGACCCAGCAGTGAGCCCATTATCCAGTTGCTCACCAGTTTGGGGCTGGGTTGCAGCTTGACACAGGCCTCAAAGTAGTCGGCGAGGCTGCGGCTGGTCGTGAGCACACCGGCGTCATAGCCGGGCAGTCCGTACTGGGCCTCGAAGCGGGATTTTTTGGCCTCGGGAAGTTCCGGCAGAGATGCCTTTACTGCTGCTATCCAATTGTCGTCTATCACCAGGGGAAGCAGGTCGGGATCGGGAAAATAGCGGTAATCGTGGGCCTCTTCCTTGCCGCGCATGGAATTCGAACGGTTTTTATCCGGATCCCAGAGGCGGGTTTCCTGGACGACCGTTTCCCCGTCCAGCAGGATGTCATGCTGCCTTAAAATTTCATAGTGCAGGGCCTTTTCCACATGCTTGAAAGAGTTGAGGTTTTTCAGTTCGGTGCGGGTGCCAAGGGGCTCGGTGCCCTTCGGGCGCAGGGAGATATTGGCGTCGCAGCGGAAACTACCTTCTTCCATGTTGCCGTCGCAGATGCCCACATACCGTATGATGGAGCGCAGCTGCCTCAGGTAAGCCCCGGCCTCTTCCGGTGAGCGGATATCGGGCTCACTGACGATTTCAATTAAAGGCACGCCGGTCCGGTTCAGATCCACCCGGCTCACGGGCCGGTTCGGATCGTGGATCAGCTTGCCCGCATCTTCCTCCATGTGAATCCGGGTGATGCCGATACGGCTTGAATTTCCATCCACCTCGACGTCAATGTGTCCTTCAAGGGCGATGGGCAGTTCGTATTGCGAAATCTGGTAGCCCTTGGGCAGGTCCGGGTAAAAATAGTTTTTCCGGGCAAAACGACTGGTATGTTCAATGCGGCACCCGGTGGCCAGGGCCATGGTCATGGCATATTCGACCACCTTTTTATTCAGCACCGGGAGCACACCGGGCATCCCGAGGCACACCGGGCAGACATGGGTGTTGGGCGGGGCGCCAAATTCAGTGGAGCACCCACAGAAAATTTTGGTACGGGTTTTCAACTGGGCATGAACTTCGAGTCCTATAACCGGTTCGTATTGCATAGATAGAAGTTTTCTGAATTCGCCAAACGCCGAATTCATGAGTTTCGAGTTTTAGTTTAAGTACTCAGTATAACCTGACAACGCTAAATTCGATGGATTACTGAATTCACCGATTTTAACCCTGTATATCTGTACAATATTGGCCTAATAGTCAACGTTTATTTTGACATTGCAAGAGCCTGAGATTATACCTGCCACTGGTGTGCGAATCAATTGTTATATCCAGAAATTAGCAGAATCCGGAAGCTTCCCTGTAAATCCAGGATACCGGTGATTACTATAGGAGCCTAAAATATGGAATTTTTTCTGTGTGTCGTCGGCATGGTGCTGGTATTCGAGGGGCTGCCCTACTTTGCGATCCCGGACAAGATGCGGGTCATGGTCCAGAAGCTTTTTGAGATGCCCGACAGCACCCTGCGCGGCTTCGGGTTCTGCATGATGGCTGCGGGGCTTTTTCTGGTTTATTTAGGAAAACGGTAAACCAGTGAGCTAAAGTTTGAAGTGAACTAAAATGAGCTAAAGTTCAGGAGCGCCTTTGGCGCGGCCATTTATAATAAACAATGGAAAATAAAGAGTTTGCAAAACAGCTTGAAGAACGAACCAGGCAGTTCGCTGTCGCTATTATTCGATTGTCGTCCGAGTTGCCAGGGAGTCCTGAAGGTCGGGTGATAAGAAATCAAATTGTAAAATCTGGTACATCCATCGGGGCGAATTACCGAGAGGCCAACAGGGCGCGGAGTCGGGCCGATTTTGTAAATAGAATCAAAATTTGTGAAAGTGAGGCCAGCGAAACCCAGTATTGGTTGGCTGTCATATCAGATTTAAGATGGCTGGCGCCTGAAAGAATGCAGGTCGCTATCAACGAATGCAATGAGTTGTTGGCGCTATATACAACAATAGGGAAAAGTAAATAAAATTGGCAGAATACCTTAACTTTAGATCACTCCAAACTTTAGATCACTTTTAACTGCTTTTATCATGTTCCTCCTTTCCGACTACACCTACACCCTTCCCGAGGACCTCATCGCACAGGTTCCGGTGGTCCAGCGCGACCGTTCGCGCCTGATGCTGGTGGACCGAACCACTGGTGCCTGGCAGCACGACCATTTTTACCGGATTGGAGACCAGTTCCGGGAGGGTGACGTCCTGGTGGTGAACAATACGAAAGTAGCGCCGGTGCGGCTGTTCGGCCATAAAACTACCGGCGGCAAGGCAGAAATGCTGGTTTTGGAGTACGAGAACCTTGCCGTTGTCGGAGCAGGGCCGATAATTCAGGCGGCCAAATGCCTAATCAAAGCCTCCAAAGCGTGCCGCCCAGGGACAGTCATCAAGTTTGATGAGGGGTTATCCGCCGAGGTCCGTTCTTTTGAAGATAGGATCTACGCGGTAGATTTTTCCAGTCAGGCGGGGCTCGAGACCGCCCTGGACCAGACCGGCATGATGCCGCTGCCACCCTACATCAAGCGATCCCCCCAGGCACCACCGCCGTGCGATGACCGCCGATCCTACCAGACCGTGTATGCCTCTGAAAAAGGGGCCGTCGCAGCACCCACGGCCGGACTGCATTTTACCCGCGAACTGCTTGCGGACCTGGCTGGCCGGGGTGTGAGCGTGGCAGAGATTACCCTGCATGTGGGCTATGGCACATTTTTACCGGTGCGTGTGGAAGATATCCGCGAACACCGGATGCATACCGAGTTCTACCACATTCCGATCGAAACCGCTGATCTCATCAACCGGGCCGGGGCGGAAGGCCGCCGGGTCATTGCCGTGGGCACCACCAGCGTGCGCACCCTGGAATATGCCGGCCGCAACGGCGGCCCCCTGGTGCCGGGCAGCGGCGCCTGTGACCTTTTCATCTATCCCGGGTTTCAATTCAAGGTAGTGGACGCCATCATAACCAATTTCCATCTCCCCGAGTCTACCCTAATCATGCTGATTTCCGCCTTTGCAGGCCGCGAAAGAATCCTGAAAGCTTACCGTGAAGCCGTCGAGCAGCGGTATCGGTTTTTTAGCTATGGGGATGCGATGATGATCCGGTAGCTGGTTTTCATTGGCAATCTGGTTCACTGGAGCCGGCCAGAGGTGTTTGGCGATTCCGCGGATAAATGTGGATAGTGCCTAAAGTGAACTAAAGTTTAAAGTGATCTAAAGTTAAGGAATTCTGCTGATTGTATAAAAACCCCTCAAGCACAGTGACCCCTGGGCTTTAAATATTAAGCCGGCGCTTAAATATCTTTCGATTGTCATCTTTGCTTTAATTGTGGGAGCGGC
Source organism: uncultured Desulfobacterales bacterium (assembly GCA_964636125.1). Classification (GTDB taxonomy): domain Bacteria; phylum Desulfobacterota; class Desulfobacteria; order Desulfobacterales; family CAJINA01; genus CAJINA01. The sequence continues at coordinate 163,939 of CAZWPX010000002.1, read as the reverse complement.
ATCTTGCCGCGAAAAGCTTACCAGGTGACCTCCCCATTCTCGGCAAGATACCGGTTTTACTTAAAACTTAAAAGTACCCAATGCAGGTTTTAAGAAGGATAAAGAGATATAACCAATTCTATCTTTAAAGAAAAATGATTAGGGGCTGTTTCTAAATTTGGATTTTGGTACAAGGTCAAGGCGGCTGCGAGGTTTTAACCGGAGGAATACATAAAAGTATTTCGAGGATTGAAACCGAACACCCAACGCAGAGGTTGGGCCAAAAGACTATTTAGAAACAGTTCCTAACAGGTTAAATGAAATCCCGCCCCTACCTTCCTGGATGGGCTTAGTTCATTAAAACACACCAGAGCCTCACGGCAGGGCGCCGCAACCATCCCGATGCCTTTCTTGCTCAGGCTCTGTTCAAGCCCACTCGCCAGCCGCATCATCCCGCTGGTACCGGTCCCCACGACGATAATCTCCGGACTGGCGGCAATAAGCTCTTCGATATCGTTTTCGGTTAACAGGTGCCCGCTTGACCGCCACCAGCCATCGACAATCTTCCCATCCGGGTAAATGATCAAATCGGAAGCATAGCACCTGCCGTCGATCACAATGTTCCCAAAAGCAAATGAATCAATAACCATGCCGGCACCCCTCACGCCCGTTCTGGTTTTCTAACCCTGAACCCTGAACGTTGAACCTTTCAACACAAGCCCCACAATATCATTTATAATAAACTTTTACTTGGAAATTCACGTCAGCCCGCGTAATCTTTTCATATGCGCGAACTGCGAAGGTCAAAAGCGGTTCTCGCGCAGACCCCAAGGCGCCAAGAAGGGCGAAAATCAGATGGGGTTGCGCCGTTGGCGCTTAAAAACTTAAATGCAGCAACCAGAATTCTTGAGACAGTGAATGTGGGAGCGGCATCCTGCCGCGAATGCCTTTGCCCTTCCCGGCGAAGCCGAAATCATTCTGTCCTTGACTTCCTTAGCGCCTTTGCGTCTTTATGCGAGATAGATTTTTGGTTTAAAGTTATAGACCTTGACCTCCGCGAAGCGAAAAACAGTGCAATCCGCGAAATCTGCGTCAAGAAAAAGGGTTTGAGGTTAAAGGTTCTATACCATTTCAGGAAATTGAAGGAGGCGTGAAATCGTGACAAAGCAACGTCTATTGGTAACCGGTGCCAGCGGCCTCCTCGGACAAGCCATCTGCCGCCAGGCACTGCCAACCTGGGAAGTCTTTGGTGTTTGCCACACAGGCACAGTCAACTTTCAGGGCGTGTCACCGATCAAAACCGATCTCACCGATTCAGCACAGCTTGCCGATTGCTTCAAAACTATAGCACCCACAGCCGTCATCCATGCCGCCGCCCTCTCTCAGCCCAACGACTGCCAGCTTAACCCTGAAGAGAGTAAGAAAGTGAATCTCCAAGCGACAGTGGATATTGCCGGGCAGTGTGTTAGTGCTGGCATCCCGCTGGTTTTTACTTCCACGGACCTGGTGTTTAGCGGCCAGGAACCCCCCTATACGGAAGACGACCCGGTGTCCCCGGTGTGTACCTACGGCCTACATAAATCTGCCGCCGAACAGGCCCTGCAAGTGATTTGCCCCATGGCCACAATCTGCCGGATGCCGCTCATGCTTGGGTACGCCTCGGAAACTGGTTCTGGTTTCATGGGCCAAATGGTAAAAGCACTGCGGGAAGAACGAGAACTGAAGCTCTTCACCGATGAATTCCGGACGCCGGTCGACACCGACAGCGCCGCAATTGGCTTGCTCATGGCCCTGGAAAATCCGGGTGCCCTGATGCACCTGGGCGGCCGCCAGCGGATGTCTCGTTTTTCCATGGGGTGCCTGGTGGCGGATGTGCTCAAAGCGGACCACGACCTGCTCAAGCCCCTGCGCATCCCGGACCTGCCTATGCCGGCCCCGCGGTCACCGGATGTCTCATTGTCAAGCGAGCGTGCGTTTGAACTGGGGTATGCGCCTGCAAACCTGGTGGATGTTATCAAGGAAATCGTGGCCGGGATTGAGTGATGCAGAATGTTGCGATTTTTGCCCAGCCAACCTTTGGCTTTGCGCTAAAAGTACCCAATTTCGTATAGTGCTTTAATGGGCCTTAAAGGGGCCTTGACGGTCAATGAAATTTCTAATATGTTCAACTGAATCGGTCTCACCTTATATATCCGATTTGCACTTCGCTTTTCATCTGTACCATTTCATAAACTGTCGATTCAAAAGTCTAATTTTCGCTTTAAGAGATTCATTTTGGTCGAGCATTATACCTGCTTCCAACAAATTTATCTGATAATTTGAATTTTGAAAATCTAAATAGCTCAATGATCAGTTTTAGATAAGTGGTCATGAAGATTTATGCGTATACTATAGAAGGGTCAAACGTAGACTTGCCAACATGTTGTATTCAGTAGGGAGCCATGGACTCTTTGAAGATAAAGGCAAAAGCAGCTGACGCGATTGTCGAGTTACATGCATCGCTGCTGCATCTGCAGGACTACCAACAATTCCCACCGCTCCTTGAGTCAATTGTAAAAAAGATGTTCCATGTGGACTGGCTGGCCATGTTCTCCTTCGGTCAAGGCTTAAAGCCATACAACATAGTAACCAATTCATCGCTGCCATTTGACTGGAATGAGAAATATGTCACTATTTATGATTTTGATGCTATCAGAAAAGATACCCTTGCCGGGGAAATTGGGGAGACGTTTATTTTTAACCCGATTAAGGACCCAGGCAGCGAGTTAATGCGATATGCATATGAGTATATCAAAAAACATACAGATACATCCCATGTTCTAACAATCCACACGGCTAAGACAATAGATTATGATTCCGGAATCGGCCTCTACCGGGCTGACACCAAGATGCCGTTTACCGCCGAAGAGAAACAGCTCATGGGCTATTTGGGTCCTGTTTTCGTATCCGTTACACGTGCGATGATGTTCTATGCTGATTTCGATCTCAAGCGCGTTTCTGTAGATAAAATCCGCGAGTCGCAGCAGGCTCTCTCCATCACCTTGAATGACCGGCTGATACCGGTTGATATCCCGTCAGAGACAGCTCTTTTTTTCAGGCGATATTTTCCAATGTCTCCAAGCAACCCCATCCCGGAATCCATGTGGCAATGGATTAATCAAACCATTGCACCTGCAGGGATTTTGAGACCGGATACCGGGCCCTGGTTGCTTAAGCTGAATTTGCCGGATATGGATTTGTACTGCAAGGCATACACAGTTTTCTCGGAAGGGCAGCAACTGGCCCTTTTGGTACAGCTTCTGCCCCACGGGGATCGTACGGATTTCTCCGTATTGCACCAGGGAGGGTTCACTCGGCGGGAGGTAGAGGCGTTGTCTTACCTCCCATTGGGCTATACCAATAAGCAAATCGCCATGGCGATGGATATTGAAGAAGTTACCGCCAAAAAACATTTAAAAAATGTTGCGCAAAAATTGGATACAAGCGGGAGGACAGCGATCCTCTATGGGGCACTCAGGAAAAGAGAATTGATGAAATTACTGGAAACCTGAGTCGACTACTTTTCTTTAAACGTAGACTTATGTTTGAAATGAAGGGTGAGCGGCATGCTGCAAAGCAAGTTTCTATCGTCTGAAGTAAAATGTAGCGTTGCGGATTCTATTGTTGCACTGCATATGGATATGGGTGATATCCGAGATTATCATGAATTTCCAGGTGCCCTTGAATTTCACCTGAAAAACCTCTTTCCCGTCGATTGGCTGGGGTTGTACGTTTTTGGACAGGGCTCCAAGTCTTACAATGTTATCACCAGCCCCTCCAAGCATTTTGACTGGAGCGAAAAATACGCCGAGTTTTTTCATCTCGACAAAATAAGAATCGACGGCCTAAATGAGGATGTAGGCAAGACACTCATATTCGATCCACACGACAACTCCAGGACAGAAGAGGAAGTCTATTTTTTTGAAACCGTAAAAAAGTATACTGATGCCTCGAATTTTTTAATTCTTCACAGCGCCAAAACCTTATATTTTGATTCAGCCATCTGCCTGTACCGGTCCGAAGAAGCCCACCAGTTTTCAGCCCATGAAAAACAGATCCTGGACTATCTAAGCCCCATCCTGGTTTCTTTTATGCACAACATGATGCTGTACAGTGAATTTGACTTCAAGCGGGTGCCTGTTGACAATTTGTGCAGCGCCCAGAAGGCATTGACGCTCACTCTTAATGACTGCCTGGAGCCGGTAGACATCCCAAAGGAAACCGAGCTTTTTATCAAGCGCCATTTTCCTTTGACCGGTCGGCAATTCATTCCCGAACCGATTGATCAATGGATCCGCAGACAAGTTGCCCCCAAAGGCCACCTGGAACCTAATTCAGGGCCGTGGGTGTTTAATATATGCCTGCCCGAATTGGACCTGCATTGCAAAGCACACACTGTCTTCACCGAGCTAAGGCAACTGGTCCTTCTGGTGATGATGATACCCCACAACCGGCCCGAGGATTTTTCGATCCTTGAATCCCGGGGATTCACAAAAAGGGAAGTCGAAACACTTTCCTATCTGCCCCTGGGCTACACAAATAAACAGATTGCCATGGCCATGGATATTCAAGAGATCACGGTCAAAAAGCATTTGAAAAATACCGCTCAGAAATTGGATACAACCGGCCGTACCAGTACACTTTACGAGGCGATGAAAAAGAGAGAACTGATATCTTTCCTGGAAATCTGATCCCCCCCCACATTTTAAAATATTAGGCAAGCTGTGAAGAGAAAAGGTATCCGAAAGGATACTTGAATATTGTGTGTCCGTGGCGATAGACTATCAATATTCCATTTCGAACAACTATTCCACTTTTGGAATTGCATCCAGCATTCCCTCAGTAATCTGACTCTTTTTGATAGGAGTACCACATGATTTTTGGCTATCTACCGGTAAAAAATAAACAGCTTCAAGACCCTGTTTCTCATTGTGAGAGATGCGGTTTTGTTAAATGTTACATAATCCTGTCACTCTGAATATCGCTCGACAATCGAATAGGGCCTAAATGTGAGGTTGGTTTTGTGGGAACCCTTAGCAAAACGGAGGACTGAAATTGTTCATACTTTGGGGATGAAAGAACTTTTTGATTTTCAATTAACCCACACTGAAAGGAGATTGGCATGAAAAGTATTATAAAAGTGATGTTGACGGTCGCAATGGTTATTTGTCTGGTGGTTCCAGCAATGGCGGAAACCCCGGCGTACAGGTGCTTCACCTTTACAGGAAACGTAAGAGCGGATTATAATAATAATCCCGCTGATGGAATTGTGACAATAGTTGCAAGCATGGGAAATGCATGGATCAGCCAGACACCGTTTGCTCAAGCTGGGGTTTCTGGCGAAATGGCGGTATCTTATGATATCTGTGTTGATGAGGACACCGGTGAAGCAGAACTTATGGAATCAACTCTTTATCCAGTAGGTGGATCCGGGGATCCGGTCAATGGCTATCCAAGACCTTCGGTTGAGTACAATCAAGTCCACTACAATGACCCAAGCGTCGGGGCAAGAGTACTTGTCGGAGATGCAAACGAATATGTGCAAGTTGTTTTTAACACGGTTCAAAACTCGACTTTATGGGCGGTCGATGATGTTGTTACAATCTCTCATTCGGCACATATATTGTTTACCCCACCGTTTGAATACAACGACAATACGTTTTACGATTGGGTTTCTCTAATCTATATCGATGGAAGGATCTCTGCAATTGATCCTCCCGGCCCCTATTCTCAAGATTTTGATGGGGATGGATTCGATGACGATGTTGATAATTGCCCTGATGTCTATAACGATGATCAAGAGGATATAGACGGTGATGGAATCGGCGCGGCGTGTGATCCCGACCAATGTGATGGTCCGACTGCAAACTGTGGCCCGCCACTGGTGCTCATCAACTGGGATGATCTCTATGTTAGCAATATGTTCGATGTGCGTACATTTGATCCATCGCATCCTCGTTTTGGGATGATGAACTCGGTTGGTGGATGGAGTGTTGGTATCGATATAATTAATCAGGAGAAAGCTGCACAAGTTGGTCGAGTTGAGATCAACAGTGTCGGTGGTGCGACTGAACAGAAGATTGTTCTTACGTCACCGGATGTCTTTGATTTTTTCGGCACTACCCTATACATGTATGACATATCGTTTGGCAACAGTTCTCAACTTGCGCCACAGTATGACATCTTTGCCTATGATCTCTCCGGTGCTCAGATTCCGATTCAATTCCCAAATGGTGAACCAGCAAATACCATTTATACTGAGAAGAATCAAATTCAGGTGCCTGTTTCTAAAATTCGTAAGATGGCCATAAAGAAGAACGGCGAAATTAAAGTAAAATTTACTGCGCCTTACGATGAGCGTGCTGACCAAATCCGTATCCGTATCCAGGGTGATAACGGCGGCTTTATTGATCAATTTAAGTATTTCCCCGATACGGATGGACATTACAAGATTACCAAGAAGAATGGGATCGTCGTCATGGATAAACTGAAGGTATTCATTCCTGCCGAACATGCTGGACGTACTGGTCGTATTGAATATCGCATACTTGAGAATAATTACATGCAGCGTGGTATCACTTGGTTCCAACTGCCTGCTCCATAGCCCGTTATGGAGAGACTGCGGAATACGCTCTTTTGTTTTGCCTATCGGTCAACGTGTACACTTTGAAAGCTATTCACACCTGACCGCGTGGGTTTTATTAAACCTAACGTTTATCCGGGGACCCCACTGCGGGGTCCCCGCAGTTTTATAAAGGAACAAAAAAGATGACGGACCCAAGAGATGTCGCTATAGAACCCAACCTTAGATAGTAGGCCTTTCCATCGATACGGCCACCTCTTTTTGCGTCAGAGATAACCATGGCAAGGGGTTTAATTTATGTTTGAGTAGGGGGGGGCACCCACCCATTTAAGGGTTCGTCAAGAGAAAAAACACCCCTGTGTAAGGATTTTGATAACTTTTTTCCTTTACGTTTTATTACTCTACCTAAAAGCTGCTTTCAAAGTTGTTCGCGCCCATCATTTCTAACAATTAGGATAGCGGTATGTAATGCAATCCGCACCAGTCACCCATCGGGATCAAGGCATGGTGCCCGGAACAAACAGGGCACGGCCCCTGGCTCTAACGAAAGAGCCCCAGAAAACTATCAGTTCCATGCGGTCTCCAACTGGGTAGAGCAAATCTGATGGTTTTTAGCCAACCCCTCACAGGCTCACCGCATAGGCGAATCATATTGAAAACAGCCTCTTCAATTTGAAGGGTACAGCAGTTTCCAATCAAATCTTATGGATTATTACCAACCCCCATGCTGGCTCACTGCTGTACCCAGAAAAATTATCGAAATAGCTTTTCCTCGTTGTAAGGGACTTGGTCCCGCATAATATAAAATGACGCCCGGGCGAGTTTGCCGGCCAGGGCCTTAGTGGCAACCGCCCCATTTTTCTGTGCCTTTTTGCGCTGGTAAAATTTGTGCGCCATCGGGCAATACCGTATGGCATGGTGAGCTGCCTCAACGTAGGCCCAGGCCAGATACTTGTTGCCGCTTTTACGGTTGCCTTCACTTTTCTTTTTTTGGTTGGACAGGTTTTCACTTTTTACACAGCGGCAGTAAGAGACATACTTGCCAACTTTTTTGAAACGCTTGATGTCGCCGACCTCCAGCATAATTGTCTGCGATAGAATTAACCCGATGCCTGGTACCGTACGAAGAAGTTCAAACTCAGGCTTGCACGCCACCTGAGGAAGCACCTGTTTTTCCATTATCTTGATTCTGGATTTATAGAACTCAATCGCAGCTCTGCTGCTGTCCGCTGCCAGAATTAGATGCGGCGAATCGAAAAGCTGGTGGATATCTTCAGTCTTCAGCCTTTTGATTTGACGGGCTGACATTTTGATCCCGAGATTGCGGGTTATAAGACTCTGGAAACTCAGGATATGGGATGTCCGGTGGTTTACATAACGCAACCTTCTTCTGAGCAGGTCGCGTACCGGACGCCCTTCTTTGGGATAGATGTAACCTTCCGGAAGGATTTTTAAAGCCAGCATTTGAGCCAGCCAGAAAGCATCCGTTTTATCGTCTTTGTACTTTAAACCGTCATATTGCTTCATCGCAGCCGGATTGGCGAGGCGAACCGGATACCCTTCTGCCATAAGCCCATCGACAAGCCAGTACCAGTTGTAAGTGGATTCTACCGCGATGTCGGCGATATCCTTTTTAAAGGGCTCCAATGCCATTGTGATCTTTTCGATGCAGTTGGGTAAACGTTTGCCAAATATCCGTTTGTTCCCGCCATCCAAAATACCGAGGTAAATATTACTTGAGTGAAGATCGATTCCTGCGTACAATTCCATCTGGCACCTCCTGTCTGTTGGTGGTTGTTAAGAATCGGCTAATTCTTGTTTTAACCACTCTACTACAGTGAGGTGCCTTCTCTTAAAGGATTAGGATTTTCTTGTGCTTGACGCCTCAAATAGACTATAAACCCTTAATATGTTTATCAAGTCTACGCTTGACCTTTCTCAACCAGATATGGTTTGCGAAATTCAACTCCCCATGCACTGCCAAGCAGCGATGCACTTAGAATTTGAATCGCAACTTTCAAAACAGCGCTACAATTCAAAACCCATCAGGTCAGCTATTATCAAGGCCACCTGCGTGTTGTCTATCCACCCTGATAATTTCTGGGCCCCGGACCCGGTAGCGGTAAGTGGAATCACGGTCCCTGTATGAATGGTGGTGGTCCAACCGATATTGGCCCTTTCGGAAAGAATTTGGGCGGCTGTTAATGCAACTGGGTTAAGATGCTGATAGTACCCTGCCATTTTCCTTTTATCCGCAGCTGACATACTCTTCTGGAGTCGGGCGCTTTCATGATCATTGAGGTGGGTTAATCCGAACTCGGTGCCCAGAAAACGAAGATATCCAGTTCTGTCACCGTTATACTTATTCGATCCATTTAAGGTATCTTCTACAGATACCTTAGAATCGAAAAGCGCGGGTAAATCTAATCGATACCCGTGTGCGTCCCTTCCAAGTCCCAATCCGCCAGTTTCATGATCGGCAGCCACGACGATGAGTGTTTCGGTTTTGTGTTCCAGGAAAAACTCGTGAGCCCCGCGGACTGCTTCGTCAAGAGCGAGGGTATCGTATACGACACTGGCCGGGTCGTTTGCATGGGCGGCATGATCGATACGCCCGCCTTCGATCACCATGAAGAAACCGTCGGGGTCCTGCTGCAGGACTTCGATGCCGGCTTTCGTAATCCGAGACAGGGAGGGGCAGTGTCTGTACTGGTGCCTTCTTTCGATTTCGTAAGGTAAATGTGAATTGGAAAAGAGAGCTAATACTTTTTCTGTCTTGGAAAAGTCTGCTTCCGAGAAATCCCGGGCACCCTTCAGACCGATATACGTCAAGTATCCTTTGGTCTTAAATTCAGCGACAAGGTTTTTGTTATCTTTTCTTTTAGAAGAAATGGCATTGCCCCTTGCGTCTTTCAATCCGGCACGCGAACCGGGAGGGACGAAATAGCGAATGCCGCCACCGGCCAGAAATTCCACGTTGCTGGCTAAAAAGTCCACAGCGATCTCAGCCTCGTTGTTCCTGCTTACGTTGTGAGCGGCAAATGCGGCCGGGGTGGCATGGGTTAGCCGTGTGGTTGTGATAATCCCGGTGGCAAGGCCTTTGGCTTCGGCCGCTTCAATGAGCGTCTTTACGTTGTTGCCTGCAGGGTCCTTGCCGATCATGCCATTGTTGGTTTTGATGCCGGCGGCCAGGGCGGTGCCGGCGGCGGCTGAATCCGTAATCAGCGAATTGGCCGAATGGGTCGTAATAACACCGGCCACCGCCAATGAATTCATGACCAGTTTGCGGGCCGGGTTGCCCTCTTTCGCCTTTACAAAAAGTTCGGCCAGTTGTCGCTGGGAAAACCCCATCCCGTCCCCTATGAAATAGAATACATATTTGGGCCCGCCGGCATGGGCTGTGGAAGCCAACAATAGCATGAACAGTATTAATCCAGCGGCGAAATGGGCGTAGCCCGGTATCCCGGATTTGATCCGGCACCCAGTAGTCCCGCTGGTTGCCGGCTTTCGCCGGAACGACAACCCTGGGGTGTTTAATCGCCGGTTTAATATGAAGCCGGCTTCATTTCGAACAGTTTTCATATGGGGCCTCTATAAGTGTTTTATTGTCTAAGGTCACTTCTTGCCTGTACACTCAATTTGCGTTAGTGTTTTTCAATACACTTGAAACCTTGCTGGGGCAAGGTGCGGAACCTGATTTAAAACACAATCTTTCGTTCACAAAAGAACACTATTACGAATAGGTGATCCCATGGAACAGGAAATTCAGCAAGCCCAGGCGATTTATCAACTTATTACAGAGTTTTTTGTTAATTACAGTTTTCAGATCCTCGGGGCTGTCATTATTCTGGCCCTGGGTATCTTTGTGGCTCGGAAAGTCAGCGATGTTGTCTTGAAACTCTGTGAACGCAAAGAGTTGGATATCACCCTCAGCCGGTTCGCTGCCGCTTCGACCAGGCTGATCATTGTTGCCATGGTGGCGGTTGTTGCTTTGGGTAAGGTCGGCATCAGTGTGGCGCCCTTTATTGCGGCCATCGGTGCGCTTGGCCTGGGGGCTGGTCTGGCCATGCAGGGGCTATTGTCCAATTACGGCGCAGGGCTTAATATTATTCTTGCCCGACCGTTTGTGGTGGGGGACACGATCCGTGTTAAGGGCGTGGCCGGCCTGGTGAAAGAGGTCCACCTGGCCTATACTGTTCTGGCCGACGAAGATGATGTGGTCATCACAATCCCCAATAAACACATTATCGGGGAGATTATCCATAACTCCAACACGGATTCCCTGGCCGAAGAAACTGTTGGGATTTCCTATGACAGTGATCCTGAAAAAGCGATTGCGGTGATCAAAAAAGCCCTTGAGGAGACTGATAAGGTCAACACGGAAAGATCACCGTTGGTGGGGATTGAAGATTTTGCCGACAGCAGCATTAATATCGGTATTCGGTTCTGGGCCCCGACCGCCAGTTATTTCGATACCCGCTACCGGGCCAATGCAGCAATTTTTGAAGCTCTGAAAGCGGTTGAAATTGATATACCTTTCCCGCAACGGGAAGTCCGGATTCTCAACGGAGAGAGTTCGCAAGTGAAAAATTGAGGATGTTTGAAATGGGACACTTTTCTCTATTTTATTAAACAGGTATAGTCTGACAGCCTGCAATATCGCTGGATTCCGGCCTTCGCCGGAATGACGACTTAAGGGCCGCGGAAATAAGTAATTACAATACAAGGAAACATGATGGAATCTTCAGTGTCTATTGCCCATGGTCTAAATGATAGATTGCCGCAAAGCTTCAATAGAATGGTTATTGTCCTGCTTATTATATGTATTGTGGCGGCAGGTTGTACCCTGGCAAAATTGAAGGAGGAAGTAAACGAAAGCCTGGCATCCACGGTTTTAGTTGGACAGGTGGCATCCGCTATTCCGGAAAATGGTGTAATCGTGGTTGCGGCCTATGCGCTGAAAGACGGTGAAAGGAAGATTGCCCACTACACGGTTCTGCACGAGGCCGGTGAGTATGAACTCATGGTTGCCGCTGGAAACTATTATGTGTGTGCGTATTGGGATAAAAACAGTAACCTGGTCTATGATGCCGGTGAACCGGCCGGCCAGTATGGTGAACCCAAGCTGGTTACCGCCCCGGCCGGCGGGGTGGTTCTGGAAATTAATTTCGGAATAGCGGAAAAAGGCCGCCCGATTGATTTGCCCCCTGGCTTCGAAATCTCGCCGGACAAGCCCCGGACACTCCAAAGCCGGCAGGCGGGCGCCGTAGTGGAACTGGATGATGAGCGCTTTTCTGCAGAAAACGGCCGTAAAGGATTCTGGGCGCCGCTTGATTTTTTTAAAACAATTGGCGGTAATATTTATTTCTTGGAAGAGTACGATCCGAAAAAAACCCCCGTTTTATTTATTCACGGCGCCACCGGAACACCAAAGGGATGGGAATATTTTGTCAACAATCTGGACCAGGAACGATTTCAACCCTGGCTGTTTTATTATCCGACCGGCTCCCGCCTTAAAGCCATGTCCTATTTGCTGTTCTGGAAACTCTATAATCTCCAGATTAAATACAAGTTTGATACGATGTATATAACCGCCCACAGTATGGGCGGATTGGTGGCGCGGTCTTTCATTATGGATTACGGCCGCTACGCGCCTTACGTAAAACTTTTCATTGCCCTCGCAACGCCGTGGGGTGGCGACCAGATGGCCGAATATGGCGTCAAGCAGTCTCCGGCGGTGATCCCCAGTTGGATCGACATGCAGCCGGAGGGGGAGTTTCTGCAATCTCTCTACCGGGAGAAACTGCCTTCCACAGTAAGCTTTTACATGTTTACCGGGCACCGGGGCAGCCGCAACCCGTTCAGGTCGAACAATGACGGCACCATTACGTTAGCCAGCCTGATGGATTTGCGGCCCCAGACCGAGGCAAAAATGAACTATGCCTTCAATGAGGACCACGCCAGCATCGTGGACAGCCCGGCCGTGCTATCCCAGTATCTTACTATCATCAATGGGTTTACCCAGGATACTAAGGCAAATCAGATTGTCGGCGGTTATCTTAAAATTGACTTTACCTATGATTTCCCTTTGGATGGCAGCCGGCCCCGGTTACTCCTTGTACTGCTGCCTGATGGCCAAGGGGCGGCGGTAACCGAGATTCATCTCAGCCCGGAGGACAGCGGTCGGCGCCTGGGTCCTTTCCCGACCGGCGCTTATACTGCCAGTTTAATGGCTTCCGCGGTCAAGCCTGATAAGCATCATGTGCCGGTCTCCATCGAGAGCAATGGCACGCACGGCCTGAAATTTACGCTTGTGCCGGATGGCATGATCTACGGGCATGTCGCCACGGCGCAAAACGCTGAAGGCCGTCCGGCTGGTATGCCGGCGGAACAATACTTGCCCGGGAGCAGAAAGGTGGCCATACAGATGGTTACACTAAAGGGCGCCGGTATTGAGAGAATCCTCCATCCCGTAGATGGCGAGAATCTGAAGACCTATGATGCCTTTCTCTCAAGTACTGACTTTTGTACTAAAAACTATTTTCATTTTTTCGGGTTGCCGGCCGGAGAGTATGAAGTCAAAATCACCGCAAAAGGATTCAGACCAAGTTTAAAGACCTATGTTGTAACGCCCGGACAACCGGCAAATGTCCGGTACACCGCATTGGTGCCTGTCCAATAGCCGGCAGGCCATTATTGTTAATGCCCATGAGTGGGTGCAGCATAGTACGCCCGGGGCGCAAGGGACTGAGTATATTGCTGTTTGTCGGCCGGGGTTCAATCCAGAAAAGGAGTCAGGGATTTGAGTAAAGGGCATAAAACTATAACGCGGTGATCAAGCCTGAAAACCAACTGTTGATGTATTGCAGCATAGGTCCATCCATTATTTACAAGCATGGATGGATACTATCAAGTACACACATAATGAGGCGACTCGAACAAACCATTCTGATTGTTACCTTCCTGGCCTTTGCCTGGCTGGCCATGCAGGCCGTGCATGAGCTGGGGCATGTGGCCGGTGCGTGGTTGACTGGGGGTGAGGTGATCCATGTGGCGCTGCATCCGGGGATTATTTCGCGGACCGATCTGGGTTACAATCCCCATCCGGCAATGGTCGTGTGGGGTGGTCCGTTGGTGGGGGCCTTGCTTCCCTGGCTGGTTTTACTCGCGGCCCGGGCCTTTAAGGCCCCGGGGATTTACCTGTTCCGGTTTTTCGCCGGCTTCTGCCTGATTGCCAACGGTTTTTATATCGCCCTGGGACCTGCAGATGGCGCTTCCGACAGCGGGGTTATGATGTTGTATGGCGCGTCGCGCTGGGTGCTGGTTCTTTTTGGGATGATGACTATTCCTGCCGGGTTGTACCTGTGGCACGGGCAGGGGGGATATTTTGGCCTGGGTGGAGCCGGTGGCAGGGTTGATCGTAGAGCGGTTGTGGTGTCGGTATTGTTGTTAGTCGCAGTTGTGGGCGCTGAAATTATATTAGGCAGCAAGTGAGCCATCTCAATAAAGGTGAGGAGACAAGGGGCCGAGGATTAAAATTTGAGCCGGACGGTGGAATTGGTGAAATTGGTCATTTAGGGATGGGCCCTATGTAATCCTCAGGGTTTCTTCGTATAGCCTTTCCAATCGTTTAGGAGAGACCTTCCCCACGGTTTTCAGTTCCTGGGCATACTGGGAGACCTTGTATTCCTCGATCAGCCAGAAATACGCTTCCACCGCGGATCTTTTCTCATCTGTTGTGGCCGGGGTAAAGGCCTGCAGCAGTTCCTGCAGACGTTCGGTGTGGATGGCGATCCGATCGGCCTTCTGCCTGTCTTTATCCGGGGCATCCATGGCCCGGCGGGCCCGGATGGCCAGGGCTTTGACATAGCGCACCAGGTGGGGCAGGCGCTGCACGTCATACAGGGTGACAAAGCTTTCCGGGACCAGTTTTCCCAGTTCAAACAAAAGGGCTTCCATCAGCCTGGCTGCCGGCCCATTGGCTGCAGATCTCCTGCGCAGCGTGTCAATGGCCGCGTATGTTTCGCTGTAAGCCTCCAGGACGCTTTTCGTTCCCTGTACCAGATTGTCTCCGCTGTTCATCAATCCGCTTGAAATTATACCGGCGTGCTTGGCGAACGCTTCAGGATCGCGGATGTTTTTCGAAAATAAGCTGTCCAGGAGGGATGCCTCCATCTGGGTTTCAAGCTTGTGACTCCCACCGAAATAGCGGGCGGCCAGGGACAGGTACTCCGGGAGCAGTAACTTTCGCTTGAGAAACTTGATGTCTTTTTGAAAATAGTCCGTGTAGAGCCGACGAACTGCCTGGCAGTGGGCTGTCAGGGCCGTGGGGGTGTCGGGCAGCAGGCGGACGGCAACCTGATCGTCTTCTATTACCAGGGCGGGAAAAACAGCCCAGGGCTCGGCCCCGGGAACCGGAACGCGAACAGTCTCCGGCAGCTCGGGAAAGGCGTCGGCCGTAATGCCGGTTCTCTCCCACTTGGCCCGCAGTATGGTAAGCTGCGCTTCCGGTTGCGCGTCTGTCTGCTGTCTTTTGAGGATGGCCGGGTCACGGCTGGTCTCAATGCTTTTGCCACTGGGGTCCGTGATATCGAGTCGTGCTTTCAGGTGCTCGGGCAGGTTGTCCTGAGACCAAGCGTCCGCCGGAATGTCTACTTTCAGGCGGCGGTGTAAAAATCGGCTCAGGGCGGTTGTCAGCGCCCCCTTTTCCCGGGGCATCTCATGGGCCACAATGTCCACGGTCCGGGCCACCGGCACGAGCTGTTTTCTGTATTTCTTCGGAAGCCCCCGCAACAGGGCGTCTACTTTATCCCGGAAAAGCCCCGGCACCAGCCAGTCTATCTCTTCAGCCGGGATGGCGGCCGCCAGGGAGCAGGGGATTTTAAGGGTAATCCCGTCATCGTCATTATCCGGGTTAAAGCTGTAGGTGCAGCCAATATCCCCGCTGCCGATCTGCAGGCTGTCCGGAAAGCGCTCCAGTTCGCTGCTGTCCGGGGAGTAGTTCAGCAGGGTCTCCTCGGTCATCTTCAGGTAGTCATCCTGTCCTTTCTTCTTCAGGCGTGCGCGTAGTGTCCGGATGTCATACACAGTTCCCAGGCGCTCGGTGTAAAACGCCGCCATTTCATCGGGGTGGACCAGCAGGTCACGCCTGCGGACCCGGTTTTCAATATCCATGATGCCGTCCACCAGGGCGCGGTTGTGTTTGATGAAGCCCGGTGGCTGCCGGACATCCCCTTCCACCAGGGCCTGGTGGATGAAAAGTTCAGTGGCGTGAGTCGGATTGATCTTGCCGTATGAGACCCGCCGGTCGGCAATGAGGATCAGGCCGAAGAGGCTGACCTGTTCGGTGGCGACCACTTCCCCCCGGTTTCTTTCCCAGTGGGGATCAAGATGGGTGTAGCGACACAGGTCCCGTCCGATCTCTTCCATCCATCCGCTGTCAATCCGGGCGCAGACGCGGGCGAAGAGCCGCGAGGTTTCAACCATTTCCACGGCCATGATCCAACGGCCGGTGCGGCCAAACAAGCCTGATCCGGGGAAAACCATCACCTCGCGTCCCTTGGCCGCGTTGAACATATTCTTCTCTTTCTGCAAGGCAATATTGGAAAGAAAGCCGCTCAGGGCGGATTTGTGAATGGCGGTGTAACGTTCCCCGAACAGGGGCTCGGTCCCCGGCTTGCGCTTTTTGGAGGCTGCCTCGGGCGGCTTTTTACCAGCTTTCCGGGCAAAGCGGTTCTCTTGGAGGATCTCACGGATCTGCCAGTGCACATCCCGCCATTCGCGCATGCGCCGGAAAGACAAAAAGTGGGCCTTGCACCACTTTTTCATCTTCCCGGTGGTTTTTTCTCTTTTCAGTTCAGCGTGGTATTGCTGCCAGATGTTGAGCAGGGTCACCAGGTCGGACAGGGGATCCACGAAAACCTTCTGAGCCTGGTCCGCGGCCTGGGCGCTTTCGGCCGGGCGTTCACGCGGGTCCTGGATGCTCAGGGCCGCGGCGATGATGGTGATCTCCTCAATGCAGTTGTTTTTCCGGGCAGCCACCAGCATCCTGGAAAGCCGGGGGTCGATGGGCAGTTTGGCCATCATCCGGCCGATGGTGGTGAGTCGGTAACGGGGGGCATCTTTTTTTCCAGAGCTTTTTTGCGCTGTTGTGATGGCCCCGAGTTCCAGCAGGAGGTCCACGCCGTCCTTGATGTTTCTTTCGGCGGGCGGATCGATGAACGGGAAGGTTTCCACATTGCCGAGTTTCAGGGAAATCATCCGCAGGATCACTTCCGCCAGGTTGGCGCGCAGGATCTCGGGGCTGGTGTACAATGGCCGGGAGTCGTAGTCTTCAGAGGCATAGAGCCGGTAACAGATGCCGTTTTGAACTCTGCCGCAGCGCCCCATGCGCTGATCCGCGCTGCTTTTCGAGATTTTGGACACCGGCAGGGCGGTGGTGCGTGAACGCGGCACGTAACGACTGATGCGTGCCAGGCCGGTATCCACCACGTAGCGAATCCCGGGAATGGTGATGGACGTTTCGGCAATATTCGTGGCGATGATGATTTTGCGGCCCGGGGCCGGTGCGAACACCCGGGCCTGCTGGGAAGCGGTCAGGCGCGCGAACAGCGGCATCACCGATACGCCTTTGTATTTGCGGCCCTCGATGAGATCAGTGGTTTCCCGGATGCCCTGCTCGGTGGGCATAAAGACCAGGATGTCGCCGAAAGGGTTTTGCCGCTGGATGCGGTCCACGGCCTGGGCGGCCATTTCGATATGACTCACTTCATCCGGGTCTTTTTCCTGCTCAGCCGGCAGGTAGCGAACATCCACCGGAAACATACGGCCGGAAACTTCGATCACCGGGGCGTTGTTGAAGGCCCGGGAAAATTTTTCCGTATCAATGGTCGCGGAGGTGATGATCAGCTTGAGGTCCCGCCGGCGGCCCTGCAGTTTTTTGAGAATTCCCAGGAGAAAATCGATATTGAGACTGCGTTCATGGGCTTCGTCCACGATGAGGACGTCGTAGCGGTTCAGCCACGGGTCCCCCTGGGCTTCGGCCAGCAGTACCCCATCGGTCATGATCTTGATATACCCGTTTTTGCCTGATTTTTCTTGGAAGCGAATTTTGTAGCCCACGGACTGGCCGGCGGTTTCGCCCAACTCGGCAGCGATGCGGCGGGCCACCGTTGTGGCGGCGATACGGCGCGGCTGGGTACAGCCGATGAGTCCGTCGATCCCCCGGCCGGCAGCCAGGCAGAACTTGGGGATCTGGGTGGTCTTGCCGGACCCGGTTTCCCCGGAAATAATCACCACCGGATGGCGTTTGATGGCCGCGATAATTTCATCTTTTTTGGCCGTGATCGGGAGATCCTCAGAGAATTCCGGCTTGGGACGTGCTTTGACCCTGGCGTGCCGGGACGCAATGGATGCCCGCACCCGGTCTTCAAGCGCCCGTAGCTGGGACGCAGCCTTTTCAGGCGCCGGGGCCGCTTTGCCGCGGTGGTTTTCCAGGCGCTTGAGGGTCCGGTGGGCGGCCAGCCGGTCTGCTCTCAGAGCATGGGGAATGAGATTCTTTATTTTTTTCATACGGGTCTTTTGCATCGATAGTGGCCTCACTGCGGGCGCATAGTATGCTTTGACCGGTTTGTTGTCAAACGACCTCTCATTGTGGACGCCGGGACGATTGCCCGGGGTAATTTCAGGTAGACAATCAGTGGCTTTCCGGCCTAAATTGCCAATGTAACCATTTACTCGCTCAGACGCAAAGTCGCAGAGAGTCCCCGTGAAGATCCGGGATCTAAGACAGGGGCAACTTAAAGCCTGGGCCTTTGGGCCAAAAAAGGAATATAGCCATGAAAAATTATCGGAAGGAGTTGTGGTTCGAGGTGCCCACCCGCCGGGCGTTTATCAATATTACGCCGGATGTGGAAGCCTGCCTGGCGGAGAGCGGGATCCAGGAGGGGCTGGTGCTGGTGAATGCCATGCACATCACCGCGTCCGTCTTTATCAATGACGATGAGTCGGGTCTGCACCATGATTATGACGTCTGGCTTGAGAAAATAGCACCCCACGAACCGGTGTCCGGGTATCGTCACAATGTGGGCGAGGACAATGCCGATGCCCATATGAAACGCCAGGTTATGGGGCGTGAATCGGTGGTTGCGGTGACCGGCGGACGGCTGGATTTTGGAACCTGGGAGCAGATTTTTTACGGTGAGTTCGACGGCCGGCGGCGTAAGCGGGTCCTGGTCAAGATTATTGGTGAGTAGTTGGATTCATTGGATCTCAGAAGGGCGGATAGGACTTGAGATTTTTCCCCGACTTATGATATATACATTTTTTGAGAAATTCTGGTAGGCGTTTGCCGGAATACGACATGGGGCGTATGGCCAGGGCCGGGTTGCGGTTATATTAAACGGAGGTATGGACAACATGGCTGAAGCAGCGGTTGTTTTAGATGGAAAACAAAAGAGCCGGTTTATTGACAAAGTAAAAGAAATTATTCCCGAGGGGGGCAATCTGAATCTTTGCCTGACCTGTGGCGCCTGCTCTTCAGGGTGCCCGGCCACCGGCCTTGAAGGGATGGATCCGCGCAAATTCCTGCGCATGGCCGCTCTGGGCATGGATGATGAACTTATCAATTCTCCCTGGGTATGGATGTGCACCATGTGCCAGCGCTGCATCTATGTGTGTCCCATGAAAATTGATATTCCCCAGCTGGTGTTCAATGCCCGGGCTCAGGTACCGCGCGAGGAACGGCCCAAAGGGATCCTGGGATCCTGCGACATGGCCCTGCGCAATGAAAGCGGCAGCGCCATGGGCACCAGCCCGGATGATTTCCGGTTTGTTGTGGAGGATGTACTGGAAGAGTACCAGGAATCCCAGCCCGAGTTCGTCGAAATGCAGGCACCTATCGACAAAATGGATGCTGAATTTTTCGTGAACCAGAATTCGAGGGAACCGGTCACCGAACCGGATGAGATGGTGCCGTTCTGGAAAATCCTGCACCTGGCCGGGGCCAACTGGACCTACGGCAGCAAAGGCTGGGGGGGAGAGAACTACTGCCTGTTTTTAGCTGATAACGAGAACTGGGAGCACCTGGTGCGGCAGACCGCCGGCCAGGCGGACGTTCTGGGGTGCAAGACGTACCTCAACACCGAGTGAGGGCACGTCACCTTCTCAGTCCTGGCAGGACTGAAAAAATTCAAAATTGATCATAAATTTCAGGTTAAGAACATTTACGAGTATTATGCGAAATGGATCCGGGAGGGCAAACTCAAGCCCAGTTCCGACTGGAACAAGGACTTGAAAATCAAGTTTACGGTTCAGGATCCCTGCCAGATCATTCGCAAGACCTTCGGGGACCCCATTGCCGATGATTTACGTTTCGTGGTCAAGTCGATCGTGGGCGAGGAAAACTTCATTGACATGCATCCCAACAAGTCCAACAATTACTGTTGCGGCGGCGGCGGCGGTTTTCTCCAGTCCGGCTACAAAAAGCAGCGCCTGGAATACGGTAAATTGAAGGACAACCAGATCAAGGCCACCGGGGCGGACTATTGCATTGCGGGCTGCCACAATTGCCATGCCCAGATTCACGAACTCAGTGAGCACTATGGCGGGAATTACCCGGTTGTTCATATCTGGACGCTGATGTGCCTGGCCCTGGGCATCTTAGGTCCCAATGAGAGAGAATATCTGGGTGAGGACCTCAAAGAGGTGAATGTGTTTCATCCCGAATCAGCCATGTAAGCCTGACTCGGATACACCAAGTTACATATAGAACCCGATACGGTGAAAACTGTATCGGGTTCTTTTAGTCTATTCAGCTGAATAAAAAAACCCGATCCAGTAAGGCTGGACCGGGCTTTTGCAGGCAAGGGTGTATGGGTTAGGCGGCTTTTGAAAGCTTAACCGCGCATACCTTGAATTCGGGGATGCCACAAACCGGATCGAGTGCGGCATTGGTCAGCATGTTGGCGGCTGCGGTTGCAAAGTGGAACGGTACAAAGACAGTGCCGTCCACCGCCTTGGTCGAAATACGTACCTTGGCCTGGATTGTTCCCCGGCGGGAGGCAACTTCTGCCATCTCGCCTTCGGCCAGTTCGTAGCGGTCGGCATCGGTGGCGGAAATCTCCACGAAACTGCCCGGCGCCCGATCGTTGAGGTCCTCTGATTTCATGGTCATGGTACCGGTGTGGTACTGGTAGAGAAGGCGCCCGGTAGTCAGATACAGGGGGTATTCCGTATCGGTCACTTCCGCCGGCGGCTGCACGTCTATGGCGTGAAAAAGGCCTTTGCCGCGAGTGAACTGGGCCGTGTGCAGGATGGGTGTCCCGGGGTGGTCCTCGGTGGGACAGGGCCAGTGGATGCCGATATCCTCGATGCGGTCGTAGGTGATTCCGGCATAAGACGGAGTTACCTTCCTGAGTTCATCGAATATTTCCTGGCTTTCCTTGTACGTCAGGCCATCATACCCCATGCGGTTGGCAATTTCACCCGTGATCTCCCAGTCGTAGCGAGCTTCACCCGGCGGTTCGACTGCCTGGCGCACCCGTTGTACCCGCCGCTCGGTGTTGGCAAAGGTGCCTTCCTTTTCGGCAAAACAGCGCGATGGCAGGACCACGTCGGCGATCTCGGCGGTCTCGGTCAGGAAAATATCCTGAACCACCAGGAAATCAAGGTGTTCCAGGCAGGCCTTGGCGTGGTTGAGATCGGCATCGGATACCAGCGGGTTTTCACCGATGATGTACATGGTCTTGAGCTCACCCGCATGGGCTTTGGGGAGCATCTTTGTCACGGTGAGGCCGATTTCGGTGGGCAGGCCGGTCACCCCCCAGGCGTCCTCCATCTTCTTGATGGCCTCCAGGTTGACCACCGGCTGGTAGGCGGTCAGGACGTTGGGCAGCCCGCCCATGTCGCAGGCGCCCTGGACATTGTTCTGGCCGCGCAGGGGGTTCACCCCGCCGCCCGGTTTGCCCATGTTGCCGGTGAGCATGGCCAGGTTGGCGAGGGACTTCACATTGTCGACCCCGGAGGTGTGCTGGGTGATGCCCATGCAGTAGAGGGTGCTGGCGGCATCGGCGTTGGCATACAGCCGGGCAGCCTGCACCAGGGCGTCCGCGGGAATCCCGGTGAGTTCTTCCACATATTCCGGGGTGTATTTCTTGACTGTTTCCGCGACCCCTTCAAATTCTTCGGTTCTTTCCGCGATGAATTTCTTGTCATGCAGGTCTTCGTTAATGATCACGTGCATGAGGCCGTTGATCCAGGCCACATCATAACCCGGCTGCTGACGGAGCCACAATTCGGCATGTTCGGTAATCTTGATCTTGCGCGGGTCAACCACGATCAGCTTGGCCCCCCGCTGGGTGACGGCCCGCTTGACGAAACTGGACAGCACCGGGTGGTTTTCCGTGGTGTTGGACCCTGTAATCAGGATGACATCCGCGGTTTCAATATCGGCAATGGTGTTCGTCATTGCGCCACTTCCAAAAGCTGCGGCCAGACCGGCCACGGTGGAGCTGTGTCACAATCGGGCGCAGTGGTCGATATTGTTCGTTTTCAAGACGGCCCGGCTGAATTTATGGGCAACGTAGTTTTCCTCATTGGTGATCCGGGCGGAGGTCAGGACCCCCATACTGTCCGGGCCGCTGGCGTCGCGGATCTCCTTGAAGCGCCCGGCGACCAGGTCCAGGGCTTCGTCCCAGGTGGCTTCCTTGAGTTCACCGTCTTTGCGGATCAACGGGACGGTCAGGCGTTCGGGCGAGCCGACGAAATGGTAGCCGAAGCGGCCCTTTACACACAGGCTGCCGTTATTGGGCGGCAGGTCCTCAACCCCGGATACCTTGACGACCTGGTTGTCTCTGACATGCAGGTTGAGCTGGCAGCCGACCCCGCAATAACTGCAGGTGGTGCGGACTCTTTTGGTGTCCCACTGACGCACCTGGTAGCGGACGTCTTTTTCCACAAGGGCACCCACCGGACAGGCCTGGACGCACTCACCGCAAAAGACGCAATCAGAATCTTTCAGGGGTCTGTCTCCGGCCGCAATGATTTTGGTTTCCGCTCCGCGGTAGCCGAAATTGATGGCATTGTTCACCTGGACTTCGTTACAGGCCTGTACACAGCGACCGCACAGGATGCAGCGCGAAAAGTCCCGCACGATAAAGGGATTGACAGTTTCCATGGGGTACCGGGTCTCAGTGGCTTCAAAGCCCTTGCCGTCCACCTGGTAATGGTAGGCCAGGTCCTGCAGGCGGCAATCCCCCCAGACGGGGCAAAGTTCCGAGCTGTTATCATCTTCCTGGACACCCAGCTGAAAAGAGGTCCAGTCCTTGTTGTCCGAGCCTCTCACAGCGCAGTTGTGATTGCCGGAGGAGAGCATCAGCTGCAGGATCTCCTTGCGTGCCTCTATAACCGCGGGCGATTCGGTCTGCACAACCATGTCGGGTGCGGCCGGCGTGGAGCAGGCGGTCAGCAGGCTGCGGGCATTTTCCACTTCAACAACACAGATGCGGCATGCACCCGTCGGGGTAGCATCTTTCAGGTGGCACAGCGTCGGGACATCAATACTGTTCGTACGGCAGACATCCAGAATGGTTTCCCCGGTATCAAATTCAAACCGGTTCCCGTTGATTATGAGGGTTTGCTTTGCGTTCATCGTCTGGTCGGCCTCCTCTGTTAGGGATGAAGCTTTTTCGAGCTGATAATCATTACAAAAGGTCGACTGATTTGTCAATCCGTTTGAGCCGGGACCAGCCCCAGCCCACACCGACAATTCCGCCCGCAAAATCGGCGGCCACATCGGTTGCTTCGGGGGACCGGCCCGGAACGAAGGCCTGGTGAATCTCGTCGCTGAGGCCGTAGAGGCCAGTGAACAGGATGCTGAAGATGACTGCCCGCTTCAGGTTGCCGCCACCGCTGGACAGGGCCCGGAAAAAGAGGGCGCCCAGAATGGTGTAGGCCGCCAGGTGCAAGAGCTTGTCCAGATGCCGCCAGCTCGGAAGCCCCTGGGTGGTGGGAAAGGAAGATTGGATATAAATGGCTGCACAGTAAATGATTACCGGCAGCCAGTAGTGGGTAAACCTGGATTTAAGAAATAGTTTCAATTCAATATCGGTTGTAATGTGTCGCGCGAGGTTACACAAACGCTCTAATCGCCGAATATATCAAAATCGATCCGGCGGGCCTGCACATGGGCCAGAACCCGGGCCAGAAAATCCTGCTGGGCAAAGCCGTAACGGACCTTGCCGTCCAGGGTACGCACGGACAGGGTCCCGGCCTCTTTTTCCTTGGCACCGATGGTTAGGATCAGCGGGGTTTTGGCAAGCTGGGCGTCGCGCACCTTGCGCTTCAAACTTTCCGTGCGGCTGTCAACCTCAGTCCGCAGACCGGCGGATTCAAGCGTCTCTTTTACCGTCTCGGCGTATGCGGCCAACTCATCATTGATGGGCAGCAGGGTCGCCTGGACCGGGGCCAGCCAGAGCGGAAACCGGCCTGCGAAATGTTCGATAAGAATACCGAAAAACCGCTCAATGGAACCGTAGATGACCCGGTGAATCATGATGGGGCGGTGTTTTTCATTGTCCTTGCCCACATAGTTAAGATCAAATCTTTCTGGCAGGGACATGTCCAGCTGAACGGTCCCGCACTGCCAGGTCCGGCCCAGGGCATCCTGGATGTGGACATCGATCTTGGGCCCGTAAAAGGCACCGTCGCCTTCATTGATCTGGTACGGTTGGCCGTAGCGGTCCAGGGCGGAGCGCAGTCCTTCCGTGGCGATTTCCCAGTCCTCGTCGTTGCCGATTGATTTTTCAGGCCGCGTGGAAAGCTCCAGGTGGAACGTGAGTCCGAAGGTGCTGTAAATCCTTTCCACCAGTTTCAAAACCCCCAGGATCTCTTCCTGAATCTGGGAGGGCATCATGAAAATGTGGGCATCATCCTGGTGAAAGGCCCGGACCCGGAAAAGACCGGACAGGACCCCGCTGAGTTCATGCCGATGGACAAGGCCGATCTCGCCCTGGCGCAGCGGCAGGTCCTTGTAGGAGTGCGGGTGTGAGCTGTACAGCAGCATACCGCCCGGGCAGTTCATGGGTTTGATGGCGTACTCAGACTCGTCGATCTCCGAGGTGTACATGTTTTCGCGGTAATTTTCCCAGTGGCCGCTTTGTTCCCACAGGGTGCGGGTCAGCATGATGGGTGTCTTGGTCTCCACGTATCCGTCTTTGTGGTGTTCTTCACGCCAATAGTCCAGCAGGACATTCCAGACCGCCATGCCCTTGGAGTGGAAAAAAGGCATCCCCGGCGCCTCATCATGGAAACTGAACAGGTCCATGGCAATACCGAGCTTGCGGTGGTTGCGTTTTTTAGCTTCCTCTATAAAGTGCAGGTGTTTTTTCAGTGCTTTCTTGTCAAAAAAGGCGGTGCCGTAGATGCGCTGCAGCTGGGCGTTGTTCTGGTCGGCGCGCCAGTAGGCACCGGACACTTTCATCAATTTGAAGGCGGTCACATAACCGGTATGCGGCAGGTGCGGGCCGCGGCACAGGTCCGTGAAGCTCCCCTGTTTATAAAAAGAGATGGTGCCGTCTTCAAGGTCGGTCAGCATTTCCAGTTTGTAAGGTTCATCCTTGTAGAACGCCAGGGCTTTATTTTTGGCGACTTCCTCGCGTACAAAGGGCAGCTTGGCCTTGATGATTTTTTTCATCAGGGCTTCAATCCTGGGGAAATCATCTTCTGATACCGGCTGCATGTCGATATCGTAGTAGAAGCCGTCTTCCACGGCGGGACCAATGGTCAGTTTGGCCTCCGGATAAAGTTCTAAAATGGCCTGGGCCATCACGTGGGCAGCCGAATGGTGAAGGATGTCGATGGCTTCCGGATCTTTTTTGGTGATCAGTCGCAGGGCCGTATCTGCGGTAATCGGGGTGCTCAGATCCCTTACGGCCCCATCCAGTTCCATGGCGACGCAGTTGCGGGCGAAGCCCTCGGAAATGCTCAAGGCCACGTCAAGCCCTGAAGGCGTCTGCTCAAAAGACTTTATGCTTCCATCCGGAAGTGTTATGTTGACCATGCTGTTTTCACCTGTACTGTAGATTGTTAAAAAACTGGTAACCGGCTCCCGGGAGCGAAAACGCTACCTGGAGTGCACCGGTTACATGCAGCCAATGTAGTGTCTATCCAGAAATGGTAGACTTTGGTTCAGAGCAAGGCTTGAGTGAATTTGAAACCGCAGGCATAGCGGGCTATTCCGAGGATTTCAAACGAGCGAAAACGCAGCTCTGGGCCAAAAGATGCCGTTTCTGGATGGGCACTAAGTAGGTAGGTGATATACCGGCATCGGTCAAGGGAAAATTGAGATTATCGAACTGCCCTGGAGAAGTGATCAGACCCCATGGAAACCCAATACAGGACAATTACAACAGCGGCTGAACTCGCCGAACTGGTACCCGAACTTGAATCCGAACCCGTGCTTGCCGTGGACCTGGAAGCTGATTCGATGCACCATTTTAAGGAGAAGGTTTGCCTCCTGCAGCTGGCGACGTCCAGGACCAGCGCCATCATCGACCCCCTGGCCCTGCCGGATCTCTCGGCCCTGAGGCCTGTTTTTGCGAACCCGCAGGTAAAAAAGGTGTTTCACGGTGCGGATTATGACGTACGGTCACTCTACCGCGATTTCGGGATCGACATTCACCACCTATTTGATACCCAGCTGGCCTCCATGTTCCTGGGTAAAAAGGAAACCGGACTTGATGCCGTGCTGCAAAATCGGTTTGCGGTCAAGCTGGACAAGAAATACCAGCGCAAAGACTGGTCCATGCGCCCTTTGCCCACCGAAATGATGGCCTACGCGGCCAAAGATGCCGTTTATCTGGTTCAGCTGGCCGCTGAGCTGACAGCTGAGTTGGAAGCCCGGAACCGGCTTTACTGGGTGACAGAGGAGTGCCAGCTTTTAAGCCGTGTCAGGACCCCGCAGGAAAATGGCCAGCCTTTGTTTTTAAAATGCAAAGGTGCCGGAAAACTAAAAAGGGGCGAACTTGCGGTTCTGGAGGAGCTCTTGAAGCTTCGGCGCGACATTGCTGCCAGGAAGGACCGGCCGCTATTTAAGGTCCTGGGAGCTCAGCCGTTGATCAAAATTGCCACCAGCGGTCCGCGAACCTTGAAACGCCTGGAAATAACCGGTGCCCTGAGCCCCCGCCAGGTAGCCATGTACGGGAATGCGATTGTAACAGCGGTCAAAAAGGGGGCCCGGGTGCCGCCGGAAAAGCTGCCGGTCTATCCCCGTAACCGGGCGCCGAGACTGCCGCCCCAGGTGCCGGACCGGATAAAAGTGCTGAAAGATTGGCGCGACAGGCAGGCTGCGGAACTTGAACTTGAACCCCCCTTGTTGTTGACCAAGGCGCAAATGACCGCCGTGGCTACCGCCTGCCCGCGAACGCTGGAGGCCCTGGAGGCACTCCCGGATCTTAAAAACTGGCAGAAAAAGGAATTTGGCCAAGCGATCACAACTTGCCTTGAGCATGTAAAATAGCCATGGAAACAGTCACCTTCACATCCGGGGACCTGGTCCTCGAAGGGTTGTTCAGCAAAGAAGCCCGGGACCACGGCGTTGTGGTGACCCATCCGCACCCCCTGTATGGCGGTGACATGTATAACCCGGTGGTACAGGCGGTGGCTGCCGCCTACGTCCAGGCCGGTTACAGTTGCCTGCAATTCAATTTTAGGGGCGTCGGGCGCAGCGGCGGAAAGTTCGATGACGGCCGGGGCGAGCAGCAGGATGTCCTTGCGGCCATGGCTTACCTGGCCGGGCGCGGACTGGGGGATATCAGCCTGGCCGGCTACTCTTTCGGCAGTTGGGTAAACGCGCACATCACCCCGGAGATGGCCCCGGTGGCGCACCAGGCCATGGTCTCGCCGCCGGCCGCTTTTCTGGATTTCGCGGACGTAAGGCAGATACCGGCATTGAAGTTCGTGGTGACCGGCGGCCTGGATGAGATCGCCCCGCCCGAAATGGTCGAGGCGCTGCTGCCGGATTGGAACCCCCGGGCCGACCTGCACCTTATCCCGGAGGCGGATCATTTTTATGGCGGCTGTTTTGAACGCCTGCAGACGCTGATTTTAGCCTGTCTGCGGCCATAGCTGGAAGGTGTTAGCCATTAGCTATCAGGTTTTAGCTAAAACATTTTCATTACAGCATGTTAACTAACCGCTAAGAGCCAATAGCGCCATCCTGAAATCTTGGATTTATGGATGGGCCCTATCAGCCTGCTAACGTCAGCTCGGCCCGCACCCCCTTATGCCCGGGCCGGTTCTCCAGGTGAATGCGGCCGCCGTGCAGCTGGGCGACTTCCCTGACCAGGTTCAGGCCCAGGCCGGTGCTTTTTTTGCCGGTTCCGGGGCGCTGCAGGGAGTAAAATTTTTCGAATACCTTTTCTCCGGCGAAATCAGGGATCCCAGGACCGTCATCTGTCAAGATCAGGTTAACCTCGCCTGGCCGGGTTATCATCTCCAGGGTCAGGCGGCCATGCTCCGGACTGAAATCGATGGCGTTCTGGAAAAGATTGCCGATGGCCTGATGCAGTAAAAACGAATCCCCCTGTATCCGAACTTCCTCTCCCAGATTCATCTCCGTGGTCAGGTTCTTTTTTGACAGCAGCGGCTGTTTGCTCTCTAAGATGGACCGTATCAGGGCATTCAAAGAGACCGTTTCCAGCACCGGCAGCACCGACTGGCTTTCCAGGGACGATAATTCCAGCATGCGCTCGACCAGGTCTTGGATCCGGGTGGTTTCACTGACAATGTTGTTCAAAAACCGCACGCGTTGCTCTGGGGCCATCTTTTCGCCCAGCAGCTCCGCCGCACCCCGGATGGCGGACAGGGGGCTTTTGATTTCATGCGTCAGGGTCTGAACATATTGCTCGATGTATTGGCGGCCTTCCAGGGCGGTGCGCATGCGCTCGAAAGCCTGTCCCATTTCACCGATTTCACTCCGGTCCAGGCGCGGCAGCTCCACCCGTTTTCCATCCCGGACGTCATTGGCGTAGGCTGTCAGGCGCCTGATCGGGCGTGTGATCCAATAAGAGGCCAGGAGGCTGAAGAAAACAGCCGTAGCGGTGGCCAGAAATCCGACCATTATAATTCTGGGCTTGGCACCCGCGATAAAACTGTTGATGTTGCGGGTTGGTTTTGCAACGGTCAGAACCCCGATGATCTCATTGTGGATCCGGATGGGCGCGGCCACGTAGAGTACCGATGAGGTTGGGTCTGCGGGGTCCAGTCGGGTGGTGCGGGCGCCGTACCGGCCTTCAAGGGTCAGGCGTACATCCCGCCAGGCGGCGAAATCCTGCCCGACGTTGTCCGTGTTTTGAGCGTCGAAGATGATTTTCCCAACCGGGTCGGTGATGTAAATCCACATGTCGACATTCTTTTTTTCAAGGTCATAGATCCGGGTGGCAAGCGCCCGGCGGTGGACCTGTTCAAAAACAGACTGCAGTTTTTTGGCTTCGAATTCACCGTTTTCCATCTCCAGGCCCACCAGCACGGCCAGGATGTTGGCCTGGTCCACCAGCGGGTCTTCTACGCCTTCGAGGTAGCGGGTGCGCAGGTTGGCCAGCATCCAGTCCACCGGGTAGTAGAAACAGACTGCAAAGATCAGGGCATAGCAAACGAATATGCGGGCGCCGAGTTTCATGGGGGTTCAAGTAAAAAGGTTCAAGAGTTCAAGGGTTCAAGGATTCCAAGGCGCGGGGCCAAGCTTTTAATAAACGCGTTCGACGCCACTTTCGGAATTCATCCAAAAAAGGTTATACTCTCTTGTTGGGGATTCTTCGTCGCTCCGCTCCTCAGAATGACAAGTTATTTACAACCGTATACTATTGAGTGAGCGAAACACAAATGAAAGCCTTTAACTCTTTTCACTTGAACCCGCGCGCCCTGGGACCCTGCCATTAGAATTTCTCGCGGAGGGAGTACCCCACCCCGCGATGGGTCACGATGGGGTCGCAATCCGGCCGGACAGCTTTCAATTTGGCCCGCAGGTTCTTGATGTGGGCATCCACGGTTCTGTCCATGCTGCAATCCGGTTCATCCCACACCTGGTCCATTAACTGCTCACGGGAATAGACATGACCGGGGTGCTGCATAAAAGTTCTCAGAATCCTGTATTCATAGTGCGAGAGGTCCATGACCTGGCCACCGTACCTGATCTGGCGGCGGTCAGCGTCAAGGGTCAATGGGAATCCTGGGTCGACAGAATCCGGGGGCGGCGTTCCGCGGCGCAGGACCGCCCTGACCCGGGCGGCAAGTTCCCGTGGACTGAACGGTTTGGTGACATAGTCATCCCCGCCGATTTCAAGCCCCACCACCCGGTCGATCTCGGCATTCCTGGCGGTCAGGAAAATTATGGGAATCTGGGACTGTTTCCTGATTTCCAGGCAAAGCTCAATACCGCTGATGTCCGGCAGGCCGATATCCAGTATGATTAAATCGATGGCTGCATTTTCCAGGCGGTCCGGCACGGGCTTGCCGCACGAGAGGTGCTCGGTGGCAAAACCTTCGGTCTCCAGGGCGTACTGGATGGTATCCGCAATGGCGGGTTCATCTTCGACAATCAGGATTTTCTGGGTCATGGTCGTGCCTGTCCGGTGCCTATCCGCTTGGAAACGGTCATTTCACACTCATCGGTTTTGGTTTGGTTCCTCATTATACATCGGTAGCCTGACCGGGCAATATAAAAAACGATGCTAACCGCGGCACAGGCCACGGCCACGGTTACCGCATGATCACGAAACAGGGGCTGCTCTATCAGTGACCTGTGATGCAGCAGGGGAACACCGAGGGTGAACCCCAGGTACCAGCAGAACGGTACGGCACTTTGCAGGGTGGTTCCAAAACGCTCCATGGTTCGTTCGCCGGGTGCCAAATTCCGGGGCCCACTGGTCCACAGGCCTGTCAGGATGCGCCTTGCCAGCGGGTAAAGGCCTGACAGGGCAGTGAAGTAGAGGAGGACCCCCCCGGCCCGGTGTACGGCCCGGGGGGTGAGGGCTGCGCTGTAGATATCTGCATCATAGAGATTCAGGGAGATGATAATCCGCAGGGCGTTGACCAGGATGGTTGCCAGGTACGCGCCGGCCAGGGAGCCGGCCAGCCAGCCCAGTCTGCTGCCGGTGCCCGTCAGGCGGGAAACCCCGGAAAATGCGATCATGCAAAAGGCCACGATCAAAAAATTCACCCCGGCGCAGGCGGGTGCGATAATGGCTCGGTGGTCGCGACTGAGGTACCCGGCCAGGGGCTCGTGTTCAAAGCGGATGCCGCTGATGATCTCCACCAACCCGGCGGTGGGTCTCAAGATCCAGTCGAGGGATTCACTGCCGGCTGTGCTGTAGTGGAGCTTGAGCCCGGCCGTGATGGCCAGGATTGTCAGGTAGAATATGATCGGCGTCAAGTGGCGGCAAGGGAACATTTTCTTCAGGTTAAATTGCATGGCGAGCACCTAATTATTATTATCAATGCGATTCACTGAGCGGTTAAACTCTGATTGTCAGGTGGGAGCGGTATCTTGCCGCGAATGGTGTCCTGATTCGTTTTTCGGCAAGATGTGCATCCCACAGCTTAAAGCGGCTTTGGTCGCTGCCGCCTTATTGCAGTGTGTTCCGGGCTGTCCGGCGCAAATGAGAGAACAACCGCCTCGAGAAAGCCAGCAGCAGGCCGCAGACGAGAAGAACCAGTTCCGGCTCGGGAACCCGGGAACAGCCGCTGCTGACCGCCAGATTGGAGACGCCGGCGGGCAGCGGCAGCGGCTGTTTGACGGGCGCTGCCCGGCCGTCCGGATTCCGGATGGTTTCCTGGACAGCGACAAAAGCAGTGTGGTCGGTCAACAGGTTGTAGGTCAGTCCTATTGAAGTGATCTCCGCCTGATCTTCATCTGAGCTGCGGCCGAAATTATAGTCCGCGAGCTGTGCGATTCGGGTCCGGGCCCAGAGCGGGCGCAGGGCCCGGTTGGCTTCAAGGGGCCTGATGTCAGCTACCTGGAACGTTTGCCCGTACTTGCCGCCCCCACCGATCCCGGACACTTCAATCGCCCCGGCCGCTTCTCCCCGCCACTTGCCCTGGATGATAACCGGTCGCTGGGCAAAAAGGTCACCAATGGCTGTGGGCTCAACGTCATAGGCTTCAAAACTGCTGTATTTAACACTGATACCGGTCAGGACCGGTGCACGGATGTATTCGCGAAACTGTTTCGCTGTGGCTTCGGCCGCCTCCGGGCCGGTGACGATGAAGGGTTCTCCCATGCCGGCCCGGGCCATGCCCTCCAGCAGGTACCGGTTTACGGAACTGCCGATGCCGAAGGTAAATACATTGGTTTGATTTAGATTTTTCTGGATCAGCTGGAAAACTGGTTTCTCGGCGGCAATATAGCCGTCGGTAACAATGATGACCGTGCGTGAACTCGATTCGTTTCTGGGCAGGGCCAGGGCCTTGTGCAGGGCGGCGAAAAGACGGGTGCCGCCGCCGCCGCGCTGCTGGTCGAGCATGTGCAGGCCGCGATTTATATTGGGCGTGGTGGCCGGTACGGATCTGGGCGCCATGACCCGGGCCCCGCCCGCAAAAAAGATCACGTTAAAGGTATCGGTGTCCCGCAGATTGCCAATCAGATCGGAGAGCAGGCCTTTGGCCGTGTTCAGCGGAAAACCGTTCATGGAACCGGAAACATCTACGACGAAGATATATTCACGATCCGGAATATCCGCCTTCCGGATTCTTGCGGGCGGCTGGACCATCAGCATGAAAAAATTTTCTTCGGCCCCCTCATACAGCATCAGGCCTGATTGGATTTTTTCCCCGGCCAGGCGGTAATCCAGGATATAATCCCGGTCTCCTCCAAATTGCCGCGGGTCCTCCAGCGCAATCTCGGCTTCTGATTCACTGTTCCAGGCGGTTGTAACCTTGTGGGATCGGCAGACCAGTTCAGCCAGCGGCATCCCGGTGGATATCCGGGCGTGCAGGTTAAATGCGGCCACCGGCTCCTTTTCACGGGGCAGGTAGGGATTCTGGACCCAGCGATCTGACTCCGGGGCCGCGGCGGTCGGCTGTTCTGAGAAACGGGGACCCACCACCGTGGGGTACACAAACTGGTAGGTGCCTTCCGTGGGCACGATCAATTCCGAGTAGCGCAGGGTAATTTCTATGGTGTCGCCGGGCATGATATTGGCCACGTTCATGCTGAAGACATTGGGCCGCTGCTGTTTGAGCAGGGCGGCACTTTTGCCGCGTTTTCGGGCGGCTTTAAAGGCTGCGCTGGCCTTTTCCTTCTCTTTAATGTGTGCGGTGATTACGTTTTCACCGATTTTCATCTGCATGCCATGGACGGCCGCCCGGGTTGAAGCCGGGAAAATATAGCGGGCATTGATCGGTCGGGTGCCGTTGTTGGCATAGGTCTGCACCACGGTCACGGCCGCAATCACCCCGCTGATGGTGACCTGGACGTCGGTGCTTTTTAGCGGCAGGCGGTCCAGGGCCGGGTCACCGTCTTCAATGAAGAAATAGGGTGACAGGGTTTTGTGGAAATCGGGCTCCGCGTAGCCCGGTCGGGGTGCCAGACAAGCGATGAGTGCCAGGCAGATCAGGGTTGCAGATTTCAGGCTTGGTGACATGGGGCCTCCTTGTGGATGAAGATTCTGGTGTACACACCGGACTTGTGTTAATATTTTTAAAGACTCTGTGGGGAACTGTAGTGGATGGGGATGAATGCAGTATGAAGTTCAAATGAAAACTGCGTGAAAAAAACAAGGGTCTTCAACTTCCGAGGTGTCATGCGGCATCTGTTTAAAAACAGGCTAAACCCGTACCTGGCGGTCCTGGTTATCCTGGTTGCGGTTATCAGCACCGGGGGACGGGCGGCCCTGGGAGAGACCGGTCGAACGGGCCTCTGGTCGGTTACATCCGGAACCAATACCGTTTACCTGCTGGGTTCCATTCATCTTCTCAGTCGGTGGGAATATCCCCTGCCCGCAGAATTTGAAAAAGCATACGGACACAGTGCTGTGGTCGTTTTTGAAACCGACCTGGATGAAATGGATGATCCCCAAACCCAGGCCCTGATGATGCAGCACAGCCTGCTGCCCAAAAAGCACACGATCCGGGAGTATCTGTCCGCAGACACATACCGGCTGCTTGAAAACCACTTGGCGGCCGGGGGGCTGGACATGGTGAGGTTCGAGGGCCTGCGCCCCTGGGTGTGCGCCTTGACGCTGACGATGCTGGAGCTCCGCAAAAGGGGCTACCTGCCGGCCTATGGCCTGGATCGCTACTTCTATCAGAAAGCGAAAAACGACCGCAAAACAATCATTCCCCTGGAGCCGGTCCAGGAGCCGCTGGCCCTGCTTTTTGAATTGGGCCGGCAGGAACAGGACGCCTTTTTAAAGAGAACCCTGACCGACCTGGACCAGGTGGAGATCCTTTTTCCGGAGATGCTGGCGCTCTGGAAGTCCGGTGATATCCAGGCCCTTGATAAGATGACGCAAAAAAGCTTTGCGGCGTATCCGGTCCTGCATGACCGGCTTCTTGTCCAGCGCAATAAAAAGTGGCTGCCGGCCATTGTCGGGCTTATCGGGCAGCCGCAAAACGCGCTGGTGATTGTGGGGGCCAGCCACCTGGGTGGAGAAGACGGTGTGATCCGAATGCTTGAAAGGGCAGGGTATCCGGTTGTCCAGAAGTAGAATCTGCTTATTACCTGTGAAGTTGTCAACCAGTCCGGCCAGCCGGTGATCGCCTACGGGTATCGTTACCTGGTGGCTGGCCGGGATTACAAAGGAGAATAGACCGTATGGCAGATTATGATTCAGTGGTCATCGGGGCCGGCAATGGCGGCCTGACCGCCGCGCTGGGGCTGGCCCGGGCGGGGGTGAAAACCCTGCTGCTTGAACGGCACAATGTTCCCGGGGGGTGCGCCACCAGTTTTGTGCGCGGCCGGTTTGAATTCGAAGTGGCCCTGCACCAGCTTTCCGGGATGGGAACCGAGAGTTTTCCGGGCCCCCTGCGCGACATGCTGACCCGACTCGAGGTGCTGGACCGGCTGGATTTCGTGCAGATGCCCAACCTCTATCGCATGGTGGTGCCTGATCGCCTGGACATTACCCTCAAAGCTGATCGGGTTGCTGCCGGGGGCGCTTTGAAAGCGCGCTTTCCGGATGAAGCCGACGCCATCGACCGGTTCTTCGATCTGGTTTACGCCTACTGCACCCAGTGGGTCGGGGTGACCATATTCCGGGACCCCGAGGCCTCCCCGGAGAAATACCCGGAATTTTTCAAATATGCCCTGAAGCCTTCCCAGTCGGTTTTAGACGAATTTTTCCAGGACCCCCTGCTCCAGACGACTCTGGGAATTTACTGGTCTTACCAGGGCCTGCCGCCTTCGCGACTCTCTTTTGGTGATTTTGCCATTGTGCTCTGGGCCTATATCGAGTTTAAGCCTTTCCATATAAAAGGTGGCTCCCAGGCGCTTTCCAGCACCCTGCTGGATGCCTATCTCCAGGCCGGCGGTGAGGTTCGCTTCAATTGCGGTGCCAGGCAGATCAATGTTTCCCAGGGGCAGGTGACCGGCGTCATCACTGAAGATGGGGGCGAGATTGATACCGGACACGTGGTATCCAACGCAGGGACCTATACCACCTATGTGGACCTGATAGATAAATCGCATATCCCCGACGAGCGCTTGCGGGAACTGGGTGCTCGAACGGTGGGCACTTCTTTTGTGAATGTCTTTTTGGGGTTTGACTGCCCCCCGGATGAACTGGGGATTACCGAAGCCACCCATTTTTTTTCGAACCAGACCGATGCGGACCGGGCCTATCGCCAGACCCGGATCCTGGCCGCACCGGAGGCCCTGATGTTTACCTGCTACGATGTGGACGATTCCGAGTTTTCACCCGCGGGAGCCTGCCAGGCCACCCTGGTGGGCCTGGCCTATGCCCAACCGTGGCTTGATATACCGCCGGCCGAGTACTTTGACACCAAGCATCGCATCGCCGGGGAAATGCTGGAGATGCTTTACCGGGTTTTTCCGAAATGCCGGGATCACATCGAAGAACTTGAGGTGGGGACCCCGGTGACGCATATGCGTTATCTGGGTCACCCCGGGGGCGCCGCCTACGGGTTTGATCAGTACGCCAAGGACAACGAATTTTTCCTGGACCGGAAGTCTCCGATCAAGGGGCTTTTCCACGTGGGTGCCTGGTCCGGGATGGGCGGTTTTCAACCCACCCTGATGTCGGGTTTTTCAGCTTCCCGGGCGGTTGTGCGGTCACTGCAGGGGAAAGGGGGGGCGGCATGAGTAAAGTTGACGTGAAAACCCAGTTGGAAGGGTATGCTGATATTGTCCGGGAGAACGAGATCCTGCGTAAATACGCCCTTGATCGGACCGCCCAAAAAGGCCAGGTGGCTGCGGCTGTAAACCGCCTGCATCCGGTTTCTTTAAAGCTGCGGGTGTCGCGGATAATGGCGGAGACGGCCTCCACCGGTACCCTGCGGCTGGTGGCAGCCGATGGCACCCGCCTGCCGCCCTTCCAGGCAGGCCAGTACATCAACCTGTTTGTGGAGACAGGCGGCGTGCGGACGAGTCGGCCCTACAGCATCTCTTCGCCGCCGACCCAGACAGCCTATTACGACATTACCGTCCGGCGGGTTGATGCAGGTTTTGTCTCCATTTATCTGCTCGACGAGATCCAGGTCGGCCAGCTTTTTGAAAGTACGGCGCCCGGGGGGAACTTCTACCACAATCCCCTTTTTCACGGGGAGGACCTTGTTTTTATCGCGGGCGGCAGCGGCATAACGCCGTTTATGAGCATGATCCGGGAGATCACCGACCGCGGCATGGGGCGCCGGGTGCATCTCATCTACGGCAGCCGGCGGGAAAATGATATTATCTTTGCAGATGAACTTCGCCAGCGGGCCGCAGCGTACCCGAACCTGACGGTCAGTCTGGTGATTTCGGAACCTTCCCTGAATTACCAGGGCCCGCGCGGTTTTATTGACCAGGCCTGCATCCAGCGCCTGCTGGAGGATGTGGCCGGTAAAATGTTTTATGTCTGCGGCCCCGAGGTGATGTACACCTTTGTGGCCGCTGAGCTTGAAAAACTTGAGATTCCCGGCCGGAGAATACGGATAGAAGTTTACGGACCACCCGGGGATGTCACCACTCAACCGGGCTGGCCGGAGGGCATTGGGGCCCAGGACCGCTTTAACGTGGCCCTGCCGGGTGGCAAAGCGATTGCGGCAAAGGCCGGTGAGCCGCTGATGATCGGACTGGAACGCGCGGGTCTCACACTCAACACCAGTTGCCGCTCCGGGGAGTGCAGCCTGTGCCGGACCCTGTTGCAATCCGGCCGGGTATTTCATGCCCCGGGGGCCCGACTCAGGAAATCAGATGCCATCTCCGGGTATATCCACCCCTGTATGGCCTACCCACTTTCGGATTTGCGATTGGTGGTATAGGTCCCCAGGGGCAGGCCAGAGGTATTTGGCACTGCCATAAAGATTGATATAAGTGAAGTGAACTAAAGTTAAGGAACTCTTAAAAATGGCAGCCCATTCAAAACAGATGCAAACCCCGGTACTGGTCATCGGTGGCGGTGCCACGGGAACGGGTATCGCCAGGGACCTGGCCCTGCGCGGGGTCAGCTGTATTGTCGCAGAAAGGCGCGATATCAATGCCGGGGCCTCGGGTGCGAACCATGGCCTGCTGCACAGCGGGGCCCGCTATGTATCCGGGGATATGACCAGTGCGACTGAGTGCCGCCGGGAAGCAGAACGCCTCAAGCAACTTGCGCCGCACTGCATTGAAAACACCGGGGGGCTTTTCGTGGCCGTGGCGGGTGATGACGAGAACTATGTGGCCGACTTTCCGGCCCTGTGCACCGACGCGGGCATTCCTGTGGCGGCTGTGGATCCCCGCACCGCCCTGGAAATGGAGCCGGAACTCTCTCCCAATTTGATTGCCGCTTTCCAGGTTGCGGACGCCACCATAGACCCTTTCCGGCTCTCCCTTGAAAATATGAACGAGGCCCAGAAAGCCGGGAGTGAGCTGCTGCGCAATACCGAAACCGTCGATTTTAGAAAAAAGGGCGACCGGATCTACGAAACGGTGCTGCGCCAACGCCTCACCGGTGAGACCATCGTTGTACAGGCGGAACAGGTGGTGAACGCGACCGGCGCCTGGGCTGGCCAGGTTGCTTCCCTGGCCGGGGTTTCCATTGACATGATCTATGCCAAAGGCAGCCTGCTGATCCTGGACGCAAGGATCAGCCAGAGAGTGATCAACCGCCTGCGACCCTCATCGAATGCGGATATCCTGGTCCCCGGGGGTACGGTGTCTATTCTGGGGACAACCTCTATCCAGGTTGATGACCTCAACGATATCCGCCCCACCATTGCGGAAGTGGATGCCATTCTGGCCGAGGCCCGGGCCATGCTGCCTGTTCTGGCCGGCACGCGCTGCCTGAGAGCCTACACGGGGGTTCGGCCGCTGGTTGGATCCGGGCGCAAAGGTGATGCGCGCCGGGTCAGCCGCGGGTTCGTGCTGCTGGATCACGCGGTTGACGGACTGACAAATTTTGCCACCATCACCGGCGGTAAACTCACCACATTTCGCCTGATGGCGGAAAAGGCTGCCGACCTGGTGTGCGGCCGCCTGGGGGTGAACGCTCCCTGTCAGACCCGTTCCCGGCCATTGGACGCCACCCGGGCCTGCCAGTGGACACAACCCGGGCTGGCGCCCAGAGAGTGGATGCAGGCGCAGGCACCCCGGGATATGTTTCTGTGTGAATGTGAGATGGTGCCCCGGGGCGCGGTGGACAGTATTGTGGAATCCATGGGGGTGGTCGGTGACCGGGCGGACCTGAAGGCGGTCGGCCTGCGCAGCCGGTTGGGTAAAGGCACCTGCCAGGGTGTGTTTTGCGGGGTGCGCACGGTGGCGCATCTCTATAACCAGGGTATTTATGAGGACTGCGCCGGCCTGAATGACTTGAAGCTGTTTCTCAAAGGGCGTTGGAAAGGCATCCGCCCGGTGCTGTGGGGCACCCCGCAGGTCCAGGAGGAATTGCAGGAAGCGCTGCATTGCGGGTTTTTCAGCCTGGAATTATAGAAACTTTAACATTACAAAAGACCCTTCATAGGGGAAAGTGATTGCGCTGAGCTATGGACCTTGAGGATAAGCATACGTTTGACCTGGCGGTGATCGGAACCGGGATGGCCGGCACGGCAGCGGCCGTGTTTGCCGCCGGTCGAGGGTTGTCCACCGCCCAGGTCGGCGAGACCGGTGAAATAATTTTCGCCAGCGGCTACCTGGACCTTCTGGGGGTGTATCCACAGGCCGAAAAGAATTTATTGAAAAACCCCTGGGAGGGGTTGGCTCATTTGGCTGGACGTGACTCCGATCACCCCCTGGCACGGATCAGACCGGGCAAGATCCAGCTGGCAATGGACGAGTTCCTTGATTTTCTGGTTGCTGCGGGGCTGCCGTATCGGTGCAGCAAGGATTGCAACAGCACCGTCCTGACACCCCTGGGGACCGTTAAGCCGACTTACGGCGTACCGCAGACCATGTGGGCCGGGGTGCAGGCGCTGCAAGACAAAAAAAGCTGTCTGCTGGTGGATATCCGGGGCCTACGTGGGTTCAGCGCCCGGCAGATTGCCGCCGTGCACGCCCGGAACTGGCCGAAATTACGCACGGTCAGCATTGATTTCCCGGAAAGCCAACACCTCTCTGAGCTTTACACCGAAACCATGGCCCGGCAGCTTGAATTGCACCAGAACCTTGAAAATCTGGCCGCCCGGATAGAACCCCACCTGCAAGATACCCGGATGGTGGGCCTGCCGGCGATCCTGGGGATCCGGCGCAGTCCGGAAACGGTTGCAGCGCTTGCCCGGATTCTCGGCCGCCCGGTATTTGAAATCCCCACCATGCCGCCCGGTGTTCCCGGGCTGCGCCTGCGGGAGGTGTTCGCGGAGCAGATTCCGGCCTTGGGCGTCCGGTTTTTTCGGGAGAAAAGAGTGTCGGCGGTCAGGTCCTCGAAAAGCGGGGGATTTACCCTCACCCTGGAGGCGAACCCCGGAGCGGACAGCCTCCGGGCTGACAGGGTTCTGTTTGCCGGGGGGCGGTTTCTTGGTAAAGCCCTGCTGGCCGACCAGGATGGTATCCATGAACCTCTTTTCGGGCTGCCGGTGTTCCAGCCCCGGTCCCGGAACAGATGGCATCGACGTTATTTCTTAGATCCCCGGGGTCACCGTGTAAACCAGGCCGGCCTGGAAACGGATGACACCTTCAGACCGCTGGCTGAAAGTGGCCGACCGGCCTTTGAGAACCTATACGCGGCTGGATCCATCCTGGCGCACCAGGATTGGATGCGCCAGAAGTGCGGTAGCGGCCTGGCGATTGCTACGGCGTATGCCGCGGTGGAAGCGATGGCCGACAAAACTGAACGCTGAACATCGAACGCCCAACATCGAACTTTGAACTAAGGATCGCCTGCGGTGGCTATTGGTGTTTGGTATTGATCCAAAATAGTGCGTCAGCACCTTATTCGATGTTGGACGTTCGATGTTCAATGTTCAAAGTTCAGGTTTGTACTGGGGCGCCAGCACCTTATTCGATGTTGGACGTTCGATGTTCAATGTTCAAAGTTCAGGGTTGTATTGGTGCGATAGCACCATATTCGATGTTCACTCTTGGATGATATTTGTTTTAAATACATTGAAATTTGGCCCAACCAAATTTGAAAGGAATCTTCTTTGAACCCTGATCGTATGCACAGTTCTTTCGGATTCGGCTCGGGTTTGACCACGCTGGGCAAACGCCTGTTGATCCTCTACGGGGTCATCTATGTTGCGGAATTGCTGCTGGAACAGTGGCTGCACATCCCCGTTGTGGCCCAGTTGCAGCTTTATCCCTACAGTTCGGAAAGCTTTCATGCCTGGCAGCTCGTTACCCATCCGTTCCTGCACGACCCCCGGGCGCCGTTCGGTTTTCTGATCAACTGCCTGATGCTCTATTTTTTTGCCGCACCGGTGGAGTTCGCCCTCGGGCCCCGGAGGTTTCTGGTCCTGTTTTACCTGGCCGCTTTCGGAGGGGGCCTGATCGGATTGGCCTTCAGCGGTGTGGCGGGGTTTAACGCACCCTTTATGGGGATGCTGCCCGGCCTGCTGGCACTGATTGTGGTGTTTGGATTATTGAACCCGGAAGCGACCATCCTGTTGATGTTTATCCTGCCCGTAAAGGCAAAATACATCAGTTATGGAACCGCAGGGATTACCCTCCTGACACTGCTGGCCAAGGCCAATCCCTATGGTGCCTATCACCTTGGGGGGATTATCTGTGGGTTTGCCTGCTATAAAGCCCCCGGGACATTTCTGGATCCGCAGGTGATCTACTTGCGGTACCTGCAATGGCGATTGCGAAAGCGCAAATCCCGGTTCCGGGTAATTGAAGGATCTAAAGGCAAGGATGACGATAAACCAACCTACCATTAACGCCGGAGGAGAAGGGCAAACACAGCAATGGTGGCCGCGGTGAGCAGGGCAATGAGGTAAAACCCGTTCGCAAAGCCGATGACCTGGATGAGCCTGCCCATCAATGCAGAGCTGAGCATCATCCCGAAATAGATACAGGTGTTGTAGCCGCCCATGGCCCCGCCTCGTGATTCGGCTGGAACGGCTTCTGCGATCAGGGCTCCCACAGAGGTAAACGCCAACCCCATACTGCAGCCCGAGATAATCGCAAATCCGATAAAGTGAGACAGATTTTCGGAAGCCCCGAATCCCGCCAGGGATACACTATACCCGA
This sequence comes from uncultured Desulfobacterales bacterium, assembly GCA_964636125.1. Lineage (GTDB taxonomy): Bacteria > Desulfobacterota > Desulfobacteria > Desulfobacterales > CAJINA01 > CAJINA01. The sequence goes on along the minus strand of CAZWPX010000002.1, from coordinate 122,519 downwards.
TGATACCGATGATGATCAGTGTGTCGCGGCGGGTTACCTTGTCGCTGAGGTGGCCGAAAGGGATGCGGGAAAACCCGTTGCACAGGCCCTGTACAAAAAATACCAGGCCGATTTCCTTCACGTTCAATCCCAGGTTGTGAGCATGCAGGGGTATGAAGCTGATAAACATGCCCAGGCCGACACAAGCACTCAGGGTGACACCCCAGCAGGCCAGCACAGTACGGTTCAAAAACAGTTCCCTTAAGGGCGCCGCCGATTTTGCGGGTGCGGATTCGGATGCTTCCCGGGGACGATTACCGGGCATAAAATAGACTAAAGCGCCCAGATCGAGGAGCAAAATGAGGCCGATGGCTATAAAAACGACCACAAAGCCGGATGCCTGGGCTGCAAAGCCACCCACTGCGGGGCCGAAGCTCATCCCGCAAAAAAGGGCCGTTGTGTACCATCCGTATGACCTCCCCAGGTGCGTAGCGGGCGAGATCCGGGCAACGAATGACATCATCGTCGGCCCGAAGGCGGCCGTGCCGATACCAAAGAAAAAATACGCCAGGGTCAGCGTTCGGAACGTATCGCACAGGTAGAGTGAAAAGGCGGACACGACCAGGATCGCAAGACCTGCCGATGCTACGGTTTTGCTTCCGATGCGGTCTGAAACCAGCCCCATGGGCAAAGCCAGTAAGCCCGCCATGAGGAAAAAGACCGCGTTGAAAATGCCGATCTGCGCGGTGGAAATGTCCAGCGTGCGCGCGTAAAGCGGTACCACCGGAAGGCGCATGGAGGTTGCAAAATAGCAGCCGAATGTGACTGAACAACAGATGAATAGCTGGATACGGTAGGATTTAAGGGCAGAATTAAGGTCGCTGTCAGCTATGGTATTACCCCGCCTGTAAAGAATTCAGTATCGGGGACACTACGCAATAAGGACTGCTAAAGCAATACCAGAATTCAGAATGGATAGCGCTTGCCCACGGCGGGGACAAGGGACTTACAAGTGCCTGATGTACCCATAAGTTTGAACTGATTATTTCGTCCCCGATCCTAAGCCATTTTGGTCCGTATAGATTAACCCGTCTTTTTAAGCATTGTTACGAAGGAATCCGCTGGGACGTACCCATTTATCTGCTTGAGAAGCCGTCCCTGGGGGTCAAGAAACAACAGGGCCGGTATGCCGTTTACCCGGTATTTACGGGCCACACTTTTTTCATTATCGATGTCAATCTTGATGGGGATGTAATTCGTGTTCAGGTGGCTGTATACAGGTTCTTGGACAAGGACCTTGTCCATTTTAAGGCAGTACGGTCACCAGTCGGCCCGAAAGTAGAGAAAAACATTTTTGCCCTGGTTGCCGGCCGTCTGCAGGCCTTCTGCATAGGGGCGCCAATGTACGAATTCGCTTGAACTCTCGTGGCTTGCGGAGCACGATCCCAGCAGCAACACCGATACGAGCAGGCTGACAGAAAAGAATCTTAACAGGTTCAGCTTCATGGCACCTCACAATCCATATTCGGTTCAGGTTCATTGGCAGGTGATACCCAGTGACATGGCATAATAATATGGACTGCAGAATGGTTGTCAACCGCGACGGCGCCGGAATGAAATACCGGGGTGGGCATATTGTTTACGATTACAAGTGGTAAGGCTGCTGTACCGGTGGGAATTGGCTTGACGGACCCAAACAGACCCTATACACGATAGCTAATGTCTGCAAAGGAGACCCCACCTTGAATGAAAGATCGAAAAAAAGCCATTGTCGGATGTATCCTGGGTACGGCGGTGGGTGATTCCCTCGGATTGCCATACGAGGGGCTCCGCCCGCGGCGTGGTGCAAAACTTCTCGGACCGCCCGATCGCCAGCGGCTCCTGTTTGGCCATGGCATGGTTTCCGACGATACGGAACATACCCTTTTCGTTGTCCGGTCGCTGGTGGCGTCAAGATTCGATCCCGGTCATTTTGAAAGGCAGCTGGCCAGTGCCTTGCGCTGGTGGGTTGCGGGCTTGCCGGCCGGTGTCGGCCTGGCAACCCTGCGCGCAGTCTGCAAACTCTGGCTGGGCTTTCCGCCCCGGCGCAGCGGTATCTTCTCGGCGGGTAACGGACCGGCCATGCGCAGCGCTGTTCTCGGAGTGGTTTTTGGAGAAAACAGTGAGGTTTTAAGCGACTGGGTCCTGCGTACCACACGGCTGACACACACAGATCCCAAAGCTTTTTTCGGTGCGTTCACGGTAGCCCTGGCTGCCCATGTCAGTGCGCAGGCGGGCGATATCCAGCCCCGGCACTTTGTTGCAATTGTGAAAAGGGCGCTTGCAAAGCATGCGAGTGCTGAATATGTGCAGCTTTTATATACGGCCGCGGCCTCTGCGGAGGCAAATCAGTGTGTCGGCGAATTTGCCGATGCCATCGGTTCACGCAACGGTATTTCGGGGTACATGTACCATACCGTGCCCTGTGTCATTCAAACCTGGCTGAGACATCAGGATGATTTTGCGGGCGGACTGCAGGAGATTGTCACTGCCGGCGGAGATACTGACACATCCGGTGCCATCCTGGGGGCCATACTGGGTGCGCGGGCAGGCAAAGCGGGTATCCCTGAAGCCTGGTACACACGCATCCTGGAGTGGCCGCGGACAACAGCCTGGATGGAACAGATGGGACACTGCCTGGCAAAAACTGTCGATGGAGACGAACCGGTCAGGTGCCCCGGTTACTTTACACCGGGTATCCTGCCGCGAAACCTGTTTTTCCTTGGTATCGTGTTGTTTCACGGATTCAGGCGCCTGGCGCCGCCTTATTAGGACCTAAAGTGAGTGGAGAAAGCAATGCACCCATCTTTCAAAAACCGACTGACCCGCGGTGATCGCCTTGTCGGTACGATTGTCACCCTGCCGGCCACTGAAGTGGCTGAAATCTTTTGCCTGTCCGGATTTGACTGGCTCTTTGTGGATCTTGAACACAGCGCTTTAAGCCTCAGGGAGGCGCAGCGCATTCTGCAGACGGCGGCACCGGCCGTTCCGTGTGCCATCCGGATACCTGCGAACAAGGAGGTCTGGATTAAAAGAGCACTGGACAGCGGCGCGGCCGGTATTATCGTGCCGCAGGTTCAAACCGCCGCTGATGCCCGGCGGGCGGTCCGGTTAGGTAAGTATCCGCCGACAGGCGCAAGAAGTGTGGGCATTGCACGGGCCCAGGGGTACGGGGTAAATTTTCAGGAGTATGTTGATTCCGCCAATGATGAGATCGCCGTTATTATCCAGATCGAACACATTGATGCGGTGGCGCGCATCGAAGAGATTGCAAAAGTCCCGGGTATAGACTGCGTATTTGTCGGCCCGTATGACCTCTCGGCCAGTATGGGAAAAACAGGGCAGGTAAACGACCCTGAGGTTCAAGCGGCCATATCGCGGGTGCGTGACTGTGTCGCCCGGGCAGACATACCACTGGGCGCATTTGGGGCGACGGCCGACACAATCCAGCCTTATATTGAAAGTGGCTACACGCTATTGGCCGTCGGCATCGACACCCTGCTCATCGGGAGTGCGGCCCGGAAGATTACCGCAGCCCTGAAGGTCGCTACAGCCGCTTGATTGGCTTCGGGCGGGCAATTTCAGACGATGCCTATCAGGCCGCCATCTACGATGTAGCCGTAACGCCTGATCGGCAGGGCGAGGGTCTCGGTACCCGAATTATGGAGGCCCTGGTATCCCGGCTGGCCCACTGCAACATCATTCTTTATGCCTCCCCCGGCAAAGAACCTTTCTATCGAAAACTGGGCTGGCGGCAGATGAAAACGGGGCTGGCGTTATTTAAGGATGGGGATGCCATGCGGGGCAAAGGGTTCACCGATTAAACCAAAAAGGGCTCACGAATGAATTCGCAAGCCCTTGTTTTAAAATGGCTGGGGCACCAGGGTTCGAACCTGGGCTAACGGGGCCAGAACCCGTCGTCCTACCACTAGACCATGCCCCAGAAAGTGTAAAAAAGTCTAGTATATAATATTCTTTAAGGCGTCAAGATCTTTTTGAACTTTCAACCGGACGCCGTGGTCGGTGCAGAGAGAACAGCCCGCCCGTCTGAACAGCTGAACATTCAACATCCAACGTTCAATAGCGAACATCGAACTAAGGCATCCTGCCAATTTGAAAAAAACAGTAACGCGCAGCGACGCATTAACTTTAGTCACTTCGAACCAGGATTCTTAACGATTCTACTTGTCTGCCGATGATGTTGCTTGAATGAAATCAATGGCTTTAGCGAGTCTTTTGAGAACCTGGTCTTTGCCGATAATCTCTATGATTTCAAATATGCCCGGGCTGGCGGTTCGGCCGGTGAGGGCCACACGGACCGGCTGGGCGATCTTGCCCAGTTTAAGGTCGGTTTCCGCCATGACTGCCCTGAAAACATCCTCGAGGGCCTTTTCTTCAAATTCATCCAGGCCGGTGAGCTTTTCCACCAGCAGTCCCAAAGGTTCAAGCGCTTTGGTTTTGAGAAATTTTTTGGCCGCTTTTTTCTCGTACTCGATCTCCTCGGCGAAATAGAACTGGGCGGCTGCGGCCATCTCATCCAGCGTTGCGCTGCGCTGCTGCAAGGTCGTGATGATGCTTTCGATATAGGTACCGGAGCCCGGGTCATAGCCGGCTTTTTCCAGGAAAGGCCGAAGGACGGGGTAGAGCTCGGCCGGTGTCCTGGCCTGAATGTGTTCCGCATTCAGGGCCAGGAGTTTTTTCTGGTCAAAAATACCGGCGGATTTGCCAATATTGTCCAACGAGAATTTTTCAATCAGCTCGGTCGTCTGGAAAAATTCCTGGTCACCAAAGGACCAGCCGAGGCGAACCAGGTAATTGATGACGGCCTCGGGCAGGTAGCCCATTTCTCGATATTCAGTTACGGACATGGCGCCGTGGCGTTTGCTCAACCGCTTGCGGTCGGGGCCCAGCACCATGGGGACGTGGCCGAACACCGGCAGTTCGCTTCCCAGGGCGTGGTAAAGCTGAATCTGTTTGGGCGTGTTCATGACATGGTCATCGCCCCGGATGATGGTATTGATGCCCATGGTAATGTCATCGACCACAACCACGAAATTATAGGTGGGGGACCCGTCGCTGCGGGCGATGATAAAATCGTCGAGTTCACTGTTTTGAAACTCGATATTACCTTTAATGACATCGTGTATAATCGTACTGCCCACTGGCGGGGCCTTAAAGCGGACCACGGCACCGGCAGTTTTTTCCAGGCCTTTTTCCCGGCAAGTGCCATCATATTTCGGCTTCCCCCCGGTGGCCATGGCCTCTTTGCGCATGGCCTCGATTTTTTGCGGGCTGCAGGCGCAGTAATAGGCGTGGCCGGCCTGGAGCAGTTTCTCAATGTATTCGGCATACAGATCAAAGCGTTTGGATTGGAAATAGGGGCCGTCGTCCCAGTCGATGCCCAGCCATTCGAGGGCTTCAAAGATGGCATCCACAGATTCCTGGGTGGAGCGGACCTTATCGGTGTCTTCAATGCGTAAAACAAAACGGCCCCCGGTGTGACGGGCGTACAGCCAGTTAAAGAGAGCCGTACGGGCACCGCCGACGTGCAGGGCCCCGGTGGGGCTCGGGGGGAATCTGGTAATGATGGTTGACATGGTTGTTTTCCTTAAGTCTGTGAGTAAAGGGCCATCCGGTCCTGCCTGTCTGCCAGGTCAGGGGTGAAGTGAGCTATACCAATAAACTACAGAGAGATAGCCCGCCTTAATTACTCATTATCTGTTAATAATGATTAGTAGTTAGGAAAAGTTTACTTGACTATTTTCCTGACTTTTGGTTGTCTGCCTCTTTCGCGGCTTGTCTGCAATCTTGCCCTGAGCGACCGGCCACGATAACCTTGAATAAAAAATTGTATTTTAAAACAGCAAGTTATGTAAATCTAAAACAGCATGCTGTTCCGGACGATGTCAATACCATACCCGTTGCAATTTCACAACACTACAAATCAAAAATAATTCCTGAAAAAGGTTGACATTCTACACTATTTCAATTACTTATTGGCCTGCTCAAAAAATGAGCGGACAAGTTTGATTTAGTAAATTATATTAATATGTTAGGAGATTACTAATGGCTGTACCCAAGCGAAAAACATCCAAGTCAAAAAAGGCCATGCGCAGAGCCCAGCAAAAAATAGACGGGCCGAACCTGTCCACCTGCCCCCAGTGCGGCGAAGCCAAGCAACGCCACACCGCGTGCGCCAGCTGCGGCACCTACAAGGGGCGTAATGTCCTGGACCGGGAAGACGATTAGCGGCTGAATGATGACGCCATCGAATAAAAGAGTTGTGGTTGTCACCGGCGGTTCCCGGGGTATCGGCCGGGCTGTCTGCGTGGCGTTCGCCGGGCCGGATACCCGGGTCCTGTTTAATTACCACCGGGCTGCCGATGAAGCTGAAAAAACCGTGGCTGCTGTGGCTGACGCCGGAGGTGTGGCCGCCGGGTTCAAGATGGACGTCACGGTAGAAGCCGAGGTCCAGGCATTTTTCAAGGAAACACTTGCATCCAACGGTCGCATCGATGTGCTGGTGAACAACGCCGGTATCACCAGAGACGGGTTGCTTGTCAGGATGAAGGCGGAAAATTGGGATGCGGTGATCGACACCAATTTAAAAGGCGCATTCAATTGTACCAAAATTGCGGCCAAGGCGATGATGAAACAGCGCCAGGGCCGGATCATTAATATCACTTCGGTGGTCGGGGTTGCCGGAAACCCCGGGCAGGCAAATTATGTAGCGGCCAAAGCCGGGATCATTGGATTGACCAAAGCCGTTGCCCGGGAACTCGCGCCGCGTGGTATCACGGCCAATGCGGTTGCCCCGGGCTACGTTGAAACGGATATGACCCGGGACCTGCCCGACAAAACCAGGAAAGCCATGCTTGCCCAGATACCCCTGGGTCGGCCCGCAGGGGCCGCAGAGGTGGCCGCTGCGGTTGAATTTCTGGCATCGGAAAAAGCGGCCTATATTACGGGCCAGGTCCTGCATGTGAACGGCGGCATGTACATGTAAAACCACTGTCAATGATAATCCAAGGAGAGTGACAATGTCAGTAGAAGATAAGGTAAAAAAAATAATTGCGGAGAAACTGAGCGTTGATCTTACGGAAGTGGTCCCGGAAGCTCATTTTGTTGATGACCTGGGGGCCGACTCCCTGGACCTGGTCGAACTGATCATGTCCATGGAGGAAGAGTTTGATATCGATATTTCCGATGAAGACGCAGAAAAACTGGCAACTGTAAAGGACGCCATCGCTTACATAGATGAAAACTAGAACAGAAGCTGGAAAAGATAGGGTTGTGATTACCGGCCTGGGGTTGATAACCCCGGTCGGCATCGGTGTGAAAGCCTCCTGGGAAGCAATCTGCGCTGGCAAATCAGGCATCGGGCCAATTACACAATTTGACACCGAAGTGTTTAAAACCAAGATTGCCGGTGAGGTCAAGGGCTTCGATCCGCTTGACTACATGGAAAAAAAGGATGCCCGGCGAATGCAGCCCTATATTGCCTTTGCCGTGGCCGCTGCAAAAATGGCCCTGACGGATGCCGGGCTGGCGATAGACGACTCAAACAGCAATCGGATCGGAGTCTCATCGGGTTGCGGTCTGGGCGGCCTTTCCCTCCTGGAAAGTGAGGCCCAGAAACTAGAGCGCCGCGGTCCCAAGCGAATTTCCCCTTTTTTCATTCCTACAATTATCGGTAATATGGCGCCCGGCATGATTTCCATTCAGACCGGGGCCAAGGGGCCAAACCTCGCCATGGCGACAGCTTGTGCGGCAGGCTCACACGCCGTGGGCGATGCGTTTAAAATCGTGCAGAGCGGTGGTGCGGATGCGATGATCGCAGGCGGCGTGGAAGCCGTTATTTCACCTTGCTGCGTGGCCGGTTTCAATGCCATGAAGGCTCTGTCTACGCGGAATGATCAGCCGGAAAAAGCATCCCGGCCGTTTGACCGGGACCGTGATGGTTTCGTGGTGGGCGAAGGCAGCGGGATGCTAGTGCTTGAATCCCTGGAGAAGGCCCTCGCCAGAGGTGCCCGGATCTACGCGGAAATTCGTGGATTTGGCATGAGCGGTGATGCTTACCACATGGCCTCACCCTCACCGGAGGGTGAAGGTGCGGCCCGCTGTATGCAGGCGGCTCTCGACGATGCCGGTGCCGACTGTGAAGCAATTGATTATATCAACGCCCACGGGACCTCCACAGCCTTAAATGACGTCTATGAAACCCAGGCGATTAAATCGGTTTTCGGCGAACACGCAGACCGCCTGTTAATCAGTTCAACCAAATCCATGACCGGGCATCTTCTCGGGGGTGCCGGCGGCATTGAAGCCGTGTTTACGGCCCTGGCCCTGCATACCGGCCTGATTCCACCCACCATAAACCTGGACAACCCGGACCCGGCTTGCGACCTGGATTATGTTCCCAACGTTGTTCGCGAAAAGAAGATTGCCGCAGCGATATCCAACAGTTTTGGCTTCGGCGGAACCAATGCCGTGCTGGTGATGGGCCGGGTTGATTAAGGTCCGGGACTTATTCAGCTGTTAAAAACCTGGTCAGGGCCAAGCCTGTCCTGCTGCGCGGGGGTCAGAAATAGATGGCTATGCCGAGAAAGTAACCCAAAAGTTTAAAAAGCTGAACATCCAACATCCAACGCTCAACATCGAACATTGAATTGTTGTACGCCTCCGGCGGGCAATTATAAAAAATCCGGTTTTCGGCGTTTTCGAGGGCGGTAGGGCCTATAAATCAGCGAAGCGAAGCTTCATTCCTTAGTAAGAAACAGGTTCAAAAATTTCTCTTGTCGTTCGACAAATCACAAGATATGATACCAAACCAGTAAAAACAGTTCCGATAAACACAATATATGGAGGGAGATCTTCAATGGCGGGCAATGCAGACGATCCGGTCATCATCGGTTGTGACCATGCAGCTTACCCCTTAAAAGAGACTGTGCGGGAATTTTTGGTCGCGGCTGGCCTTGCGGTTGAAGATGCCGGCACCTACAGCGAAGCGTCCGTGGATTATCCGGATTTTGGTGCCCGGGTATCGCTGGGGGTGTCCACCGGTAAATTCAGTCGGGGCATCCTGCTCTGCGGTTCCGGCATTGGCATGTCCATGGTGGCCAACCGTTTTCCTCATGTGCGGGCCGCGCTTTGCAATGATCTGTTTTCGGCGATTATGTGCCGGAGACATAATGATGCCAATATCCTGGTTTTGGGGGGGCGGGTGATCGGTGAAACCCTGGCCTTCGAGATTGTAAAGGCCTGGCTCGAAACGGAATTTGAAGGCGGGCGCCACCAGTCCCGCCTCGACATGTTTGATACCTTTGAAAAGTTACGTTAAGAGCCGTTATATAAGGAGTGACCGATGAAGTCGCGTACAATCGAAAGGGTTGATCCCGAGATTGCTGAAGTGATTCAGGATGAACTGACCCGGCAGAGCACAACCCTTGAACTGATCGCTTCGGAAAACGTGGCCAGTCCTGCTGTTATGGCCGCCCAGGGCAGTGTCCTGACAAACAAATATGCAGAAGGTTACCCGGACAAGCGCTATTACGGTGGGTGCGAGAACGTGGATGTGGCCGAAAGCCTCGCTGTTGAGCGGGTCCAGGAACTCTTCAAGGCGGATTATGCCAATGTGCAGCCGCACTCGGGGTCCCAGGCCAACATGGCCGTCTACTTTGCCCTGCTTGAGCCCGGGGACACTGTTTTGGGCATGGACCTGGCCCACGGCGGTCACTTGACCCATGGCAGCCCGGCAAGTTTTTCCGGCCGGCTGTTTAATTTTGTACACTACGGGGTTGGAAAAGAGACCGGTACGATTGACTATGACCGGGTCAGGCAACTGGCCGCAAAACACCACCCAAAAATGATTGTGGCCGGTGCCAGCGCCTACCCGCGGATTATCGACTTTCAAACCCTGGGTGAAATCGCAGCGTCGAGCGGGGCTCTTTTTATGGTTGATATGGCCCACATTGCCGGCCTTGTGGCCGCCGAGGTGCATCCATCGCCCATTCCTTTTGCCGATGTGGTGACATCTACGACCCACAAAACTCTCAGGGGCCCTCGGGGAGGACTGATCCTGGCCCGGTCTGCCCAGGGTGCGGCCATCAGCAAACAGGTGTTTCCCGGTATCCAGGGCGGCCCGCTGATGCACGTCATTGCTGCCAAGGCTGTGGCCTTTAGAGAAGCCCTTTCGGATTCTTTCAAGGACTATCAGCGGGAAACAGTCACCAATGCAGCTGTCCTTGCCAAGGGCCTGACGGCTGCGGGCATCAACCTGGTATCGGGCGGTACCGACAACCATATGATGCTGGCTGACCTGACGAACCTGGACATCACCGGTAAAGATGCCGAAGCGGTTCTCGGCCAGGCCGGTATGACCGCAAACAAGAATTCAATCCCGTTTGAAACCCGGAGCCCCTTTGTCACCAGCGGCATTCGACTGGGAACACCGGCTATCACCAGCCGGGGGATGGGGGCAGAGCAGATGCGCACCATTGCCGGCCTTATCGCCGACGTCCTGCAGCACCCGGACGACACCAACCGTGTAACCGCGGCCCGGGATCAGGTTGCGGCCCTGTGCCGGGAATTCCCGTTGTACGAGGGGGGGCTCACCTAAATGGATGCAGGCAGTCAGCGCCCGTCATGGGACACCTATTTTATGGATATCACCAACCTGGTTGCCAGGCGGACGACCTGTACCCGCCGGGGCGTGGGTGCCATCCTGGTTAAGAATAAACAGATCCTGGCCAGCGGATACAATGGCGCACCCTCCGGTGTGCGCCACTGTTCAGAGACTGGTTGTATGCGGGAGACGCTTAACGTTCCCTCCGGGGAACGGCACGAATTGTGCCGGGGGATCCATGCCGAGCAGAATGCCATTATCCAGGCGGCCCTGCATGGAACTTCCATCAAGGGGGCCGCACTCTATTGCACCAACTTGCCCTGTTCGATCTGTGCCAAGATGATCATCAACGCGGGGATCAGTAAAATAATCTATCAGGCCGGTTACGCTGACACAATGTCAGAGGAGATGCTGGCCGAAGCCGGTGTGGACGTCATAAAGTTGAACCAGGATTGAGCGCTTTTCAAACTGGCCGCAGGTTTAATTCAATGATCAAGGGGGAGCTTAATGAAATGCCCGTTTTGCAGCGAGATTGACAACAAGGTGATAGACTCCCGATTGAGTAAGGACGGCAATGTCATCAGGCGGCGCAGGGAATGTATTTTGTGCACCCGGCGTTTTACCACCTATGAGCACATTGAAGAAGTCCCGATCATGATAATCAAGAAAGATGGCCGCCGCGAAGTATTCAACAAAGATAAAGTGGGCGCGGGTATTAAAAGGGCCTGTGAGAAGCTGGATATCAGCATGAATATCATTGATGAATTCCTCGATGATCTTGAGCGCGACTTGAAAGAGACCGGTGAAAAGGAAATTCCCTCCCACGACATCGGGGAGCAAGTGATGTCCAAGCTTCACAACCTCAATGATATTGCTTACGTGCGCTTTGCGTCAGTGTATCGGGAGTTTAAGGATGTGAATGATTTCGTATCAGAGCTCAGGAGCCTGCTCAGCGGCCACAAATCCTGAATGGGGGATTCGCTGGTGATCGTGATGGAGCAGCAGTACTTTATGCGCAGAGCGCTTGAATTGGCTGCCAGGGGCCGTGGTTTTACTTCCCCCAATCCCATGGTGGGTGCCGTGGTTGTCAAGGACGGCCGGATTGTGGGTGAAGGGTACCACCATGCGGCCGGTCAGCCGCATGCGGAGGCCAATGCCCTGGACGATGCCGGCCAAGATGCCCGGGGAGCTACTTTATACGTTACGCTGGAACCCTGCAACCACACGGGGCGGACGCCGCCTTGCACCGAAAAAATTCTTGGCAGCGGCGTTGTAAAAGTGGTCTCAGCCATGGACGACCCCAACCCCTCCGTGGCGGGCGGTGGACACCAGGCCTTGGTGTCACACGGGATTGAGGTGGAAAACGGGATCTGTGAAGATGAGGCCGTGCGCCTGAACGAGGCCTTCATCAAGCACACCTGTACCGGGCGGCCTTTTGTCGTTGTTAAATGCGCGGCCACACTGGATGGCCGCATCGCCACCCGCACCGGAGACGCCCGCTGGGTGACCGGCCCTGCGGCCAGGCAGCACGTGCATGGGTTACGGCATGCTTTGGATGCAATTATGGTTGGCATCAATACGGTGCGGGCGGACGATCCGAGCTTGACCACCCGACTTCCTGCAAAGGTTCAGCCACATCCGAGAGACCCGGTGCGCATTGTTCTGGACACCCACCTTTCCATCTCAGAAAATGCGGGCATATTGCAGCTTGACTCCAAGGCAGTAACCCTTATTATATGTGCGGATATCGTACCCGCCAAGGAGATTGCCAGGATTGAGCGGCCCGGTGTGCGGGTCGTGCCGTTTGGGACTGATGGAAGCGGGCGCATCGATCTGGATGATCTCATGGCCTGGCTGGGAGCCGAAAACATCAGCAGCTTGCTCATTGAGGGTGGCAGCCGGGTGATTGCCTCGGCTTTTGCGGCGGATATTGTCGATAAGGCCCTGTTTTTTTTCGCGCCCAAAATACTGGGCGGAGACGATGGGGTGCCGATCTGTACGGGACCGGGTCCTGACAGTATGGCGGACTGCAGCATGTTGACCGATATTCGGACTGATCGATTCGATGATGATATCCTGATTTCAGGCTACGTCCGGCAGCGGCGCTGAAACGGGCATTCTTGTGCCCTGCTGCGCGAAAAAGGAAACAATGTTTACCGGTATTATTGAAGGTTTGGGAACGGTGATGCAGATTCAACCGGTGGCGGGCGGCAGCCGCCTGACGGTTGCTGCGGATTTTTCCCTGGAAGGTACCGGTCTTGGCGACAGTATCGCGGTAAACGGGGCCTGCCTCACGGCTGTTCACCTGCAGGGAACCCGGTTCTCGGCGGATGTTTCCCCTGAAACCCTGTCGAAAACAACTTTCAAGGCGGTCAATATCGGAGAGCGGGTCAACTTGGAGCGGGCCCTCAAATTATCCGACCGACTCGATGGCCATCTCGTTTCGGGCCACATTGACGGTCGGGGCACCATTACGGGCAAACAGGACGAGGGCAATGCGATCGTGGTGACCTTTGCCGTGCCCGAAGCCCTTTCAAGGTACATGATCCCCAAGGGGTCGGTGGCCATTGACGGGATCAGTCTTACGATCAACAGCTGCACACCACAGAATTTCAACGTCAGTATCATTCCCCACACCGCTGAAATCACGACCATTGGCCTGAAGGATACTGGGGCCCATGTGAATATTGAAACAGACGTGCTGGGAAAATATGTGGAAAAGTTTTTAAGCAGGCCGGGTAGGGAGCGCGGGGAAAAGCAGGCTTCAGATTCGCTGGATATGCAGTTTCTTGCCAAAACAGGATTTTTATAAAACAGGAGAGTAGACAGTATTATGTCTAAGATTTCGATTGAACAGGCGATAGAAGATATCCGCGCGGGAAAGATGGTCATCCTCGTGGATGATGAAGACCGGGAAAATGAGGGCGACCTCACCATGGCGGCCGAAAGTGTGACCCCCGAGGCCATAAATTTCATGGCTAAATATGGTCGCGGGCTTATCTGCCTGTCGCTGACCGGTGAGAAAGCGGAAGAACTCAAGCTGCCCATGATGGTGAACAAGAACACCTCGCCTTTCGAGACGGGTTTTACTGTTTCGATTGAAGCCAAACATGGTGTCACCACCGGTATATCCGCTGCTGATCGGGCCACAACGGTTTTAGCCGCAGTCGCCAATGATGCCACAGCCGACGATCTGGTGAGTCCCGGGCATATTTTCCCACTGCGGGCAAGGGATGGCGGTGTGATGGTGCGCGTGGGCCAGACCGAAGGATCCGTGGACCTGGCCCGCCTGGCCGGCCGCAGGCCGGCCGGGGTGATCTGCGAAATTATGGACGATGATGGCACCATGGCACGGATGCCCTCTTTGGAAAAATTCAGCGAGGAGCATAATCTGGGTATCTGTACCATTGCTGATCTGGTAGCTTACCGGACACGCACGGAATCCTTTGTGACCCGGGCTGCGGAAACCGAAATACCCACAGCCTACGGGGGCGATTTCAAGATTACGGCCTACGAAAATATAATCGACAACCTGACCCACATCGCCCTGGTCAAGGGTGAGCTTGACCCGGAAAAACCGATCCTGGTGCGGGTGCATTCCGAATGCATGACCGGTGATATCTTCGGGTCAATGCGCTGTGATTGCGGGGACCAGCTGCACAATGCCATGGAAATGATTGCAGAGGAAGGTTCCGGAGTTATTTTATACCTGCGCCAGGAAGGCCGGGGGATTGGCCTGGTGAATAAACTGAAGGCCTATGCCCTGCAGTTGAACCAGGGGTTGGACACGGTTGAGGCTAACCTCAAACTTGGTTTCAAGGATGACCTGCGGGACTACGGCATCGGGGCCCAGATCCTGGTGGATCTGGGGGTCAGGCAGATGCGGCTTTTGACCAACAACCCCAAGAAAATGGTGGGCCTGGAGGGATATGGGCTCAGCGTTGTGGAGCAAATTCACATTGAGGTGCCCGCCAATGAGCACAACAAGTGCTACCTGGAGTGCAAGAAGCTCAAAATGGGGCATACGCTGCAGATGAACAGGTAGTGTCCATCCATGATTGGAAATCATGGATGGAAGGTGTTAGCTTTTAGCCATTAGCTTTTAGATAAAACTGTTAAAATACAGCATATTACCTAATTTCTAACCGCTAAGAGCTAATAGCGCCATCCTGAAATCTTTTATTTATGGATGGGCACTAATTAGGAGAGGAGAGTATATGCCGAATCTGATTGAAGGAAAACTACTGGCCGAGGGAAAGAAGTTTGCGCTGATTGCCAGCCGGTTCAATGACTTTATCACCGACAAACTGGTGGGTGGCGCTCTCGATGCGCTGGTTCGATCCGGGGCTGCGGATGAAGATATTGATCTTATGAAAGTACCCGGGGCCTTTGAAATACCCCTGGTGGCTAAAAAGGCGGTTGCCGCCGGGAAATACGATGCAGTTATTTGCCTGGGGGCCGTTATTCGCGGATCCACTTCACATTATGATTACGTATGCGCGGAAGCGTCAAAGGGGATTGCCCAGGTGTCACTGGACTCAGGCATACCCGTAATTTTCGGAATTATCACCACAGACACTATTGAGCAGGCCATCGAACGTGCGGGCACCAAAGCCGGCAACAAGGGTTGGAGTGCGGCCATCTCCGCTGTCGAGATGGCAAATTTAGTGGACACATTGAGCCAGGCATAAAAATATGGGTACCCGTCGAAGATCCCGAGAGCTTGCCATGCAGGCTCTTTTTTATATTGATTCACGGCAGTGTGATCCTGAAAAAGGTGTTGACCTGTTCTGCCGCAACTGTACGCCCCCCAAGAAGGTACGTCCTTTTTTTCTGAAGCTGGTCGGTGGCGTCAACGCCGGGAAGCCTGAGATTGACGCCCTGATTGAGCGCTTTTCCAGCAATTGGAAGATCAGCCGGATGTCCGGCGTGGATCGCAACATCCTGCGGATTGCTGTATTCGAACTCATGTGCTGCCCGGATATACCCACCAAAGTGACCATCAACGAGGCCATCGATATTGGGAAAAGGTTCGGCACCGAGGAATCGGGAGCCTTCATAAACGGTATCCTTGACAGTATCAACCATGCTGTGGACGAGGAAGCGCTGAGCCTTGACATAGAGGTGCCGGATATATTCATTGCCCCGGAAGGGGCCGAGGATGTGCCTGGCGCAGCGCTTAAAAAACAGGCGCCGCTGCCCAGGTTTGAGCAGGTCCGGGGAAAAAAGGGAATTGTGAAACGCAAAGGTTCCCGACTTGGTTTCAACGAGAGCAAACAGACGTTAGATTGAAGGGAGATTAAATTGATTATAAAGTCCATGGCCCTTGGTCCGATCCAGGCAAATTGTTATGTGCTTGGCTGTGAAAATACACGTGAAGCGGCGGTTGTCGATCCGGGTGAAGAGGCTGCGCGGATACTGGCCGCCCTGGAAGAAGAAGGCCTGAAGTTGAAAGCTATTTTAAATACACACGGTCATTTTGACCACGTGGGCGCCAACCGGGAGCTGAAAGAAGCGGTTCCCGAGGCCCAGTTGATGATCCATGGGGATGATGCTCCCATGCTGGATCAATTGGCCCAATCCGCGCGTATGTTCGGGATGCAGGCCGAGAATTCCCCGGCTCCGGACCGGCTGCTGGTGGATAACGATACCATCACCTTTGGTGATATCAAAATTGGCGTTGTGCATGTTCCCGGGCACTCTCCCGGGGGGGTTTCTTTTGTTTCGCCGGACGGAATTTTTGTGGGAGATACCCTCTTTGCGGGTTCCATCGGGCGTACCGATTTGCCTGGCGGCAACTTTGATACCCTGATTGCCAGTATCCAGAACCGGCTCTTCGGATTTGATGAAAAAACCCGGGTTTACCCCGGGCACATGGGACCCACGACCATCGGCCAGGAGAAGCGGTTCAACCCCTTTGCTGCCGTTCGCTGATCAGGAGGGCGCCTCCCCCAAGGTTCCTTTGCCGGCTGGGTCGTGGATGCGCCCGTATTCAATGCCGCTGCGCTTGAGGATATCATAGTAGAAGTTTATCTGGCGGATATAGTGGATGGGTTCTGTCCCCCGACAATAACCGTAGCGCGAATCTTTGTAGTATTTGCGGTAGCGCAGCAGGGGCAGGGTTTTCTCGAGCGAAACCCACCGGTCCGGGTCCAGGTCGAACCGGCGGGCCAGTTCCCGGGCATCCCATAAATGACCCTGGCCCACGTTGTAAGCTGCCAGGGCCATATGCAGGCGATCAGATTCCGGGACTTTGTTGAAATGATCGTAGAGCATTCTCAAGTGCAAAACACCGGCTTGAATATTCTGGGCCGGATCCAGAATGTCGGTTACCCCCAGGCTGCGGGCGGTCTGGATGGTCAGCTGCATGAGGCCGTAAGCGCCGGCATGGCTTCTTGCGGCGGGATCAAAATGCGATTCCTGATACACTTGGGCCGCGATTAAGCGCCAGTCAAAGCGATTCAGGTTTGCGGCCTGTTCGATTATGGGCTGATAGGCAGGCAGGCGGGTACGCAGCCGCCTGTGGTAAGCGCGCACATCCACGTAATCAAACATTTCAAGATCGAAGAAATATCGGTCGTATATGTCCGCATAGACACCGTTTGCCTTGATGTCCTTGAAAAACTGATTGATCCGGCGGCGCAGTTTAGGCGCCTGCTGGTGTATGGCCCATCCGATGGGCTGCTGTTGGCTGACCGCTGACGCGATGCGTGACCGGGGATAATAGCGCCGGTTCAGCAGGGCGATATGCTCATCCGCCACGGTGATATTTATGTCACCCGCGGCCACCTGCCGGATAAGCTCTTCGGTGGGGACATCGACCAGGAGTTTTATCTCCACCGCGATCCCGGAAGCCTGGAGTTCCTCCAGGCGCTCCTGGTATGAAGTTCCCCGGCGCACATGGACCGTGTGCCCGGCCAGGTCGGCCGGCGTGCGGATATCCGGGTGATACCGGTTGGTGATGACCTGCTGCCGGGTGGCCAGGTAGCCATCGGAAAAGGCCACCTGCTGCAAACGTTTGGCCGTAATAGTCAGTGCGGCTGCGACCATATCCGCTTCGCCGGTTTGGATGTCCGGGATCATGCCCTCCCATTTTTCGGCAATTTTCAGTTCCAGACGAACACCCAGGTATTCGGCAAAGGCGCTGGCAAGATCATATTCAAAGCCCATGGGCTGGTCGCGGTAGAAATAGTAGCAGTTGGCATTGTTGCGGGTCAGGACGGTAATCTTGCCGGTCCGCAGAATCCTTTCCAGGGCCGTTTCAGGCGATGGTTCCGGCGTGAAGAGGCAAACGTACAGGCTGCAGGTGGCGATGAAACCGGCCACAAGCAATAACCTGAAAATTGTCCGCACCCGGTATGCGCCGGTCGGGATGGGGGGTTCCTGCTGCAAATTGAGTCCTCCCGGTTTTGTTCTGTCTTTAACAACCTGGTCCTCAGGGCCAGGTCAGAGATAATTGGCTAGGCCATACTGATTGATGCAAGTGAGCTAAAGTGAACTAAAGTTAAAAGTGATCTAAAGTTAAGGCATTCTACTGATTGGATAAAACCAGCGGAGCGAAGTGACACCAGAACTTTAGGCGTCGCGGAGCAAGTGCCTTACGTGGTGCACTTTAGATCATTTTAGTCACTTCACACTTCTCAGTCTTGGGTTGTAAGTTCCTTCCAAGGGCAACTCAAAGCCTATCTCTTTGGGCCAAGCTTCTATACAAATAGCTCCACTATCGCCGTTATGGGCACGGTCTGTCAAGCTGCAGTGCCGCCCAATCCATTGCAGTCGGCAATTTCACTTGAACTAATAAGGTCCGTTTGTTAGACCTGTCCCTGTCTGAATTTTATGCACTTTTGCCCGGTTTCCAGTAAACTGACACGCCTGAGAGACTGGTTTTTGGGAACCTGAGAGGTAACGGGACAGGATGCCATTTTCAATAGAGAGAAAATCCACCCGGCAGATCCGGATAGGGACTGTCCCGGTGGGCGGCAGGGCTCCCATTGCCGTGCAGTCAATGACCAACACCTATACCGAGGACGTCGAGGCCACGGTGACCCAGATCCGGCAGTTGACTGCGGCCGGTTGTGAGATTGTCAGAGTAGCGGTACCGGATCAGCCGGCGGCCGCGGCCATATCAAAAATTAAGGCTGGGATTTCAATTCCGCTGATTGCGGATATCCACTTTGATTACCGTCTGGCGCTGGCTGCCGCCCGGGCGGGGGCCGATGGTTTGAGGATAAATCCAGGTAATATCGGCAGCGAAGCCAAGGTTCGCCAGGTGGTCGATTGCGCTCGAGATCTGGGGCTGGCCATACGGGTCGGGGTTAACTCGGGGTCGCTGGAGAAGGACCTGCTGGAAAAGTATGGCGGCCAGGCCACCGCCGGGGCGATGGTAGAAAGTGCCCTGCGGCATATTGACCGTATGCGGAGCCTGGATTTCCACGCACTGAAAGTATCGATAAAGGCCTCAGACGTCTATCGTACGGTGGCCGCCTATCGCCGGCTATCCACCCGGACAGACCTGCCGCTTCACGTGGGGGTCACCGAAGCCGGCGGTCTCTATGCCGGGATTGTAAAATCCTCCGTGGGGATCGGCATGCTCCTGGCTGAAGGGATCGGTGATACCCTGCGGGTTTCGCTGACCCGTGATCCGGTTGAGGAAATCAAGGTTGGCTATGAGATCCTGCGTTCACTGGACATCCGCCGGCGGGGTCCGGAAATCATATCCTGCCCTACCTGCGGGCGCTGCAAGGTAGACCTGTTCAACATTGCCGATCAGGTGGAAACGGCCCTGTTTGCTTCACAGGCAGATGTGAAAGTGGCCATCATGGGGTGTGTGGTGAATGGCCCCGGAGAAGCCCGGGAGGCCGATATCGGCATTGCCGGCGGTGATGGCTTCGGGATACTTTTTCGCCGGGGCAAAGTTGTAAAGAAATTCCCCCAGGAAGAGCTGGTGGCGGTATTACTCACTGAGGTGCAACGATACGAAAAGAAAGCACAAACCTGATAGGAGAGAGGGCATTATGGGAAAAAAGCAGGCCAAAACAGCAATCACACCCACCCGGTCGGAAGATTACCCGGAGTGGTATCAGCAGGTCGTCAAAGCATCGGACATGGCCGAGCCATCTCCGGTACGCGGGTGCATGGTCATCAAGCCCTGGGGTTATGCGGTCTGGGAAAATATCATGCGCGATATGGATGCCATGTTCAAAGAGACCGGCGTGAAGAATGCCTACTTCCCACTCTTTATCCCGCTGAATTACCTTGAGAAAGAGGCTGAGCACGTGGAAGGTTTTGCCACCGAGTGTGCGGTGGTCACCCACCACCGCCTTGAAAAAGGCCCCGAGGGCGGCCTGGTGCCGGCCGGGAAACTCGGTGAACCGCTGGTGGTCAGGCCCACGTCGGAAACCATCATTGGGGAGTCGTTTTCCAAATGGGTCAGCAGTTACCGGGACCTGCCTATTTTGATAAACCAGTGGGCCAATGTGGTGCGCTGGGAAATGCGAACCCGGATTTTTCTGAGAACCAGTGAGTTTCTCTGGCAAGAGGGGCATACGGCGCATGCCACCGCCGATGAGGCGGTTATCCGGACTGAATTGATGCTGGATGTCTACGCCCGTTTTGTGGAAGAATTTCTAGCCATACCGGTTATCAAAGGCCGTAAAACAGCCCTGGAACGGTTTCCCGGCGCGGTGGATACACTTTGCATTGAGGCGATGATGCAGGATCGCAAAGCCCTGCAGGCCGGGACTTCCCATTTTCTCGGGCAGAATTTTGCCCGGGCCTCGGCCATTAAATTCCAATCGTCCGCGGAAAAAGAAGAGTATGCCTGGACCACCTCGTGGGGTTCTTCCACCCGGATGATTGGCGGCATGATTATGACCCACAGCGACGACGACGGACTTGTCCTGCCCCCCCGGATTGCTTCGGCGCATGTTGTCTTGATCCCGATTATGCGCAAAGAGAAGGATAAGGGTCCGGTGATGGACTATGTGAACAGCCTGGCGGCGGAACTGAGAAAGAGCGAGTATTATGGTCGCCGGCTGGTGGTTGAGGTTGATGATCGTGATATCGGCGGCGGCAAAAGCTGGGACTGGATTAAGAAAGGGATTCCCATCAGGGTGGAGATAGGTCCGCGTGATATCGCGGAGGACTCCGTATTCGTGGGGCGTCGAGACAGGGGGCACCGGGAAAAAATGTCGGTGAAGCGGGATGAATTTGTAGCTTCTGTCAGTGATACCCTCGAAGATATCCAGGAGAATCTCTTTGCCCGGGCATTGGCCTACCGGGAGGAAAATACGATAAACGTTGATGATAATACGGCCTTTTACCGGTATTTTACACCCGCCAATCAGGCGAAACCGGAAATTCATGGTGGTTTTGCTCTGTCGCACTGGTGCGGCCGGGATGCGTGTGAAGCCCGTATAAAGGAAGACCTGAAGGTGAGCATCCGCTGTATCCCGTTCGAGAACCTGGGGGAGAATAATGAGGCAGGCAAGTGTGTCTGCTGCGGCGAACCTTCGGACAAACGGGTTGTATTTGCAAAAGCCTACTGATGATTCGCATAAATGACATAATTGATAAGGTCACCACCTACAACCCCGACGCTGACCTGGGGGTTGTCAACCAGGCCTATGTCTACTCTGCCCGGGTGCACGCCGGGCAGGTGCGTTTGTCCGGGGAACCTTATCTTTCCCACCCCCTGGAGGTTGCCGGTATCCTGGCGGACATGAAACTCGACACCGTCAGTGTGGTGGCCGGCCTGCTGCACGATGTCATTGAAGACACCCACGCAACGTCCGCTGAAGTCCGGGAGATCTTTGGGCCGGAAGTCGATCATATCGTTTCCGGGGTTACCAAACTCAGTGTTCTGCCGTTTGAAAACGCACAGGCTTGCCAGGCGGAGAGCATCCGCAAAATGCTGTTGGCTATGGCTGATGACATCCGGGTGATCTTGATAAAACTGGCTGACCGGCTGCACAACATGCGTACCCTCGAGTTCCACGATAGCAGCCGGCAGGCTAAGATAGCCCGGGAAACCCTGGATATCTATGCGCCCATCGCCTCGCGCCTGGGCATCTACTGGATTAAGCACGAGTTGGAGGATAACTCTTTCAAATATCTTTTTCCGGAAGATTACCAGCGGATCCGGGGGCTTGTCCGCAAAGATCAGGCCGGGCGCGAAGCGTACCTGGAGAATGTCCGGCAGATCATCGTGCAGAAAATCGACCAGTCCAATCTACCGGGAAAGGTGCTCGGCCGGCACAAAAAATTTTACAGCATCCACCAGAAGATGCTGAGCCAGAATCTGCCATTTGAAGAAATATATGACATTATCGCCTTTCGCATCATCCTGGACACGATTCCACAATGCTATGGGGTACTGGGTTTGATCCATGCCCTGTGGAAGCCCATTGATATCAAATTCAAAGACTATGTCGCCCGGCCCAAACCCAACATGTATCAGTCCCTGCACACCACGGTGATCGGCCCTAAGGGGGAAAGGGTGGAAATCCAGATCCGGACACACGAGATGGACGCCGTGGCCAAGTCCGGCATCGCTGCCCACTGGAGCTACAAGGAAGGCAAGCAGGTGGACGCCAAGGTGCGCGACACGTTTGCCTGGATTCAGAATATCGTCGAGAATCAAGAGCACACCCGGGATCCCAACGAGTTTCTTGAGAATGTCCGCATCGATCTGTTTCCCGATGAGGTCTATGTGTTCACACCCACCGGTGAGGTGAAGACCCTGCCCAGAGGTGCTACTCCGGTTGATTTTGCCTATCGGATTCATACCGAGGTCGGCAACCAGTGCATCGGGGGGAAGGTAAATGGCCGCCTGGTGCCCCTGCAGTACGCCCTGCAGACCGGTGATATTGTTGAAGTGGTCACGCAGAAGAACCATCACCCCAGTAAGGACTGGCTGACGTTTGTAAAAACGGTCAAGGCCAAATCAAAAATCCGGCAATGGGTTAAGACCCAGGAAAAAGAGAGAAGCCTGAGCCTGGGCCGGGAGATGTGTGAAAAAGCTTTCCGAAAACATAAAATGAACTTCAACACCCAGATCAAGTCAGAAGAGATGGATACCGTCGTTGAATTTTTCGGGTTTAAAGCCATAGACGACCTGATTGCCAGTGTGGGTTATGGAAAGACAACGCCCCTGCAGATTATACGGCGCCTGGAACCGAAAGCTGCCGGTGAGGCTGTGGGTGAGTCTATCTTGAACAAATTGATGGGGCGGGTGCGCAAAAAGAAATCAAAAACCGGCGTGGTGGTGAAAGGGGTGGACGATATCCTGATCAAATTCGGGAAATGCTGCCAACCGGTTCCCGGGGATGAGATTACCGGCTACATCACCCGCGGCTTCGGTGTGACCGTACACCGTTACAACTGCGTGAACTCACTGAAGATGGATCCGGAAAGGCGTATAGATGTCGAGTGGAATACAGAGGCGTCCGAGACGTTCCCTGCGGACCTGTATGTAAATGCTTATGATCGGGTGGGGCTGCTATCTGACATCGTCGGTTGTATCACTAAAAACGATGCCAATATTCTCGAGGCGAATACCAAAACCGGCAATGACCGGCACGTCGAAAGCAGTTTTTCCATCGGTGTCAAAAGTACGGAACACCTCAGGCGAATACTGGCAGCCATCAGGAAGGTCAAGAGTGTGCAGGGTGTCAAGAGAGTCGGGTAATAATCATCTTAGAAACCATGCGAAAACCCTTAAAGCGGTTGCTGGCCATAGCGCTATTGTTATTGTCGTCGTAGATCCCTGGCAGATGAAATGCCGACCGGGGAACCGGAGGTGGGCAACAGCTTCAGGCGACCTTAACCACGCGCCCGGATTTGATGCAGGTTGTGCAGACCACCATTTTTTTCGGGCGGCCGTTGTCCAGGGCGCGGACATTCTGCAGATTCGGGTTGAAGCGTCTCTTGGTTACATTATGGGCATGACTGACATTGTTGCCAACCATTGGTTTTTTTCCGCATATTTCACATACTTTAGACATGGTATCGTCTCCTGCGAGTCCTTATTATCAATACTTTCGGGTTGGGCTCGAGCCACTCCCGGTAAATTGCAAACGCTATCTATATAATACTAATCATGCGGTGTAAAGTGTTTTTTGGCTTCAGATCTAAAAACCGGGATCAAGATCTGGCACGGCCGGCACGGCTACTGCCGGCTGCCGTCATCCTCACGGGCAATTTCCGCTTTACACAGGGCCACATACTGGAGGGCTTTTTGCTGCAGGCCGACATCCGGATACTCGGTAATCACGGCCATGAAACGGCTCAGGGCCGCCTTGTAGTAGCGCGCTTTGAAGTAGAACTGACCCACATATAAATCATGGCCGGCCAGGACTTTGATACAGGTGTCGATGTGCTCACGGGCCTTTTTTGAGTATCCGTCCACCGGGAATCTTTCGACGAGCTTATTGAAGCTTTCCAGTGCCTTGCGGGTGGATGCCTGGTCTCGATCTACCGTATCGACCTGATCAAAGTAGCACCGGCCGATCTGGTACATCACATAAGGCACCGCCTCGTTGCGCGGGTGGAGGTTGATGAACTCAGCGTACGTGAAGACGGCATCTTCGTATTCTTCTTTCTTGTAGTAGGCGTCTCCGATTTTCAGCTCTGCCAGGATGGCGTACTTGCTGAAAGGGTACCAGTCCTTAAGCCGTTCGAAGGTTTCAATGGCGGAGGTGTAGTTGCCGCTCTTATAATCGTCCATGCCGTCCTGGGCCAGTTCGATGGCCGGCCGGTTATCCTTTGAACTGAACCAGGCGCAACCCGCCAGGGAAAATAGAAGCAGGGCGGCGATTATCAGCGTGCCATACCTGAACTGTCTGAAAATAAGCATCGGGCTATCTTGTCTCCCCGTTCAAAAAGAAACCGGTGAAGCGCCGCGGTGGGCATCACCGGTTTTAGCGTACCCTGTTTGCCCTCAAGAGGGTGAAGTCACGACTATAGCAGTTTGTTCAGGGTTGCTTCCAGTTTTGATTTTGCAACCATGCCGGTGATCTGTTCCACCACCTGGCCATCTTTGAAAAAGATGAGCGTCGGTATTGCTTTGATACCATATTTCCCGGGCGTTACCGGGTTGTCATCCACATTGCACTTGGTAAATTTGACCTTATCCCCGAATTCGTCGGCCAGGTCGTTGATGACCGGTCCAATGGCCTTACAGGGGCCGCACCAGGGGGCCCAGAAATCAACCAGAGCAGGCTTGTCCGCCTGCAGAATTTCAGATTCAAAGGAGCTGTCTTCAATTTCAATCACATTTTCGCCCATTGGATCGGTATCCTTTTCTTTGTAGTATCGGTTTTGGGTGTATGCCCCTTCCAGGGGCAACCCAAAGCCTGGCCCTTTAGGCCAGGATTCTTTACGGTTACTGTTATATAATAATGCCGGTATTTATTGTCAACCGTGTATCCCGTTATCCTGTAATTGACACACCGGCAGGGTTTTGCTAATTCAATGCATAAACAGGTGGAGCACCCAACCCAACAGGAGGCGACATGGCGGAAAAAATCAAGATCGGCGCACTCATTTCCGGCGGTGGTACAAATTTGCAGGCCATCATCGATTCATGCGAATCCGGCGCCATTGACGGCGAGATGGTTTTTGTGGGTTCAGATAATCCTGACGCAAAGGGGTTGGGGCGGGGTAAGAAGCACAAGATTTCCACCTTTGTGGTGGATTATGGTCGTATTATCAGGCAATACCGGGAAAATGCAGATGCAGTGCACCTTCCCGACGATTTTGACCTTGAGGATACCGTGGAGAAACAGTGCCTGTTTGCCCCCGAGGACGATCCTGAGAGAGTCAACGCGTTCTTGCATACCCGCGCGGTGGCCGAAGCGGCCCTGATTGAAGCGATGCAGCCCTACCCATATGACCTCCTGGTGCTGGCCGGCTTCATGCGCAACCTGACCCCGTACCTGATTGACCGGGTGAACACGGTCCCGGGCAAACCCATCATAATGAATATCCACCCGGCGCTTTTACCCTCATTCCCGGGAGTGGACGGCTATGGGGATACGTATCGCTACGGGTGCAAAGTCGGCGGCTGTACCGTCCATTTCGTTGATTACGGGGAGGATTCGGGACCGATTATCGGCCAGCGGACATTTGAGATTCAGCCCGGGGACAGCCTGGACGCCATCAAGTCAAACGGACTCAAACAGGAATGGATTTTATACCCGGAATGTATTCAGCTTTTTGCTGAAGGGCGGCTTTCCACTGCCCCACAGACATTCACGACTGATAATGGTGCCAGGATTGAAAGAACCCTGACAGCAATTGCGTCCCCTGCTTAATCTTCAAACTCATTGGTTTTGAGTTGTAAGCCTGTCCTGGTTTCAGACAGCAGGCTGGCGCCTGGCCAGGATCACTTCGGTCTGGGAGTTGGGGTGAACGTCCCGGGCTTCGATGAAACCCGATAGGTGAGTAGTCAAGGTAAAAATGGGCAATAGTTGGATACGCTCTAAAAAAATCTTAACATCATGGGAATGGCGATAAATGTGCCCAGGGAACTGCCCAGATTCGTGAAAACGACGACCAGAAGGATTTTGGTAACCTTGTTTTTCCAGAAGCCCGCTACGGAGAGGATATCCTGGGGTAATTTCTCGAAATCGCGGACTTTGGGTTTGCGTGCGAAGGTTTCCACCAGTCCCGAGACCCACCCGGCCGCGATCATTGGATTGAGCGAGGTGAGCGGGGCCGCGATTACGGATGAGAGTATCGTGAGCGGGTGGGCCAGGGCCACCAGTGCACCTATCCCGGCGAGCACGCCATTGGCCAGGACCCACCAGGTTAGCATGCCTGTGCCGGCTTCCCGGCCGCCCTGGTAGAAACCGGCGGCCAGCAGGGCCAGGATGGCGCCCGGCAGCAGCCATTTGAGCAGGCCGGTTAATGCGCTTTTGGGCGGCAAGATCTCAAGTTCATCAGTTGAAATGGCACTTTCCCAGTACCTTTTAATGCCGGGGACATGGCCGGCGCCAACTACGGCCACAATGTTTTCACCCGGCGCATTCCTGATTTTTTCGCAGAGATACCGATCCCTTTCGTCAATCAGAATATCTTTTACCACCGGCATGGACTGTCCCAGTTCTGCCAGGAGGGACTCCAGGACATCCTGGTTTTTCATTTTTTCGATGTCCTCTTCACCGATATCCTCTACTTCACCCAGTGATAGAATCAGCTGAAAAAGCAGCTTGATCCGGGCCCACAGCCCCATGGTTCGCCAGGTTCTTGAGAGGGTAACCCGGATATCCCGATCGGCCAGGTGGATTTCGGCACCTGCGGCTTCACCGCTTTCGATGGCCTGTACCATCTCGGCCCCCGGTGTGATATCCAGCTTGGCTGCGATCCGTTTTTGAAAAGAGGCCAGCATGAAGTTGGCCAGCAACAGGAAGGCCTTTTTCTCTTTTATAACTTTTACAATGTCCATTTCCCGCCACTTGTCTTTTTGCTTGATAGTTTCAAAACGGGAAGGGCAAAGTTCGACGGCCACGGTGTCCGGGTTTTCCTGCTCGATAACAGACTGAACCAGGGTAACGCTTTCCTTGGAAACATGGGCGGTGCCGAGCAGCGTGATCTGCTTGCCCTCCCAGGTGAGGTTGTGGACGACATTGGGGTTGTTTAAAGCGGCCATTATCTGTATATTCCTATATTCTCGGGTAGTTCATGGAAACCCGAACATATGTAGTCGATTTGCATTGTCAATGCAAGCCACAGTTTCCGGAGGGGACGCTTTGTTGCCATTAAGGGGCGGTCGTAAATCATGATACCAGATAAAGACAACACCAAAACCGCTGAAATGGATGTAAGTGGTCCTTATTATGTGGAGACCGGCAAAGAGATAGACCTGTTTGAAGCCGCCTACGGCGCACGCCTGCCGGTGATGCTCAAGGGCCCCACCGGGTGCGGCAAGAGCCGCTTTGTGGAGCATATGGCCCATCGTCTGGGACGGCCGCTGATTACGGTAGCCTGTCACGAGGACCTGTTTGCTTCAGATCTTCTCGGCCGCTACCTGCTCAAAAGTGATGAAACAGTGTGGGTGGACGGCCCCCTGACTCGGGCCGTTCGCGAGGGGGCCATCTGCTACCTGGATGAAATTGTGGAAGCCCGCAAAGACACTACCGTTGTGATTCATCCGCTGACGGATGATCGCCGCACCCTGAGCATTGACAAGAAAGGTGAAACAATCCAGGCGCACCCTGACTTTACAATGGTCATCTCTTTCAATCCGGGTTACCAATCCGTTCTCAAAGACATGAAGCAGAGCACCCGGCAGCGATTTGTAGCGCTTGATTTCAACTACCCGGATCCGGAAAAAGAGGGCCGCATCGTTGCCCAC
Organism: uncultured Desulfobacterales bacterium; assembly: GCA_964636125.1. GTDB lineage: Bacteria > Desulfobacterota > Desulfobacteria > Desulfobacterales > CAJINA01 > CAJINA01. The sequence continues at coordinate 94,521 of CAZWPX010000002.1, read as the reverse complement.
GAGGGCGGCGTGGATCCGGATCTTGCCGGCCAGCTGGTGCTTCTGGGTGGGAAAATCAGGAACATGCGTGAGCACGGCCTCACCGAAGGCGCCAGTACCCGGTTGCTTATATATGCCGCCCTGCTGGCAAGCCGTGGGATCTCCCTGAAGGATGCCTGCCTGACGGCCATCTGTCAGCCGCTTACGGATGATGAGCGCCTGCAGCAGACCCTTGCGGACCTTATAGATGACATTTTCTAGTGCCAGTATGGATTGCGGAGACAAAGCAATGGGGCCTGACCAGGACCCCCTGGCGTATCTCGCCTGCGCCGATCCTGACCTTGCCCGGCAGATCAAAGATGGCATCAGCGCCAGTTCTTGTGCTTATCCGGCACACACCATCCGCTTTCTGGTAGATGAGATCCTGTGGGGGGTGGTTCAGGAACTTTCTTTCGGTCAAGCGTATGCCCGGGGAATCGCCGCGGTCATTCGGGAGTCTGGTGAGGTGCAGCTGCAGCGTTACTGTACGCTGGTCAGAAAAGCCGGTGAGAACGGTCCGACACTGGGCAAGTTGTTTGCCGAAGCCCTCGTGCCGGTGGTGGTATATGCCCAGGGGCGCTTTATCGATCGCTTTCTTCAGGTGACCGGTATCATGCGGGCCAAAGGAACGTATACCCTGAAAGATGCGCTCGGTGTTCTGACCAATTTTCTGACGTCCGCAGATGGCCTTTCCGCGGCACGTTACCTGGATTTGCTGGCAGACGTTTTTGAGCGCCCACTCACCTACAACCGTTGCCTGGTGATCTCTAAACGGCTGCCACGCCTGGTCGCGGCCCTGGATGCCTCCCGGCGGCCCTGGCAGCTGCTTCAACTGCAGGCGGTGATGCGTGTGGACGACAGCCTTCTGGAACCATTTTTCGAGGGCCTCGAAAAAGAGGTCACGCTGTTGTCCGAAAAAGCCCTGGCCCGGTTTGTGGCCCGGGGACTGGAAAAGTTCAGCCGGGACCGATCCCATGGCATTCGTTTTTTCGAACTGGTGTCGATTTCCGGCCTTGAAACCTGCCGGGCGCTCCAGGTCGCCGTACCACTGGGGCAGGTTCGTCAGCGGCTGGACCGATATCTCCAGGCTCGGGTAGGCCGCGGTGTGACCGTGAAGGCGTTTTCCGAAATGCCGGCCGCTTATGTGCCAGTAGCCGGCCGGGCCCATGTCTGTTTTGACGGAGCCGTCTTCTATCTAAAGGATGTGATAAACCGGTTTGCCACCAGAAAGGCCAATGCCGAATTGTATTTGTGTCTTGTTCGGCTGGAGTCCGGCTGCGCAGAATTTGGTACCTTTGAATTCGACCTGGAAAAAGCCGTTGGTCGTTACGGGATTGACCTGAGCGGGCACAACTTTCCCGATACGCGTTCGGATTTACAGCGTTTTCTGTCGATATTTTCGCTGCCTGCGCTGGCAGCCGATTTGTTTACAATTGTCGAGTACGGCCGGCATCGGCAACGGTTTTCCAGCCAATACCCCGGTCTTGAAAGAATGGCTGTGGCCAGGGTCGGTGGGGAATTAGCCCGCCTGCGTCAGGCAGACAGAGGGGCGGATTTTCTCCGGGCACTTTATGCCCGCATAGCCCTGGGGGGCACGGCCGTCGTTCAACCGATTTCCACCACCGCAGCCCGTGCCATTGATACGGTGGCCTGTACGTTTAACCGGCTGATGGCCGGAACCGGGACGGTTGAGACCAGCGCGGCAGTTGTCTGGCGGGTATTTCCGGAAGTTCTATCAGTGCTGGCCGGCCTCAAACGGGGTTCCGGGACACCGGCCGGCTATCCGGGGCTCAAGATTCCGTTTGGCAGGAAAATTCGACCCGACTTCCACAACCTGCGCAGCCGCCGTGAGCAGCAGCTTGCAGCCCGGGTAAAGCGGCGGTTAGAAGATGCCGGCTTCAAGATCTACCGATCTGATCTGGTAAAATTGCTGCAGGCGAAAAGCGGCCGACCGACCCTGGCCGACATTCGGGCCCTCACAGTTCCTGTTGAGAAAAGTGCTCTCCTTCGAGATGAGGGTTACTGCCGGTTGCCGGATCCTGGGACAGTCTATCTGCTGGATCTTCTGCCGGAACTCGAAAACAGCCAGGTGGATCAGGTCGCAGGCTCTGACCACGTCTGCCGATACCCTGAATGGGACTGCACCCAGAACGACTACCTTATGGATCACACCCGCCTGGCGGTTAAAACTGTGCCCGGCAGTGACAATGGATTTTATACTCAGACATTGCGACGCTACCAGGGGCTCGTTAAACAGATCAGAAAGGCCTTTGAACTGCTCAAACCGGAAGGGGTAAAGATCCTGCGCCAGTGGATTGAGGGTGATGATTTCGACTACCGGGCCCTGCTTGATTTTGCCCTGGACAAAAAAGCAGGGATTATGCCCTCGGACCGCCTGTACATGAAAAGGATGAAATCGGTCCGGGATGTTGCTGTCCTGCTGCTGGTGGACCTCTCTAAATCAACGGCCAATACGGTTCAGGGTTCGGCCGATACGGTCCTGGACATAGAAAAGGAGGCCATTGTCCTTTTCTGTGAAGCCCTTGAAGTGGTGGGGGATACCTATGCCGTTTCCGGTTTTTCCGGTACCGGCCGGCTGGGCGTCGATTTTTTCAGCGTGAAGGATTTCGATGAAGTCATGGGGGCGGCGGTTCAGGCCCGGATCAACGCCATGGCGTCCCAGCGCAATACGAGGATGGGCACCGCTCTCCGGCATGCGACCCGCTGTTTTGAAACCGTCGATACCAGTGTCAAGCTGCTTGTCGTTCTGGGTGACGGTTACCCCAATGACACGGGATATAAAAAAGAGTATGCCCTGGAAGATACACGCAAAGCCGTGTTTGAGGCCCGCTCAAAAAATGTCCATACCCATGGCATTACGGTCAATATCCACAATGATCTCGAGATGGATGACCTGTACGGGCCGGCCCACCATACTGTTATTTCGAATGTCCGTGAACTGCCGGATAAATTGTGGAGAATCTACAGTTCGTTGACCTGTTGACCGACAGGTCCGGTTCAGTAAACCCATGAGTGTGCAGTGCCTAAAGTGACCTAAAATGCACCACGTAAGACACTTGCTCCGCGACGCCTAAAGTTGATGAGTCGCTTTGATCACTTCAAACTTTAGTTCACTATAGGCACTGGCCATTTGCTTTCATGGCTTAGATAATTATCTCGGACCCCGCATAGCGGGACAGGCTTGGCCCAAGGACCAGGTTTTTAAGACCGAATTAATCGGATTGTTTTCACCGAAATGATGTTTATTGTTTATACAGGTTGGGTGCGACCGGCTCTGAATAAATGGTTTGATGGCAATGGTCGCTGAATGCTTTGCACGGGATCGAGTATGCTACTTTATGACAGCATCTACAAATGGGACGGCTGGGGCGGGCGCCTGAAGCTGGCCAGCGGGAAGTGCACTTTGCGCCTGTACGATATGACCCGGGGGGATGACAACAACCTGGCGCTGTTGAAACCGTTTGTCGCCCTGGCCCTTGACCACCCGGACAGTGCCATGTCCATAAAGAGCTGCGCCGGGCATATTGCCACCTGCATCGTGAAGGATTTCGGCCTGGATCCGGCACGCATGGCCTATATAGAGTACTACCCGGAAGTAACCTACGGTGAAAAGAATCAGCACAGGATCCTGGAGCGCTTTGAAACCCTGGAGTTTGTCTGGTGTGATGGCAAGGCGCTGCATCCGAAATGGAGGCCGCTGCCGGAACTGATGATGCCCCAGATTAAACCCCTGACCCGGGGGCTGGATCTTGACAGGGCCTGACCCCCACGGGTGCCTGCAGTGGCCTGACAATCAAAAATCCTTGAGAATTCCCCCCGATAGTCTAATTTCCTATTGGCACGGCCCTTCAAAATGCCTGTCTTCCAGCCAGGTCTTGACAAAGTGAACGGTGAGCCGGATGTCCGCTCCCGTAGACCTGGCCACCGGCTCAAGCCGGTCCATGAGGCGCTCGACATTGGCGCGGTCACCGATCAGGGCGTACAGTTTGGCCGCCCGCTTGTAGACCGTCAGTGCTTTCTCCGGGGCTGATTGCTTTTGAAAGGCGTCGCCCAGATAAGTGAGGTTGTTGGCCATCCCCTTGTAAAATCCGATGATACGGTCATACTCAAGCGCCTTCGAAAAGTGCTCAATGGTCGCAGTCGTGTTGCCGGTCAGGTCCATTAAACTGCCCAGGGCAACATGAATCCGGGCTCGCGAAGCCGTATCATGTGCGTCTGCCCGGGCCAGGGCAGACGCCAGGCTGGCCTGTGCCTGGTGGTAGGCCTGCTGCTTTATCTGCAGGATGCCCCGGTTGATCAGGAGCGGTAAAAACGGCTCTGCCGGGTTGTTTCCCGCGGTTTCGATAAGCACAGCGGCCGCCTCCAGCTGTCCGGAGTCAATCAGGGCCGCGGCCTTGTTCGCGAGTGTCTGTAAACCAGCCTGGCGGTCGCCTGCTTGGGCATTAATGGCCAGGGCTTCGTTAAAGAAAGCAATCGCATTTTCGGCATCCCCATCCATTTGGTAAACATTGCCAATGCCATTCAGGCTGAGCGCGATCCCTGGCGGGTCATCCGCGGCGGTAAACAGTACATGGGCGTTAAAAAAATGGGTGCTCGCCTGGGGGTAGCAGCCCCTGGCGTAGAGCAGGTTTCCTTTTTGCAGTGCCTTCAATCCAGCTGTGACGCTTTCAGGGGTTTCGATTTTCGGTCCGGACGTCCCGGCACAGGCACAGACAAGACTGACCAGCAGTAGCAGGGGAATACGGAGAATGGTTTGTATTTTCATACTGTTTTTTATACACCCAAGCCTGCGGAATGTCAAAAACAAGTGCCTGCCAGGCCGGCTGCATAAAGGGTTGGACAGGCCCGTTCGAACCATGTATCTGTAGGGCACACACCTGATGTGATAGCAGGAGCGTTTCTAAAAAGGTCTTTTGGCAAGGCGCTGTGCGGGACGTTCGTTTCAAACCCTTGAAATAATATCTTATGCTTTTGGCCTGAAACTTGCGGTCGTCGGAGTTTAGCCGGAACGCACTTTTTCAGTTCAGCTTCTGGAAGCTGTCTCAAAATGGGGTTTTCAAATGATGATGCGAATGCTTTATGTGGGACTGGGGGGCTTTGTGGGGTCGATTTTGAGATATGTCATCAGCGGCCAGGTGCAGAGTTGGTCAAAGAGCATCGATTTTCCCTATGGTACCCTGGTGGTCAATGTGCTGGGATGCCTGATCATCGGCCTGCTATCTTATCTGTCCGAGAGCCGCGGGGTTTTCTCGGTGGAAATGCGGCTGTGTCTATTGGTCGGCGTCCTGGGATCGTTTACGACCTATTCGACTTTTTCCAATGAGGCCATGACCCTCCTGGGGGATGGCAAACACCTCATGGCCCTGACCTATATGGGCGCCCACCTGTTTCTGGGGTTGGGGGCTGTGTGGATGGGTCATGTGCTGGCCTGGCAAATATGGAGGTGATAAATGGTACTTCATGAAAATGGCTGCCTTTTGCGTATTTTTATCGGTGAAAGTGAAAAAGTGAAGGGCAAGCCCTTGTACCAGAGGCTTGTGGAGAAAGCACGCGCAGACGGTCTGGCCGGGGCGACGGTCTGGCGGGGCATGATGGGTTACGGCGCCAACAGCCGCATCCATACCAGTAAAATATTGCGTCTGTCACAGGATCTGCCCGTAATTGTCGAGATCGTGGATTCGCGTGAAAAACTGGCTGCCTTTCTCCAAGCGGTTGACCCCCTGATAAAAGGCGGGCTGGCAACCCTGGAAAAAGCCCAGGTTCATTTCTACAGATCGAACGAAAACTAAAAGGAGAACAAGCTATGCAACCGGAAGTCGTTCAGACGGACAAGGCACCTGCCGCCATTGGCCCT
>CAZWPX010000002.1:0-88528 GCA_964636125.1 uncultured Desulfobacterales bacterium | reverse complement strand
AGCTATGCAACCGGAAGTCGTTCAGACGGACAAGGCACCTGCCGCCATTGGCCCTTACTCACAGGGGATAGCGGCCGGGTCACTGATTTTTGTGAGCGGACAGTTGGGCATGCATCCGGGCACCGGCGAACTGGTCGGCCCCGATGTGGGGTCCCAGGCCCGCCAGGCGCTGGAAAACCTGCACCAGGTCCTGCTGGCAGCCGGGTCTGTCCTCACCCAGGTGGCAGCTGTCGATGTGTTTTTAACGGACATGGATGATTTCGTTAAATTTAATGGGATCTATAAGAGTGTTTTTGGTGATCACAAACCGGCCCGGGCGGTGGTGGCTGTGAAAGCGCTGCCCAAAGGGGCCTGCGTAGAGATCAAGTGTGTGGCGGTTAAACCCGGCGGGCTGGGGACAGAATATCAAAACGCGACGATCCTATAGCGCCTGGAATTGATCCGGCATCCAGAAATACCGCAGGATAGTGCTTTAGCTTCACTGCGTGCCCCGTTTTCGCCGGAATGACAAACGTAAGGTATTTATCCGCTGGTTTAATAGGATGAAACCCGAAAGTTTAAATATTAAAAATATGAGCAAAAATATCGGAGGGGCTAACAATGGAGGTATCAAGTTTCAAGGACTGTGAAGATGTAAAAATTGAAAAATTTCCCTTCAAAGGCACACAGCGGGATGTGAAAGGGACCAGCATCCGCTGGCTGTCGCGCCATGGGGATGATGGGACCGGTTACCCGGAATACGGACTGCGGTATTTTACGATTCAGCCCGGGGGTGAGATTCCGGTTCACAACCATTTTTATCACCAGACCATGTATATCCTGAGCGGTACGTTTGAGTGTTACCAGTATGACCTGGAAACGGAAGCGGTACTGCAGACCGTGGTCACCGGGCCCGGGGACTTCGTGTACCTTCAGAGTATGGAACCGCACGGCATGAAGAACGTGGGTGCTGAACCGGCCACATTCCTGTGCTGCATTGCCAATGTCTATGAAGACCGGTAACGCTCCGCTGGATTTAAGGTTCACTGTAATTACAGAAAGTTATGTCTTCCCTAAATAATGAATCCTGTTTAAAGTATGGGGGCTGATCGGGATTTTATCTTGACAGCGCGATAAAAGAAACATAGAAAGGTCGAACCATTATAAAATCATGGGCGGCTCCCCGGATTATGCCTGCAGTCCATACATGGACATGCGGGGACTTCAACGGCGGGCCGGCAATAAATCTGGAAAGCAGGTAAGATGTTTCGTGCAGCCAGGCAAAACAGGATCTTTCAGGACGTAGTTGACCAGATTCAAGAGGCGATTCTGACGGGTGATCTGAAACCCGGGGACATGCTCCCGCCGGAAAGAGAGCTCAAAGAGACCTTTGCCACCAGCCGGGGCACCCTGCGGGAAGCTTTACGCGTTCTGGAGCAGAAAGGCCTGATTGAAATCAAGCTGGGCGTCAACGGAGGCGCGGTGGTCAAAGCCGAGGATACGGCCGGGCAGTTCAGTGACGGTCTTGATCTGCTGATCCGCTTCCAGAAAATATCATTGACCCACCTGGCTGAGTTTCGTGAGGGCGTTGAGGGGACGGTTGCTGCAGTGGCTGCCGAAAGGGCGACTGATAAAGATATCGTCAAACTGGAAGCTCTCTTGACAGAGGCCCGAACCTATGTAAATGCTGGTGCGGCTGGCTGGGAAGACTTCCTGTCTGTGGACAAACAGATCCATCAGGAGCTGGCCCGGATTACCGAAAACCCCATTTACATTTTTGTGAACAAGATGGTGCACGATAATATCCAACGCTACTACGATGACTTTTTACCTCCTGACGAAAAGCGGCTCCAGGAGAACTATGAGGACCTGTGCCGGATAGTGGAGCTGGTGAAACAGGGGCAAATCGCGGATGTCCGGCTGTTGGCGCAGAAGCATGTCCGCAGATTCAACGAGTATATGATGGACCATAAGTATGCCTGATGCTTGCTCAACACTATTACTAACGGAGTGTCCGTCCAGAAATGGACACTAAATAACAAGACATACCGGGACTATGGCAAAACTAGAACTAAAAGATATCAGTGTGCGGTTCGGGGGGCTGCTGGCCCTTTCCGACATCAATTTTTCAATCAACTCCGGGGAGATACTGGGTTTGATCGGCCCGAACGGGGCCGGGAAAACAACCATTTTCAATGTTCTCACCGGTGTCTACCAGGCTTCCAGTGGGGACGTCTTTTTCAATGACAAATCCATCCTGGGCAAGCGACCCTACGAAATTTTTGCCCAGGGGATTGCCCGAACCTTCCAGAACATCAGGCTCTTTGCCAACATGACAGCCATTGAAAATGCCATGGTGGCACGCCACTGTCGGTCCAGTGTAGGGGTGTTCGGGGCGGTCTTGCGCACGCGTTCCCAAAAACGGGAAGAGCGGCAGATTCGTGAGGATGCCCGTGAAGCTCTGGCCTTCATGGGGGTGGATTCTTTTGCCGACACGGTTGCCAGCAATTTACCCTATGGACACCAGCGGCGCCTGGAGATTGCCCGGGCACTCTCCTCGAAACCAAAGGTGCTGCTGTTGGATGAGCCGGCGGCCGGTATGAACCCCGCCGAGAGTGCCGAGTTGATGCAGGATATTTCCAGGATATCAGAATTGGGGGTGGATGTTCTCCTGGTTGAACACGATATGAAAGTCGTTATGGGCGTATGCAGCCGCATCGTGTGTGTCGACCACGGTGTGAAGATAGCAGAGGGCGGGCCGGATGAAATCCAGAACAACGATAAGGTGATCGAAGCTTACCTGGGGCAGCCGGCCAGCGATTCAACGGGTACTTCTCCATAAAGGAAAATGGGGGCGTACCGATCAATGAAGTTATTTTAAAAAAGGAGGGAAAGAGATGAGGAAAAAACAGTTTATGATGTTGGTGATGGGGCTTATGCTGATTCCGTTTCTGATGACCACAGCCTCAGCCAAAACACTGAAAATCGGCTCCATGGGACCCTTGACCGGACCGTATGCGGCCGACGGCAATGACATTAAAAATGGTGTCCTGTGTGCTATCGATGTGATCAATGAAGAAGGCGGAATCCCGGGGTTTGATAAAATTGAGCTTTTCCCCCAGGATACAGCCTGTGACCCCAAGCAGGCGGTTGCGGCGGCCAACAAACTGATCAACCTTGAAGCGACCGGCGTTATCGGTGCTTACTGCTCATCTTCCACCATTCCGGCCTCGGCCACCCTGGCCGAAGAAGACATTCTCATGATCACCCCCGCCTCCACCCACCAGGATGTGACCGACCGCGGTCTGCCCTACATGTTCCGCATGTGTGGACGGGATGATGACCAGGCTCCGGCTGCTGTCAAATTCATGATCGAAGGCCTTAAAGCTAAGACAGTGTTTATCGTAGACGATAAAACCACCTATTCACAGGGGCTGGCCGACGGTGTTCGCATGAATGCTGAGAAAATGGGAATGAAAGTTCTGGGTCACGACCACGTCAACCAGGGCGACAAGGATTTTTCAGCTATTTTGACCATGGTCAAAAGGGCCAAAGCGGATGTATTTTACATGTCCCTCCAGAACCATGCTTCCGGAAGCCTCATGGCTATCCAGGCCAAACGCATGGGCCTGAAGGCCAAAATCCTGTCCCAGGATGCCATGTACCACCCCAACTTTGTTAAAGTTGCCAAGAAAGCCGCGGAAGGTGTCTATGTAACCTACGGCTATACGGACAAATCCACCCCGGCTTTCAAAGCCTACGAAAAGAGATTTACCTCTTCCTACGGTGAGATTGGTGCTTATGGAACCTATGCCTATGATGCGGCTATTGCCTATTTCAAGGCTGTTAAGATGGCGGGTACCACCGATCCTGCAAAGGTTAAGGCAGCCCTGCTCAAACTGGACTACCAGGGCGCTTCCAAGCACGTCAATTTTAAAGCAAATGGCGATTCCGGATCCTCTTATGTCGCTTTCAAAATCACTGATGGTGAGTACAAACTGTACTGGACCCCCGAAGCCGGGTTCGTCAAATAGACGGTGAATCATAGATTGTCCGGTCATCCCGACCGGGCAATCTATTCTCGATGAGACCTGAATCAGAATTAGATTAAATGGAAAAAAATGGAATATTTTATTCAACAGCTGATTAACGGATTGACTCTGGGCGGGCTCTACGCGCTGATTGCCCTTGGCTACACGATGGTTTATGGCGTTATTCAGCTCATCAATTTTGCCCATGGGGAATTCTTTGCAGCCGGCGGATACGTAGGGGTCATCCTGCTGAATTATTTTGCCGGACTTGGATTTATGCATTCGCACCCCTGGCTTTGCCTCATCGGATCCTTTGCGCTGACGATGACCTATTGCGCGTTTCTGGCCATGGCGGCTGAAAAGGTTGCTTACAAGCCCCTGCGCCGGCAATCCCGACTGGCAGCCCTGCTTTCGGCCCTGGGGATGTCGATCTTTCTTTCCAATGGATTGATGCTGACCCAGGGCGTCTTTGATGCGCCCTATCCCGGAGAACTGTTTGACGGCGGGTTTGAGTTCGGCCTGATCACCATCAGTTACCTGCAGATCATGATCGTGGGGATGACGGCGTTTTTACTGGTGGTGCTGAACATCCTGGTTTTTAAAACCCGAATCGGTATGGCCATGCGGGCCACCGCCCAGGACAAGATCATGTCTTCACTGGTTTCGATCAGTGCCAACCGCATTATCTCCCTGACATTCGCCATCGGGGCCGGTCTGGCCGGGGCAGCAGGCATCATGGTGGGGTTGTATTACGGCTCAGTGCGCTACGATATGGGCTTTGTCCCCGGTATCAAGGCCTTTGCCGCGGCGGTGCTGGGCGGGATAGGCAACATAACCGGTGCCATGCTCGGGGGGCTGATCATCGGCATGGTTGAAGTTTTCGGGGCCGGGTATATATCCGGGCAGTACAAGGACGTGTTTGCCTTTATCATACTGATCGCGGTGCTCTATTTTAAACCAACTGGAATTATGGGCGAGAATATCGATGATACAAGAGTTTAAGAAAGTCTGGAAAACATACGCCATTGGGTTGTTGTGGCTTTTTGGATTGCTCTGGCCGCTTCTGGGTATTCACCCGGACGGGACGCTCTCCATTGGCAAGACCTTTACCGTGTGGCTCTATATCGCCACCGGGTCTTTTATCTGCTTTATGCTGTACCTGCTGAACAAAAGCGGGAACCTGAAAGCAGTCTCCGGTCCGCTGTCAGTGGCCAGAGAAAAGGCAGGCATTTTTTCAAACACACTTCCCATCTGGGTCTGGCTCGGAACTGCGTTCGTGCTCGCCTGCCTGTTCCCGATCTTTACATCGCGTTACGCCCAGGATGTGGCAATCAATGTTTTGATCTATGTCTGCCTGGGCCTGGGGCTGAATATAGTGGTCGGACTGGCCGGGATGCTGGACCTGGGATACATTGCCTTTTACGGTGTGGGCGCCTATTCCTATGCGCTGTTAAATGTTAATTTCGGCATGTCTTTCTGGGTCTGCCTGCCTATTGCGGCTATGCTTGCAGGGGTTGCCGGCTGTATTATCGGTTATCCGACCCTGCGGATGCGCGGCGATTACCTGGCCATCGTGACCCTTGGGTTCGGTGAAATTGTCCGGATTATTCTCAACAATTGGATGACATTAACCAACGGCCCCAACGGCATTCTGGGTGTCAAAGTGCCGAGTATCTACATCCCCAGTTTTACGGACGGGTTTCATTTTGAATTGTTTTACCTGAAGAAACTCTACTACCTCTACTATGTGGCCCTGTTTCTGGCTATCTTTACCATTATAGCGGTCTATCGGCTGAACTATTCAAGGATTGGCAGGGCCTGGGAGTCCATCCGGGAAGACGAGACCGCCGCGGAACTGATGGGGGTCAACACCTTTTTGCTGAAGCTGCTCGCCTATGCCACGGGCGCAACATTCGCCGGTTTGGCGGGAGCCTTCTTTTCAGCCCGGATGCGCTTTGTGAGCCCGGAAAGCTTCACCTTCCTGGAGTCGGCCATGGTGCTTTGCATGGTGGTGCTGGGTGGGATGGGCTCGATACCCGGCATCCTGTTAGGGGTGGCCGCATTGATTGTGCTGCCGGAGGCTTTTAGAGATTTTGAACTCTACCGTATGCTGGTGTTTGGCCTGGCGATGGTTGTGATGATGCTTTTCAGACCGGCCGGCCTGATTCCGGCCAAACGGGTTGGGACCCGCTCTGAAGAGAAGGAGGGATAGATGTCAGCCGAACCGATTCTTGAATTAAAGAACGTCTATTCCAGTTATGGGCGTATCAAAGCACTAAAGGGAATATCGCTGAAGGTGTTTCCAGGTGAAATCGTTGCCATGATCGGTGCCAACGGCGCCGGAAAGTCAACCACCCTGATGGCTATTTGCGGGGTCGTGCCCGTAGAGAAGGGCGAAATTATTTATGATGGCAGCCCGATTCACGGTATTGCCGCCGAGAAGCTGCCGCCCAGGGGCCTTTGCCAGGTGCCGGAAGGGCGCCGGATTTTTCCGCGCCTGACGATTGAAGAAAACCTGGAACTGGGCGCCTTTTACCGCAAGAACCGCTCCGAAATCGATCGTGACCGTGACCGTGTCTATGACCTGTTTCCTATTTTGAGAGAACGGCGCCGACAGCAGGGCGGGACCCTGTCCGGCGGCGAGCAGCAGATGCTGGCCGTGGCCCGGGCCTTGATGACCCGGCCGAAAGTGCTTTTACTGGACGAGCCTTCCCTGGGTCTGGCACCATTGATCGTCCAGAAAATCTTCGATATCATTGCCAGCGTGAACAAGGAAGAGGGGATGACCATTCTTCTGGTGGAGCAGAATGCCAACATGGCCCTGCAGGCCGCCCAGCGGGGGTACGTGCTCGAAACCGGCACCATCAAGATAGAAGACGAAGCCGGGGCGCTCCTGCACAATCCTGAGATCCGCAAGGCCTACCTCGGAGAGTAAAAACTACCTCTCTACAGCCTGTTGCCAGCTTACTTGTGAGCCGGAGCCCTCCCAGCTCCGGCTTTTATTTTTCTTGAAATCAGGACAAGTATTCCTTTATAAGAGATAGCAGACGGAATGGTTGCCCCGGTTCAACACGCTGCGGCGGCATGCCTTTTCAAAGTAATGAGAATATCCCAGGAGGGTGACCATGGAAAACAGAGAATTTAAGGCCCTGGTTGTATCGGAGGCCGATGACAAACAGTACGTGCGTGAAATTTGCACCACAAGTCTGGACGCCCTGCCACAGGGAGAGGTGGTTGTCCAGGTGCACTACTCGTCGCTGAATTATAAAGACGCACTATCGGCCAGCGGTAATAAAGGGGTTACGCGCAACTATCCCCACACGCCTGGCATTGATGCGGCCGGCGTCGTTGTTGAGAGTGCCGACCGTGCTTTCAAATCCGGTGACGAGGTTATCGTGACCAGCTATGATCTCGGTATGAACACCGCCGGCGGTTTTGGCCAGTATATCCGGGTGCCGGCCCAGTGGGTGGTCCCGCTGCCCGCCGGGCTGACGCTTAAGGAGGCCATGTGTTACGGGACCGCCGGTTTTACGGCGGGGCTTTCGGTATTTAAACTCCTCGACCACGGAGTTTTGCCCGAGCACGGCGAGGTGCTCGTCTCAGGCGCGACCGGTGGCGTCGGGGGGATCGCCGTGGCGATCCTGTCCAAATTGGGGTACACCGTAGCGGCTGTGAATGGCCTGGTGGATGAAGCGGATTACCTGAAAGAAATTGGTGCCAACCGTGTTGTCAGCATTGAGGAAGCCGCTGACAAGAGCGGTCGCCCGCTGCTCAAGGCCCAGTGGGCCGGCAGTATCGACACCGTAGGAGGTGACATTCTGGCGACTTCCATCAAGTCTATCAACCCCCACGGGGCAGTGACCAGCTGCGGCAACGTGGCCTCCCCGGACCTGCCCATCAATGTCTTTCCTTTTATCCTGCGCGGCATCACCCTGGTGGGTATCGATTCCCAGAATTGGCCCATGCCGGAGCGGCGCAAAACCTGGGAGAAACTTGCCGGTGAATGGAAAATCACCACCATGGAAGCGGTCGTGCAAGAGATCGGGCTGGATGAATTGACGGGCTGCATAGACCGGATGCTGCAGGGTCAGCACAGGGGGCGTACGGTTGTGAACATGCTGGACTTGTAAAAAACAAAAGCACAGTTTTCAAATTTGATCGTCCAATGCCTTCCTTACCGCCTCAGCTATATTTCGCGCGGAAAAAGGCTTAAAAACGAGTGCGCTCAGGCCCATTTTACGAGCTCTCTTCTCGTCAATATTTTCACTGAATCCGGTACAGAGAATTATAGGGACATCCGGGCGTATCTGCATCATTTTTTCCGCCAGTTCTGTTCCGGTTATGTGTGGCATGGTCATATCGGTAATGACAAGATCAAATCTGCTCGGTTGACCTTTGAAAAGTTCAAGAGCCTCAATACTGCTGGTTCTGCCGGTCATTTTGTAGCCCAGGGATGCAAGCGTCTTTATACTCATTTTCATGATGGGGGGCTCATCGTCGACAATCAAAATACTTTCGCTGCCCCCCATGATTTCTCCAGCTTCACTGGTTTCAACAATCGCCCCATGCTCAACCACCGGTAGCAATATTTTGAACACAGTCCCCGCGGCTTTGTGGCTTTCCACGGTGATTGCGCCACCCATGTCATGGACAATGCCATGGACTACAGACAACCCCAGGCCGGTCCCTGCCTGTTTGTCTTTGGTTGTAAAATAGGGGTCGAATATTTGATCCATTACCTCTTCGGGAATTCCATGCCCGGTATCGCTGACTGTCAATACAAGATAGCGCCCCGGATTTAGGTCGGCAGTGGCCGGTGAAGATAGTTTTTTAACACCTGGTATTTCAGAATCAACAATCCCCAGGTTTACATCTTTTAAGGAGATATCCAGGCATCCTCCTTTTGCCTGCATGGCATGTCCGGCATTGGTGCACAGGTTCATCATTATCTGGTGAACCTGTGTCGGGTCACCCATTGCCAGAGAGTCGCTCCTTATTTCTGCTTTGATCTCGATAGTTGACGGCAGTGATGCCCTTAAAAGCTGCAGGGCTTCCTTGACAATCAGTTCCACCATAACAGGCCTTTTTTCCGTTTTAGACTTTCGGCTGAAAGCCAGTATTTGTTTTACAAGTTCTTTTGCACGGTTTCCGGCATGGAGGACCTCCTGAAGATAGTTGTGGAGGCTGTCTCCTTTTTCCACTTTAAGCAGGGATAGTTCGGTATAACCGAGGACAGACGATAGTATATTGTTGAAATCGTGAGCAATACCGCCGGCCAAGGTGCCTATCGACTCCATTTTTTGGGCCTGTTGGAGTTGGGCTTCCAGTCTCTTTTGTTCGGTAATGTCTCGTAAATTAGCGACACTGCCGACAGGGCAGCCTTCCTGATCATAATAACCGGCGGCACTTATGCTGACAGGAATAATATTACCGGCCTTGGTACGGCGCTGCAATTCAACGCTGGAGAAACTATCTCCAGTTCTCACCTTTTCAATCAAGATTTGGGTTTGGGACCAGTTGTCTTCAGGTACAAAATGGTCCATTTTCCTGCCAATACATTCTTGCAGGGACCACCCGAAAACAGTTGCGAAGGCAGGATTAAAGTAAACCACTTTGCCCTCTAAGTCATAGACAACGACCGGGTCAGGATTTGCCTCCATGACAGTACGATATCTTTTCTCGCTCTCCTGCAGCGCCAGTTCTGCCTCTCTGCGCACGGTAATGTCCCTGGCTGAGCCTCGAACGCCAATTGGCATTGGCCCGAGTTTGTCATAAACCAATGCGTTTTTGTATTCAATGGAACGCTCCTTGCCTTCCTTTGTCACAATTCTCATTAACCCTTTGGCTTGCCCTTTTTCTAAGATTTCCTCTAAATAATCTTCGAAGTGATGCTTATACTGTTCAGGTATTATATCTCTCAAATTCAAGTTGGCCAGATCATCTTCACTATACCCGTACGCTGATAGAAAAGCCAAATTAGTCTCAGTAAAATACCCTTCCAGATCGTGAATATATATAAAATCAGATACGTTCTCGAAAATATCCCGATACTTTTTTTCACTTTCGCGCAAGGCTTTTTCGGCCTTATTGCGCTCGGTTACATCACGCGCTACATGTACGCTGCCGATCAGACGGTTTGCACTATTGTGAAGAGGGGACACGGTCACAAAATAGTCACCACCCAACCGTTCCTCATGGACATCTGCCGAATGCCCCTGACCGTCTGCCAGCAACTTAGTGTGGGGACAAAATAACGGCGGAGCCTCTGTTCCGTGAACGCGCTCGTAACAAGTGAGTCCAACTGCCTTATCGGGGGACACACCCAACTTGTCCGCCATAGCCTTATTAGTCCTGACGATCCGATGGTTATTGTCTATAATTGCAATCAAATCCGGGACAGCATTAAAGGTCCGCTCCCACTCCTCCTTGGCATTTATAATGGCCATCTCCGCCTGCTTTCGCTTGGTGATGTCACGAACCACCGCCAGCAGATGCGTTTTACCCAGGTAGTTGAACCGTGTACCACGCACTTCAACATTAAGCGTGCTGCCGTTCTTCCGAACATCTGTGGATTCAGCGCGGAAGCGACCGGTGGCTTCGATTTGTTCAGTGAACTTTTCAAAAAGGAAGCAATAATCCGGATGAACAATGTCCTTTCCTGATAAATGCGTGAGTTCGTCGTAGGAATATCCATATATTTCACAGGCAGCGGGATTGGCATCGACAACATCTCCTTGCAGGTTAAAGACCAGGAAAGCATCGGTAGCCGACGCGAAGATGCCTCGATATTGTTCTTCACTTACCTGCAGCGCATTTTCTATTCGTTTGCGATTCTTTTTCTCTTCTATACCAGCTAAAGCCAGAGAGATGTCATGGCCGATTTCCTCAAAAAGGCTTGAAACCTCTTTATCGGAAACAAGATCTTTTATAACGGAGGCCGATAGGATGCCGTAGGTTTTCCCGTCACGTTCCAACCGGATACACAATCCTGTTCGGCCTTTGTACTTAATGGCCAGGGGGCAGTTTTTACATGCGGAAACAGGGTCATTGATGACAACAGTACCCGGTTGCGCATACGCTTTTCGGACACAATTTATTAGCCGGCCATCTCTCAGCATTTGGGCCACAGGCTGAAACGCTTTGCCTAAACCGGTCTCCGCGGCAGCTGTCATTTTTTTGGTTTCATCCAGCAGCATAATCCAGACATTGTGAAAGAACCGGCTTTCAACAAGAACCTGACAGGCGTCTTTGATGAGTCGGTCACGGTTCTTTTCCTTGACGATGAGTCGGTTTACATTTCGAATGGACCGCAGCACGGAGTTGAGCTGTTTCAGCTTCTCTTCAACCTTCTTGCGATTGGTGATTTCCTTTTCCAGTTTGATGGTCTTATCTTCCAGCTTGTTTATGAGCCGCTCACTGTATTGCCGGAGAACATCTTCTTCACCCACCAGGGCCGGTTCTGCAGACAATGTGTTGACATTCGTCTTGTTTTCAGCGATTTCCCGGATTATCCGGGCAAAGGCATCCGGCTCCATGGGTTTGCGGAGAAACCGGTCTGCACCGATCTTGAGGGCGAACTCCTCGTCTTTTTCGTCGGTATAGGTGGCCGTATAGAAAATAAAGAGGATTTCTTGCAACGCCTGGTTGGTTTTTACTTTTCGGCAGAGCTTAAATCCATCCATTACCGGCATCAGGGCATCGGATATGATCATGGCAAAGCCGCCTTCGCTTAGCTTGTCCAGGGCCTCTTTTCCGTTCGCGGCCGTAACCACCTCATACTCGAGACCTTTAAAAATCCTTTCCAACATATAAAGGCTCTGCTTGTTATCATCGACAATGAGGGTTTTCAGTTTCATTTTTTCCTTCCCTGACAGGACGAAGCGCAATTGGTTATTGATAAAAATCTGCTACCCCAAAACACACCAAAAACCTGACTATGGTGCTCAGCTTAAAAATTTCTCTACGACCTTCATAACATGCACAGGATCAATGGGTTTTCCCATATAGTCGGTGCAGCCTGCAGCCATGCATTTCTCCCGGTCACCAACCATGGCATAGGAAGTGACGGCAATAATCGGGACATCTCTTGCTCCCCTGTTTGACCGAATCCTTCGTGTGGTTTCATATCCATCCAGTACCGGCAGCTGGATATCCATCAGGATCAGGTCCGGTCTCTCCTCTATGGCCTTTTTTACACCCGTGCCTCCATCATGGGCTTCTATGGCCTGGTGCCCCAGTTTTTCAATGATAGAGCGCATGAGATAGCGGTTTTTTTCATTGTCCTCTACAATCAGTACTTTTTTCATTTTTGCGCTCCCGATTTCCAATCTTCAATGTTCAAGGGCAGGCTAAACATAAACGTGCTTCCCTTGCCATACGTGCTCTCGACCGATATTTTTCCATGCAAAAGATCCAATATTTTCCGGCACAAATACAATCCCAGCCCGGTCCCTTCATACGGTTTGGTTGAAGACATGTCGATCTGCTGAAACGGCTGGAACAGTTTTCCCATCTCCTCTTCACGTATACCGATGCCGGTGTCTAATATGGTGACCACCAGGTATTTTCCTGAGGAAATTTTTGCCAGGATTTCGACCTTCCCTCGGTCTGTAAATTTGACTGCGTTATTTACCAGGTTCACCAACACCTGTTTCAAGCGACGCCGGTCGTTGGCCAGCTTTATTTCCTCCGGCACATGGGCGGATAGTTCGATCCCCTTGTCCATGGCCAGGGGCAGCACTGTTTTCACGGCATCTTTTGTGATTTCAGACAGTTCGAACTCTTTGATATCCAGGTCGATCTTATCGGCCTCGATTTTTGAGATGTCCAGGATATCGTTGATCAGATTCAACAGGTGATCGGCACTGCTTTTGACCATGGACAGCTGTTTTGACTGCTCTGCATTCAGCCCGCCTTCCATACCCATCAATAGCCAGCTCGTAAAACCGATAATCGAGTTCAACGGTGTGCGCAGTTCATGACTCATGCTGGCAATGAACATGGATTTCAGCCGTTCCAACTCCTGTAGTTTGATGTTTGCCTTTTCAAGTTCAAGGGCCTTTATTTCTATTTGTTGCTGCATCCGGCACAGAGACAAGTGGGTGCCGACCCTTGCCAGGACTTCTTCGGGCTGAAACGGTTTGGTGATATAGTCCTGGCCGCCGACATCGAAGGCTTTGACTTTGTCCCGGACTTCATCCAGACCACTGATAAAGATTACAGGTATGTTACGGGTATTCTCATCTTGCTTTAAACGGCGGCAGACCTCGTAGCCGTCCATACCGGGCATTCGAATATCCAGCAGAATTAGATCGGGCGGCTTTTTTCGGGCTGTATTCAAAGCCAGCTCGCCACTTAATGCCGGCCGCACCTGATAGCCGGGATTGGAAAGGATGGCGGTCAGAGCTTTCAGATTTTCAGGCAAATCGTCCACAACTATGATGCTCTCCTTTCCTGGATCGGATAGGCTCATTGTTTAGACTCCTTTGTCAGTTCTTGAAGGATATCAAAGCGAAAATTCTTAAGCAAATCGCTCAATGCTGCAGCCAGGGCGCTGTCTCTTTCGGAAATCCGTTCAATGATACTTTGGGTTGCTTTCAGGTTGATTTCCTCAACGGCTTTTTTCAGTTCAGATAAAGTTTCAGGTGACAGGGTGACCAGGGATTCGGCGATTCGACCAGGTTGGATTTTCGCCTCAGGGGCAGCGGGTTCGATCGGCTCTTCGGCATAGAGATAACGCACGCCCAAATGTTTAGCCATAGTCTTGAAGATCTCGGCTTCCCGGAAGGGCTTGCGCAGGAAATCATCGCAGCTGGCCGCCAGCACCTCGTTGCGCTGTTCCTCCATCACACTGGCTGTGAGCGATACGACCACGGTCTCCTTGCCCCCTTCCATGGCTTTGATGCGGCGGGTGGCCTCTAATCCACCCATCACCGGCATGCGCCGGTCCATCCAGATAAAGTGTGGCTTCCATTTTTCGAAAATATGAACCGCCTCTTTGCCATTTTCAGCGATCTGCACAGTAAAACCGGCCTTTTCCAGCAGTCTCTTCAGCAGTATACGGCTGTCCTGATGGTCTTCCACGATGAGGATACGATATTTAGGCTGTCCCGGTTCCAGACCAACCACACGGCCGCGGGACGGTTCCACCTGGGGAATATTGCTCTCGTCGACCCGGTGCACCGGAATCTCGACATGGAAAAGCGATCCCTTGCCAACGGTGCTCTTAACACCGATTTTACCACCCATCATCTCAACGAACTGTCTGGTCAAAGCCAACCCCAGACCGGAGCCCCCCTGTTTGGGATGCATGACCAGTTGTTCGAAGGGCTGGAAGATGTGCTCCAGATCCTGCTCGGCAATACCGATACCGGTAGCCTCTACTTCGAATTGACGATTGAAGATTGAAGATTGAAGATTGGGGGCCTTTGATCCATGTGCCGGAGTTGCGTTTAAGCGCAGGGTTACGCTGCCCTCTTCGGTGAACTTTATGGCGTTGCTCAGCAAATTGATTAGAATCTGGCGCAGCTTGGCTGAATCGGCTTCGCCATAGCGCGGGAAAGCGGGGCTTTGATCGAGGATCAGCTGCAGCCCCTTTTCCTCGGCCCGGCGATGCATCATGTCCACGACATCGCGCATCAGTTCGTCCAGGTCAAACGGTTCGTTTTGAAATACAATCCGCCCGGCCTCGATCCTGGACATTTGGAGCACGTCGTTGATCAGGGTAAGCAGGTGTTGCCCGCTGCGGTTGATGATCTCCAGGCCCTCCTGTTGCGACGGCGGGGTTTCCGGGTTCTGTTGCATCAGTTGCGAGAAGCCCAGCACGGCGTTAAGAGGCGTTCGCAATTCGTGGCTCATGTTGGCCAGGAATATACTCTTGGCCTGGTTCGCAGCTTCAGCTTCCTCTTTGGCTTTTTCCAATTCGCTCGTTCGCGCTCTAACCATTTCCTCAAGATAATCTCGGTACTTGCGGAGATCCGCTTCTGCCAGTCTCTGTTTCGAGATGTCGCGTGCGTACACGACCAGCCGCTCGACTTGCCCTTTGTCTCCTAAAACAGGGTAGAGTTGGTTGTCGAAGATCAATCCGAGACGCTCATCTTCGAAGCGATGCGGTTGTCCGGTCTGGAAGACCTGGTTTATCCGTTCTTTTTGCGAGTGGGCAAGTTCCGGATGAAAGAGATCGAATAGGCATGTTCCGATTAGGTCTTGCGACAATTTTTCTAAACGCTTAGCGGCAGCCTCATTAATGTCATGAATGATTCCATAACTGTCGATCAGGATGAAAGAATCTGTGGGCGCATTCAGAAACAACCGTAATGTTTCTTTTCTCTCCTGTAGTTGACGATTGGCCTCTTGTAACTCTAGAACCTTATCCTCCAGCTTTCGCACGAGGGCGTCACTGTATTTTTTGAGGAAAACACCTTCTTCTATGATGGGTTCTTCTGAAACAGGCTTGTCCGCCTGGCGGTGTTGCAGAGCTGCCTGGATAGCATTGATGAAGACATCGGATTCACATGCCTTCTTTAGGGCGCTATCTGCTCCTAAATGGAAGCAAAGCTCCTTATCTTTCGGATCGGTGAAACTGCCTGTTACAAAGATAAAAGGAATCTGCTTTAAACGGTCATCATTTTTCCACTCGCGACATAAAGTAAATCCGTCCATTGCCGGCATAAGAATGTCGCTCATAACCAGATCCGGCGGGTGGAGTCGTGCCTTTTCAATGGCGTCAGCACCATTGATAGCGGTTATCACCTCATATCCGTGGCTTTTGAGAAGTGTTTTTGAGATATAACGATATTGCTCATCGTCATCGACAATCATAACCTTGGTCATGGTAATTTTCCCTATTTTGGAATCAAAATAAAGAGATCGTTTCAATGTTCACTTTTCAATAGTCATTTTTCAATTTCAAATTTCCCCCAATCTTCAATATCCAATACTCAATGTCTAATCTTCCTGAGCAGCTGCAGCTCAAGGTGTGTGCGGACCCGGGCAATCACCTCTTCTTTCAGAAATGGCTTGGTGACAAAATCCACGGCACCTGCCTGGAAACCTTTAACGCGGGCCTGCGCATCGTCCATGGCGCTGATGAAGATGACCGGAATATCCCGTGTTGTCTGGTTCGTCTTGAGCCGTCGGCAGACCTCGTAACCGTCCATTTCCGGCATACGCACATCCAGCAGGATCAGATCCGGCTGCCGGAGTTCTGTGGAAGAGAGAGCCAGTTCACCGTTGTTGGCCGGCCGAACCGTCAGCCCCTCGCCGGTCAGGAGGTCGGCCAGCAGCTTCAGATTGGCGACGGTATCATCAACGATGAGTACATCTCCGGTGAGATTTGAAGCTGAGTTGTCTTTAGTGGTCATGGGCATTTCTCCATATTGAATATTGAATATTTCTGGTATCGCTGGGCGATGCCATTTTTACATATAATGGATAAAAATCCTTAAATTTTCACTTTTCAATCTTCAATCCTCCCCCCCTCCGCGTGATAGTATTTCCTGGATCGTCTGGAAATCGAAAGCGTCTAAACAGCTTGTCAAGGCTCGTGCAAGTGCATCGTCATGACCGGTCGTTTGCGTAAGAAGTTCCACCATCTTTGCGGAGTTCAGCTCCCCTGACGCCTGACGCAACTTGCCGGCCAGCTCCGCCGGCAGACGGGCCACTGCCGCTTGAAGCCGGTTCGTATCCATTTGCGGGGTCGGCGACGGTTTTATTTCCTCCTGATAGATATACTTCACCCCCAGGTGCCTGGCCAGACAGTCGAATATTTCCCAGGATCTGTAAGGCTTCCACACAAAATCGTCACAGCCGGCCTCCAGAACCTCGTGCTTCTCCTCTTTGAACACACTGGCGGTTAAAGCAACGATCTTCACATTCTGGCCGCCGGGCAGCTCCCGGATCGCACGCGTGGCGGTGAGACCGTCCATTACCGGCATGCGCCGGTCCATCCAGATGAAATGGGGGTCCCAGTCCTGGAAGGCCTCGATGGCCTTTTTGCCATTTTCAGCGATTTGCACACTAAAACCGATTTGCTCCAGAAGCTGTTTCAACAGCAGTTGGCTCTCCGGCTGATCTTCGACGACCAGGATGCGATACTCGCGCTGGCCGGGTTCCAGGCCGGTCACCCGGCGCTCCTCGGCAGCGGCCCTGATCGCAACTTCCCCTTTTGCTTTCTCCACCGGTATTTTGAAATGAAACCGGCTGCCTTTGCCGGGCGTGCTCTCGGCTCCGATATCGCCCTGCATCATCTCCACGAACTGGCGGGTGATGGCCAACCCCAGCCCGGTCCCCTTTTGTGAAACCGATTCGGCCAACTGTTCAAAGGGTAGGAAAATCTGTTCGATATCTTCAGGCTTAATACCGATGCCGGTATCCTGAACCTCGCCACGCAGTATGAGGCCGCCATTACCGTCCCCCTCGGCATCCAGGCGCAGGGTGACACCGCCACTATTGGTGAACTTGATTGCATTGCCCAACAGGTTGATGAATACCTGCCGCAGCCTGGCGGAATCACCATGTGTAAAGCGGGGAAAATCCGAACCCTGGTCAAGGATCAGTTGCAGCCCCTTTTCCTCGGCCCGTACCCGCATCATGTCGGTAACATCCCGCACCAGTTTACCGAGGTCGAAGTCCTCAGGTTCCAGTTGCAGTCGTCCCGCCTCGATCTTGGACATGTCGAGCACGTCGTTGATCAATTCCAGCAAATGGGATCCGGACCGGCTAATGATATCGACATGCTCCAGCTCCGACTCGGGAATGGCTGGATTGTTTTGCATCAGCTGAGAGAAGCCGAGAATGGCGTTTAACGGCGTGCGCAGTTCATGCGACATATTGGCCAGAAAGACACTCTTAGAGGCATTTGCGCGTTCCGCCGCCTCCTTTGCGATCTTGAGGGCCTGTTCAGCACGTTTGCGCATAACAAGTTTCAATACATCGCCTGCGATCAATTCAAGCTGTAGGACATCATGCGGGTCATAGGGTGCCGCTTTGTTCCCTACGCCGATAATCAAACGCGCATAATCGCCATCGAGTGCCGGAGTACTCATATGACGTTGTACGGGAAAGTGCCCCTCGGGCAGCCCCCGCTTCTCATTCATTGCAGGGTAGTCGTTGTGTACCACAGTCTGTTTCAGGCGCACCGCATCCGCCCAGACCCCGGCCATCTCGATTGGATAGTGGTTGTCATAAGACGCCGTGCAGTGTTTCCGGGCCTCTGCGTTCCAGGCTGCAAGATTAAGATTTTGCTGGTCGTCATTGACCATATGCAGATACCCCACCTGACTGTCGGTTATCCGCACAGCGATATCCAACGCCCGCTCACACAGCGTCTGCTCATCCATATCGGGAAGACTTCGATTGAGTTCATAAAGCAGCTGTATCCGTAGCTCATTGGCTGCGCGCTCCCTATCCGCCTCCTTGCTTGACGTAATGTCGTGCAAGCTGACCACGGCGCCCACTGT
The DNA here is from genome assembly GCA_964636125.1 of uncultured Desulfobacterales bacterium. Taxonomy (GTDB): domain Bacteria; phylum Desulfobacterota; class Desulfobacteria; order Desulfobacterales; family CAJINA01; genus CAJINA01. The sequence continues at coordinate 70,059 of CAZWPX010000002.1, read as the reverse complement.
TGCGCCCTTTGGGCCGGTAATGACACGCCCGCTGGCGAGCAGGCTGCGTTTCTTCCCACGCTCCGGGATGACAACCATCTCATCACGGTGAACAACCTCACCGCTGAATGCCCGGAAGAGCGGGATATCTTCTGTCTCCATCGGGGTCTTGCCATCGGCAAGATAGAGGCTGTAGCGGCCCTCCCACTGTTCCGGCGGCAGATGCTCCTCTTTAATACCAAGAAACTCACGGGTAGCGCGGTTGAAGAGCGAGAGCTTGCCCTTTTCATCACAGGCGACAATCCCATCCTCGATGTTTTCCAGCACGCCGGCCATAAAAGCCTGTTCCTGCTGGAGTCTGGCGTTGCTCTTTTCCAGCTCCCGGGTACGCTTGTCCACAAGCTCTTCCAGGTTTTCCTGATAAGCCTTCAGCTCCTGCTCGGCCTGTTTGCGCTCGGTGATATCAAAGATAGCGCCGTCCAGCCACTGGGGCTTGTCCTGCTCGTCGTAGCTGGCCTGGCCTTTTTCGTAGACCCAGTGAATATTATCACCCAGATCCACGACCCGGTACTCGAGTACATAGGGTCTGGCGGCCGCCACGGCCTTCTGAACCCCCTGCTCCACCAGTTCGACGTCTTCCGCATGGATGACGCTGGCGTAGCTGCGCACCCGGTTGCCGACGAAGTCCGAGGCGGGATAACCGATCAGCGTCCGCACTTCTTCGCTGATGTACTCCATGGTCCAGTCCTTGTCCAAGGCACAGCGATAGATCACGCCGGGAATGTCATCAACCAGCCCACGAAACCGCTCTTCGCTCTTTGCCAGTTGGGCGGTTCGCTCCATGACGCGCTGCTCCAGCGTGTTGCGCGCCTGCAGCAGATTCTCCGCCATGGTATTCAGTGAACGACTTAACAGGTCTTTGTCCGAGCGTTCATCCAGATGCACATCCAGTTCACCGTTGGCGATCTTCTCCGCAATCAGCACAGTCTCACCATAGTTGCTGATCAGGGCATTGAAATTATTCTTGATGGCACCGAATTCTCCTCTCTTAGCTCCGGCCATCTTCTCGGGGATATCACCCCGCGCCAGGCGTTCGAGATAACCGAGAATCTGCTGGAGGAAACGGTTCACCCGTGCTCCGATGATCCCACTTACCAGAACCCCAAACAGCCCCAGAATCAGAACTACCGAGCCAATTGAGATCAGCAGCGCCTTCCGTTGCTCGGCAATGGCATCCCGGGAATAGTTGGCGGTGAATGTAAGGGTTTCATCGCCGTCACCAATGGCCAAACTGCCCTGTGAATAGGCCCTGCCGGCGATGGATATCTCGGTAAAGTTGATCTCCGGTAGCTGAAAATCCGTGAAGTCAGGCCGAATGGGCGTCAAGCCACCTTTCACATCGAAAACGTCATACTCTTTCAGCGTGCCGAGACTCAGGCGGGACCCGACGAAGATATTGATGTCGGTGTGGCTGTAGCTGGCAAAGCGGCGAATATCCTCCCCGCGTAGTCCAATATCGATCTCAACCAGCCCGGCATGAATCCCGTTTTGCGTTATTGGCAAAAGAAGACGGGTGGTAGCCAGTCCACCGAACTGGCCCATGCCGACCACGGTTGTCTGCGGAACGTCCCTGCCGTATTGGGTCCTCACCCCCTCAGGCGGCGACGGTTTCACCATGCGCCACAGCTCTTCCGGGGAGAGGAATTGAATTAACTGATCACCCAGGTCGGTCAACTGTTGGGTGCTGTAGGGAATGAACCGGGCATTTGCTCCTTTCCCCAAGTAGACACCCGCCACCTCTTGTTCACCATTATCCAGGTAGACCACCCGTGCCGTACCCTGCTCGTCATAGATAACCAGCTTGTTTATTCCGTGCGCCGGCGCAAACCGGTCCACGGCGGATACCAGATTCCGGTAACTGGAAAAAACAGCCGGCATTTCCCGATAGAGCCGCGCGTTGCTGAGATCTTGAAAGTCATACTGCTCCGGAGCGACATTGATAAGGTGGATATCGCCCCCTATGGAGTCCCTGATGAAGCCGGCAACGGCGGGAGTCGTACCGGCAATGGTTCTACCCACACTGTCGAAAATCAATTCGAAGGCTGTTTCCTGCTGTTTTTGGGCAAGATCCTCCACGTGGCTGGTGAAAAAGTTGTAATAGACCCACGAGACAGAGACGAGACTTCCCAATACCAAACCAAGAAAAATCACCAGCAGTTTCTGAACCAATGTCAGCCGCATTTATGTTTTCCTCCAGATATCAAGAAACAATCCTGCGCCAGTTTGTTAGAAGCCATCTCAAAGAACGGATTTTGGTTCAAGGTCCAGTCTTCGCTCTGCGAGCTACGCCCGACAGGCAAGGCGGACGCGAATATCAACCCGGATTAATACTTGAGTATTTCGAGGATTTGATATGAGCGCCCAACGCCGAGATTGGGCCAAAAGACTTTTTTGAGATAGCTTCTAAAATCCCTTGTAGTCCATGGCTATCCGTTTGGTGATAATGCCAATTCCGGTATCAATGCGTTTAGGCATATGGATACCAAGGGTTGCCTGCCATAGGGAGATCACCGACCAGTAGCCCTGCATTCTCGGTTTGGTGGAGGTGCTGGAGTCGGCCACCCCCTCCTTGATCAGTTCGATCATCTGCGGCAAGTCGTCGCTCCCCACGGATACCACTTGATTCACTTTTCTTGCATCCTTGGTTGCCAAGCCCACTCCGATGGGGCCGGCGGCATCACAGGAAACCCAGCCTTTCAGGTTGGGAAAAGCCCGCATGATCCTGGCAGCCTCCTCTCGGGCTATCTTGATCTCATCATGATCGTATGGCCGTGCCACTATCCGAATATCCGGATAGAGCTTCAGGGTTTCCTCGTGACACCTGGCCCGGATCATGTGGTTGGGCGCCGTGGGCACACCCCGCATAATGGCCACTTCACCCTTACCGCCAAGAATCTTGGCCAGGCGATGCGAAGCCAGCTGGGCCTGCTCACAGAAATCGTTGCCGATGCTGATCAACTCCATCCCCGCAGGTGGTATTGAGTCGAACACCACCACCTGAATCCCTCTGTCCAGGACCTGTTGCAGCAGTGCCCTGTTCTCGTTTGCATCCAGCAGGTCGATCATGATGCCGTCCACGCCGCCGGTGATCGCCTCTTTCAAGATGGTATTCTGCTCGGCCACGTCAGCCTTCTGGGGCGGTCGATACGTGACCTTGAACTCAGAACCGGTCCACTCCGCAAGCATCTGCGCCGCCTGAACGGCACCGTCATGAACCAGTTCAAACCAGGGATGCACCACCTTGGGAACCAGTACAAAGTGATAGGACGCCTTCTTACCGGCGAGGCTCTGTACCGGAAACGAAAACAGAAATACCAACAGGAAAACCAAAGTTTTTTTCATCGGATTCCTCCTACCCCGGGCGAGCCGGAATCAAATTATATATTGACAATCTGGCAGAATTTAGAGGCTAGTCGTAATTTAAATTAGATGCCACAAGATATGAGCAGGTAAGTCATTTGCCTGAATTACAGGGAGTATTTATAAAAATACAATAATATCAAATAAAAAGACTGAACTGAACCATATCAAAATTGTCTCAGAATCACAAGAAAACATTTGAATAGGGTGTGGAATTGGACCAATGGTCTGAAGACCTGATAAATCTATTGAAATTTACCCGGGATGTGTTACGTTTGGAAAAAAGTTCATGCAGAAGGGTTTTTGTGGGAGCGGCATCCTGCCGCGAAACGATTTGCATTGGCATGCGTATACGCCTGAGGGTGAAACCAGGCATATCCGACAGAGGGTGTGGTTGAACAATAACAGCGGAATCATTTTCAGAATCAAGAAATATGCGCTCCATGACGGTCCGGGTATCCGCACCACTGTTTTCTTCAAAGGCTGCCCCCTGAATTGCTGGTGGTGCCACAATCCCGAGGGTATCCAGATGGCACCGCAGATCTGCCAGCCTGTAGCCGGTTCGGTCAAGCCTGCGGAAACACTCGGCATACAAATGACGGTGGCTGAGGTCTTGGCAACAGTGGAAAAAGATGTCATTTTCTATGACGATTCCGGCGGCGGGGTGACTTTTTCGGGTGGAGAACCCTTGATGCAGGCGGATTTTTTGTTTGCCCTGCTGGATGCCTGCCGGCAACACGAGATTCACACAGTGCTGGACACCAGTGGGCACGCCTCGGCAGAGACCTTTAACACAGCCGTTGAAAAAGTGGATGGCATCCTCTTTGACCTGAAGTTCGCAGATGCTGCTGCCCACAAAAAATATACCGGAGTCTCCAATGAGCTGATCCTGACCAATTTCAAAACCGCAGCCAAGAGCGGTAAGGTTCAGGTGCGTTTCCCGGTTATTCCCGGGATTACGGATGACCCGGAAAACATCGACCAGATTACGGCCCTGGCCGCATCTTCCGGAAATATAGAACGTTTTGACCTGTTGCCGTTTCACCCTACAGCCGCGGCCAAATATGACCGCCTTGGCCTGAATCACCGGATGAACTGCGCCGTGTCCCTTGAAGCGGAAAAAATAGATGCCATTAAAGAGCGGATTGCGCACCATGGATTTACGGTCCATGTGGGAGGATAAACATGAATAACAGAATCGAAAAGTTGAAAAAGGTCAGCCTTGCCGCAGTACCCGCGATTTCCGGCGAAAGGGCGGCCCTGCTTACCGATTTTTACGAACAGGGCATGGCCCAGAAAGCCTCCGTTCCGGCGCAAAGGGCCCTGGCCTTTAAGTATATCCTTGAAAACAAGGCTATCCATATCGAAGCGGGTGAGTTGATTGTGGGGGAACGCGGGCCGGCCCCCAAAGCTACACCGACCTATCCCGAAGTGTGTCTGCACACCGTTGAAGATCTCACTGTGTTTGATACCCGGGAAAAAGTTCCCTTTAAGGCGGATGAGGCCACCAAAGCAATTTACAACCAGCGCATCATACCGTTCTGGCAGGGCAAAACCATCCGGGAGAAGATCTTCGAGCATATGAGTGATGCCTGGAAGGCGGCCTACCAGGCCGGGGTTTTCACAGAGTTCCAGGAACAGCGATCCCCGGGGCACACCGTTTTGGGGGGCAAGATTTACCGCCAGGGGTTTCAGGAATTTAAAATCCAAATTGATGCCGCGATCAAGGCTCTTGATTATGAAAAGGATACACGCGCCCTTGACAGGCTTGAACAACTGCAAGCCATGTCCATTGCGGCGGATGCCCTGATTACCTTTGCTCGGCGGCATGCAACCCGGTGCACGGCGCTTGCAAATGTCGAGAAAGACGCCGAGCGCCGGAAAGAGCTGGAAGAGATGGCCCGGATTTGTAACCGGGTTCCGGAAAAGGCACCGAAAACGTTCTGGGAGGCCCTGCAGTATTACTGGTTTGTGCACGTGGGCGTGATCACCGAGCTGAACCCCTGGGATGCGTTTAACCCGGGGCGGCTGGATCAGCACCTCTATCCGTTTTATACAAAGGAGATCGCGGCCGGAACACTGACCGAAGCACGCGCCAGGGAACTGCTGTGCGCTTTCTGGATCAAATTCAACAACCATCCCGCGCCGCCCAAGACCGGTATTACATCCAAAGAGAGCAATACTTATGTGGATTTTGCGCTGATCAACCTGGGTGGGGTAACCCGGGACGGCCGTGATGCGGTGAACCCGTTGACCTATCTGATCCTGGACGTGATCGAGGAGATGCGCCTGCTGCAGCCCAGTTCCATGGTGCAGTTGAGCAAAAAAAACCCGGACCGGTTCATCAAGCGGGCCCTGAAAATTGTGCAGACCGGGTTCGGGCAGCCCTCTATTTTCAATACCGATGCCATTGTCCAGGAACTGGTGCGCCAGGGCAAGACTATAGAGGACGCTCGCGAGGGCGGTGCCAGCGGCTGTGTGGAAGCCGGGGCCTTCGGGCGGGAGTGCTATATCCTGACCGGCTATTTCAACCTGCCCAAGATCCTGGAGATCACTCTCAACAACGGCAAAGACCCCCGCACCGGGCGGCAGATCGGTCTGGCCACGGGCCGCGCCACTGAATTCCAGACCTACACGGAACTCTTTGATACCTTCACCGCCCAACTGAACCATTTTGTGGATATCAAGATCAGGGGCAACAATGTTATCGAAAGAATTAGTGCCAAGTATATGCCGGTACCTTTTTTGTCATTGCTGATCGATGATTGCATTGAAAAGGGCCAAGATTACAACAACGGTGGGGCGCGTTACAATACATCCTACATCCAGGGAGTTGGACTGGGCAGCCTCACCGATGCCCTGGCTGCCATCAAGTGCCATGTTTTCGATAAACAGACCGTGGGCATGGACGAGATGCTGCGGGCATTGGATCGGGATTTTGACGGCCATGAACAGCTGCATCGGATCTTGATTCATGAGACTCCGAAATACGGCAATGACGATGATGACGCGGACGATATCATGCGGTCGATTTTCGAAGTCTATTACCATGCCGTCAACGGGCGGCCCAACACCAAGGGCGGGGTGCACCGCATCAACCTGCTGCCGACCACCAGCCACGTTTACTTCGGGAGTGTCATCGGTGCCCTGCCGGATGGCCGCCGGGCCGGGGTTCCCCTGTCCGAGGGCATTTCACCGGTCCAGGGTGCGGATCGCAACGGGCCCACGGCCGTGGTCAAATCCGCGGCGAAGATTGACCATATCCGGACCGGGGGAACTTTGTTGAACCAGAAATTTATCCCCCAGGTCCTGGGAGATGAGACCGGTATTACCAAACTGATGCACCTGGTGCGGTCCTATTTCAAACTGGACGGTCACCATATCCAGTTCAACGTGGTCAGTGCGGATGTTCTCAAAAAAGCCCAGCTATCCCCGGACGATTACCGGGACCTGATCGTAAGGGTGGCGGGCTACAGTGATTATTTTGTCGATTTGACAGCCGAGCTGCAGAATGAGATTATTGGGCGGACAGAGCATGCCAACTTCTAGTGTTCCGCTAAGTTTAAAAATCACAGAAAACAACAGGATGAAACCGTGACCTTTAAAGCCATCCGCAAAAGCAGCGCACCGGAAATGGTGGCGGAACAGATCCTCAGCCAGATCAAGTCCGGAGAACTGGCCCCTGGTGACAGGTTGCCGCCGCAACGGGAATTGGCTACACTTTTGGGAGTCGGGCGATCTTCCGTGCGCGAAGCGATCAACGCCCTGGCCGTCATGGGCTATCTGGAGGTGGCCCAGGGGCGCGGGACCTATATCAAGGCAGACCTGCCGGAGGTGGATGTCTCCCTATCTCAGCTCGATGCGGCCCTTAGAGCTGGGGGTATTCTGGATCTCATGGATGTGCGTGAACTTCTCGAGTGCCGGTCTGCCCGTTTGGCGGCTGAGAGAGCCGATTCTGCCAAGATTACCAGCCTGGAGGCGGCCATACAGAGCATGCGGCAGTGCGGAGATGAATACGAAAGTTTCCTGGATGCGGACATGGATTTTCACCTGGCCCTGGCGGATGCTTCTGAAAATCAGATCTTGTGCGAGTTGACCCGCTTGATTCTTGACAAGGTGGTTGCTCACCATCTGCGGCTCAGGACCAGGCAGCTGTCGGTCGGGTATCGCCGAATATCCATAGAGACAGCCGAGAAGATCAGGGCGTACATCGATGCCGGAGACGGTGAGGCGGCCGCAGAATGGACCGGCAAACACCTGAACGCGATCAGATCTGAACTGAAGGATATTCTGGATGTGTAGGTACCGTTCAGGGTTCAGCGTTCAGAGGTTCCAGGTTGTTAACGCAGAACCCGGAACCACTATGATTTTAAGCTTTTAACGTTGAACGGGGAACGCAGAACCCGGAACTTTCTTTTAAGGGACAATACCATTATGAAAATCAGGATTCTCACCGCAGCCGATGTAAAAGCCGCGCTGCCCATGAAAAATGCCATTGCGGCTGTCAGGTCAGCCTTTGCCCAGTTCTCTGCCCAGCAGGCCAATGTTCCGCTGCGCAGCCGGTTTCACACAGATAAGGGCGTAACGCTGATCATGCCCGCCCATTTGAAGCAGACTGGCGAATTTGTGTTGAAGGTGGTGTCGGTGTACGGCGGGAACCCGGAGAAAGGTCTCCCCACCGTGGCTGCAACCGTCCTCGTGCTGGACCCGGAAACAGGGATGCCCCTGGCCTTCATGGACGGCGACAGCCTCACTGCTTTGCGGACCGGCGCTGCCGGGGGGCTGGCAGCGGATCTGCTGGCCCGCAAAGATGCCCGCCGGGCGGTCCTGTTCGGAGCGGGGGTGCAGGCGCGTACCCAGCTGCTGGCAGCTTTGGAAGTGCGGCCGCTGGAAGAAGTGGCGATCATCGACCCGGTTCCGGCTGCTGCTGAGCGTCTGGCGGCTGAGGTTGCCACCTGGAAGCAGGTACCGGTAGTAAAGCTGGGCGCTGATTCGTCCGAGGCCGTTGCGGCCGCCGACCTTATCATGGCTGCCACGACGGCCACGATACCCCTGTTTGACGGAAACCTGCTCAAGCCCGGAACACATGTCACCGGCGTGGGCTCCTTTACTCCGGATATGCAGGAGATTGATGCCGTGACGGTTAATCGGGCCCGGGTAGTCGTCGATTCCCGCGAGGCCTGCCTGGCAGAGGCCGGGGATATTATCAAGGCCGGGGCTTCAATCGATGCGGAAATCGGTGAAATCGTCAATGGTACCTGGCCGGGCCGGCAGAATGAGGAAGAAATCACCTTCTTTAAATCAGTAGGTGTGGCGGCCCAGGATGCTGCCGCCTCGGCCGCCGTCCTGGCTGGGGCCGAAACTCATAATCTTGGCCAGATCATTGATCTGGGATGATGAATCCAGGCCGAAGGCCAGGATTCAGGTGTTTAGGCCGAAGGCGTTTAGACTGAAGGAAAACCAGATCGGCCTACCACCGATTTGGCCTGATTTGAGGGTCTTCCCAGAAGCTTACAGCCTACAGTCTAGTAGCCCAAAAAGGAGGCGTTCCTCGTGTTAGACAAGATGAAAACGTATCAACCCCCTGCCCATTGGCAGAAAATTACCACCCTGGACGCCCACACCGAAGGCGAGCCCTTTCGGGTGATCACTGGGGGCCTGCCCGATCTGGAAGGCGACACCATCCTGGCCCGGCGCCGATATATGCGCGATCATTTTGATTATCTGCGTACGGCCCTTATGTGGGAGCCCCGGGGGCATGCCGATATGTACGGATGCATTGTGACGCCGCCGGTATCCCCGGAAGCGGATTTCGGGGTACTCTTCCTGCATAACGAGGGATATAGCAGCATGTGCGGGCACGGCATCATTGCCATGACCACTGTCGCCGTGGAAACCGGGATGGTGGCACGGCAGGAACCAGTGACCACTGTGAGGATAGATTCCCCGGCCGGTCTGGTTACCGCTTATGCTAAAATAGTTGACCAGAAGGTGGCAAGCGTCTATTTTCATAATGTTCCGTCCTTTGTCCTGGCCTTGGACGCGAGTGTTGATGTCCCGGGCCTGGGGTATATCCGCTACGATATCGCGTTTGGCGGGGCTTTCTATGCTTACGTGGATGCGGCCGATGCCGGCCTGAGCACCAGGCCCGAAGATTACAGTGCGCTGATTAAAAAGGGGATGGCCATCAAAAATGCTGTTATGGCCAGCCGAGAGATTCACCATCCATTTGAGAAAGATCTCAGTTTTTTGTACGGTACCATCTTTGTGGGCCCCCCCCATACCGCGGATGCCCACAGCAGTAATGTTTGTATATTTGCGGAAGGTGAAGTGGACCGTTGCCCCACCGGAACCGGGGTCAGCGGACGGCTGGCGCTGCACCATGCCCGGGGAGAGCTTGGTATCGACCAGTCCATAGAGATTGAAAGTATTCTCAGCACCTGTTTCAAGGGTCGGGTTGTGGAGACAACAACCTTTGGACCCCATGCAGCCATCATTCCCGAAGTGGAAGGCCACGCCTGGCTTACGGGCCGGAACGAATTTTGGATCGATCCGGATGATCCTTTGCAGAAGGGGTTTGTATTTCGATAACAATTAAAACTTTCATGAGGTAATTATGCCAGTCAACGGTGAGAAGATTACGATTGATGCGCAGGGCAATCCCGTCGTTCCGGATAATCCGGTGATTCCTTTTATTGAAGGGGACGGCACCGGACCTGATATCTGGAGAGCGACCCGCATAGCCATCGACGCGGCTGTGGCCGCAGCATATGGCGGAGACCGCCGGATTGAATGGCTTGAAATTCTCGCGGGTGAAAAGTCCTTCAACAGCAGCGGACAGTGGCTGCCGGATGAAACCCTTGAGCAGATTAAAACTTACAAGGTGGCTATCAAGGGACCGCTGACAACCCCGGTCGGCAAAGGGATCAGGAGTATCAATGTCGGTCTGCGGCAGGAACTCGATCTGTTTGCCTGCGTGCGCCCGGTTAAATACATAGACGGGATTCCCAGTCCGGTTGTGCGGCCAATGGATGTGGATATGATTGTTTTCCGGGAGAACACTGAAGATGTATACGCGGGATTGGAATGGGAAGCCGGCTCAGCGGCTGCCCAAAAACTTATAGACCTGGTTGCGGCTGAAGAGGGGCGTGATATCCGGCCCGATTCCGGCATCGGGCTCAAACCCATCAGCCGCACAGGTACGCGCCGCCTGGTCAAGATGGCCATTGACTATGCTCTGGAGCACGGGAAATCGAGCGTGACCATTGTCCACAAGGGCAACATCATGAAGTTCACCGAAGGCGCATTCCGAAAATGGGGATATGAGCTGGCCGAAGAGTATGGTGACAAGATCATCACCGAGGATAAGCTCTGGGAAGAGTTTGATGGCGAGATACCGGCCGGCCGGCTGCTCATCAAAGATAGAATTGCCGATGCCATGTTTCAGCAGATTCTCCTGCGCCCGGCTGAATATGAGGTCCTGGCCATGCCGAACCTCAACGGCGACTACATGTCCGATGCCCTGGCGGCCATGGTGGGCGGTCTGGGTATGGCGCCCGGAGCGAACATCGGGGCCGGCTATGCACTGTTCGAGGCCACCCACGGGACCGCGCCCAAATACGCGGACCTTGACAAGGTGAATCCGGGCTCTCTGATCCTGTCGGGCGCGATGATGCTGGACCACATGGGCTGGAAGGAGGCGGCCGAGTGCCTGCGCGACAGCCTGCTGAAAACAATCGATCAGAAGACCGTCACCTATGATCTGGCCCGCCAGATGGCCGGAGCAGTGGAAGTAAAATGTTCTGAATTCGCCCAGGCGATGGTTAAGAATATGTAGGGCCGGGCTGGCTTTCTCCGGGCCGGGCAGAGAGTAACACAGCCGGGCCTGGAGGGAATTCAGCCAGGTTGTTTGAAAATCATTGACTAACATACCGAGTTGTGTTTTATAATTCCGCTTCAATTCATACAATGGTGTCTGGATTGAAACTGAAGAGACAAAGACGTCGATACACCTCCGTGGAGGGGTAACGACGTTTTTTTTTGTGGAACAGATTAACCCCATAGCCCCAGGTGATTCGGATATGAACGATATTTATAAGCCTGAAATTACAGTTTTTTATTGCATTAATGCTTTTAATGAAAAAACGGTGCTCCCTTTTTCCAATAAAGAGTCGGCTCACATCAAGTATGTAAAAATGGCCTGCTCAAGCATGGTTAAAGACCTCTTTATCCTGAAGGCATTTGAATCGGGTGCTGATGGTGTCGTGGTGCTGGTTTGCCCGGAAGAGGCCTGCCGTTACGTTGAAGGCAGCATTCGGGCGGCCAGGCGGGTGAACCGGGTGAAAACGATCCTGCAGGACATCGGCCTGGAGAGTGACAGGCTTTCAATATTTAACACGCGGCCCGGTGATACAGACACGCTTGAAAGTATTTTGACTAAAACTGTGACCGGGCTTGCAGCGAAAGGGCCTCTTTTCGGGTAAGATTGATTCACTAGAAAGATAGGGCTGTTTATCCATCGTGTTTCTGGCGTAGCCAGGTTGGGAGACTTAAATGATAGTAGGTGAACAAAAACCTTTCAAAGAAATTAAAGAGAGTGTGGCGGCCTATAAAAAGCTGCTGATTCTCGGTTGCGGAACCTGTGTGAAGACCTGTTTCGCGGGCGGTGAAGATGAGGTCGCGGTACTCGCGTCCTCTTTGCGTCTGGCCTTTAAAAAGGACGGCCAGGCCATTGAAATTGAAGAGCTGACCGTTGAGCGCCAGTGTGAAAATGAGTTTATCCAGGAAGCCGCGCAGAGTGTTACGGGCGCGGATGCGGTCCTGTCCCTGGCCTGCGGTGCCGGGGTACAGGCCATGGCCAAGCGCTTTATGAAAGCACCGGTACTACCCGGCCTGAATACTACCTTTCTCGGTATCCAGGAAAAACACGGTGTTTTTACCGAAGAGTGTTCGGGGTGCGGGCATTGCGAACTGGCCATTTTTGGTGCGATCTGTCCGGTGACGCGTTGTTCGAAGCGGCTGCTGAATGGACCCTGCGGCGGGTCCCAGAACGGCAAGTGTGAGATCCATCCGGAAATTGACTGTGCCTGGCAGTTGATCATCGAAAGGCTTACATCCCTGGGGCAGCTTGACAATCTGCGCGTCTACATACCCCCTAAAAACTGGCTGACCGACACTTCCGGAGGCCCACGCAAACTGGTCAGGGAGGATCATATCATATGAGTGTTGAACCCATAAGCAACTTACAGAAAATTCTCGCGAAAGGTATTTTTGCTGTAACCGGCGAGTGCGGTCCCCCGCGCGGCGCCAATAAAGCCGTTGTGGATAAGAAAACCCAGCTGCTCAAGGGCGTTGTCGACGCGGTGAATGTGACAGATAACCAGACCGCCATTGTCAGGATGTCAAGCATTGCCGCATCCGTCCATATTTTAAACCAGGGGCTGGAACCGGTCATGCAGATGGTGGTTCGCGATCGCAACCGGATTGCCCTGCAGTCTGACCTGCTGGGCGCTTATTCCCTGGGTATTCGCAACATACTCTGCCTGTCCGGTGATCACCAGATTTTCGGGAGTCAGCCGGATGCCTTGAATGTTTTTGATATCGATTCCATGAACCTGGTGCGCATGGTCAAGACCATGCGCGACGAGGGCCGGGACATGAGCGGGTTTGAACTGGATACCCCGCCGCGCATGTTTATCGGGGCGGCCGCAAATCCCTTTGCCGATCCATTTGAATACCGGGTGATCCGCCTGGCCAAAAAGATCGATGCGGGTGTGGATTTCATCCAGACCCAGTGCGTCTACAATCTGGACAGATTCAGAGAGTGGATTCGTCTGGCGCGGGAAGAGGGGCTGACTGAAAAAGTGTATATCCTGGCAGGCGTGACGCCTTTGAAATCGGCTGGTATGGCCCGCTATATGAAAAACAAGGTGGCCGGCATGGACATACCGGATGAGGTCATAAAACGGATGGAAGGCGTCCCCAAAGAACAGGCCATCGATGAAGGGCTGGCCATCTGCCTGGAAACCATCGCGCAGGTACGCGATATGGAAGGGGTCAGCGGTGTGCATGTCATGGCCATCGAGTGGGAAGAGAAGGTGGCCGAGATCGTGAACAAAGCGGGTCTGGCGCCGCGTCCGGCCTAGGCAATACACAATTGCCGCTGTCCGGGGTGCTTTGATTTGCCCGCTGACGGTCGCGAATTTTTTCAAACTGGAACCTATCTCAAAAAATGTATTTTGGTTCTAAAATCACAAAGAGCTAAGCGATATGCCTGAAAAATACCATATTGATGTTAAAAACGTACCGCCCAGGCACCACCCGGTAGGGAAGTATTCCACCGTGGAGTTCTGGGAAAACTGTGCCGGCAGCTGCCGCCAGTGTGTGAAGAAGAAATGTGTCTACGGGATATTCAAAGACAATTACCTCCACATGACCACCATGGACGAACCGCAATACCTCTATACCTGTAACAGCTGTTTTCGCTGTGTCCAGGAGTGTACCAAGGGGATTTTTTCACGGGTCATCAATCCTGAATACCGCATCCTGGGTGACGAATACTGGACCCCGGACATTCTCCATCGGACCTGGTACCAGGCCCATACCGGGAGCATCCCGGTTTCCGGGGCCGGCTACCGGGGACCATTCGTGGGCAAAGGGTTCGACTCCATGTGGACGGACATGTCGGAAATCGTAAGGCCCACCCGGGACGGGATTCACGGCCGGGAATATATCAACACCTGTATCGAGCTTTCCCGGAGACCGGCCCGGCTGCGGTTTAACAGTGATATGTCACTCGCCGTGGATGTCGGCCCCATATTTGAAATACCGATTCCCATATTGTTCCAGCAGCCTTCTTTCGGGGCTCCGGGGCGCCAAATCCTGGTGGCAATGGCCGCTGCGGCCAGCACCATCGGGACCATGATGCTGGTAAAGGTGGAGGATCTTAAAGCGGATCTGGACCCCTACAGCGTAAATATCATCCCCCGGGTAACCCGGGCGAACTACCCGGAGCACGATACGTTTCTGAAGGCCTGTAAAATGGTTGAGATCGCCTATGAACCCGGGATCATATCAGAATTTGAAAAGCTGCGCAGTATCAATCCGGAGCTCTTTATTGCAGTTGGTCTTCCGCTGGACAACTCCGCGGCTGCCCTCGCCGTGGAACTTGCCGCGAGCCGGGTCGACACCCTGCACTTTTATGGGGATGACAATGGGCGGGAAATCGACGCAGAAACACCCCGTTTTCTAAAAGAGATGATCAGGGAAGTGCACCTGGCCCTGGTTGATATCTCCCGTCGGCAGGAGCTCAACCTGATCTTTTCCGGGGGGATTGCCATGGCCGAGCACGTCAACAAGGCCATTATCTGCGGCGCGGATGGTGTGGCCATCGACAATCCGCTGTTAATTGCCATGGAGTGCCGCATGTGCGGCCGGTGCAAAGACGGCCTCTCCTGTCCGGCGACGCTGGAAGCGATTTCCCCTGAATATGGCCGTGACCGGATCGTGAACCTGATGGGCGCCTGGCGCAACCAGATGCTTGAAATGCTGGGAGCCATGGGGTTGCGCGAAGCCCGCCGGCTGCGCGGTGAAGTGGGCCGCTCCATGTGGTTCGAGGACCTGGAAAGAGAAAACTTTGGCCCGATATTCGGGGAAAGAAAAGTCCCGCAGGAATTATGACACCGGCGGTCGAAACTGATAAGTTTGGAGTGATCTAAAGAGCCTAAAGTGATCTAAAGTTAAGGAGTCGCTATGCTCCGCTGTTTTTATTAAATCAGTAGAATACCTTAACTTTAGCCACTTAAAAAAACCTTTTTTCCAACAGGATATTTTATGAGTAACCAAAGCGATAAATCCAAACTGCCCGAAACCGAGCAGACACCCTCAAGGTTTCGCAATACCATTGGGAAATATACCATAAAAAGAAACTCGCGCTGCACATCCTGCGGGCTGTGCGCCGAATTGTGCTCCCATGGGGTTCACCAGCGGTTTGAGGCCTATTCGAAAACATTTAGGCCCATTGACCACAAGTGTATCGGGCCGGACTGCAAGCAGAACGACTATTATTGCATCGACCGGTGCCCGGAAAAAGCATTGACCATGCGACTGAACCCCCTGCTTGAAACCCTGGGGGACTATCGCTGGACACCTGAAATGCTGCTGGCCCATTTTGAGATGGCCGAAACCGGTGAATTGCCCAAGGTGAACCTGGAGTACAACCTGGGAAACTCCAGGGGCGGATTTGACAAAATTCGTTTCGTGCACTCGTCATCCGATCAATACCTGGATGTCCCCGATTCTGAAATCGATACCGGGATTGAGCTGAACAAAACCGGCGACGGGCGCCCGAAGAAAGCCATATCCATTCCGTGTTATGGCGGCGGTATGTCCTACGGATCTACAGCACTGCCGGTCATGGTCGGCCGGGCCCGGGCCGCCCAGCAGCTCAACACCATGACCTGTACCGGAGAGGGGGGCTATCCCCCTGAACTGCTGCCTTACAAGGAGCACGTCATTACCCAGGTAGCCACCGGACTATTCGGTGTCCGCGAAGAAACCATCCAGCAGTGTCCGATAATGGAATTTAAATACGCCCAGGGCGCGAAACCCGGCCTGGGCGGCCACCTGCTTGGAGAAAAGGTGACCGAGGCCGTGGCCGCCATGCGTGAGACCGTGGTGGGCAGTTCCCTGTTTTCACCGTTTCCGTTCCACAGTGTCTACTCGGTGGAAGACCACAAAAAACATGTCGACTGGATGAAAGAGATCAACAACCAGGTCCTCTGTTCGGTTAAGGTGTCCACCCCTACAGATGTGGATATGGTTGCCGTGGGCGCCTATTACGCCGGGGCCCATATTATTCATATCGATGGCAGCTACGGTGGCACGGGGGCGGCTCCGGACATCGCCAAGAAAAATATCGCCATGCCCATCGAGTACGCGATCCCCAAGGTGCATAAGTTCCTGGTGGAAGAAGATGCCCGTGACAAGATGTGCCTGATTGCCAGCGGGGGCATTCGCAATGCCATGGACGTGGCCAAAGCGATTGCGCTCGGCGCGGACGGGGTGGTCATCGGGACTGCTGAAATCGTGGCGGTTGAGTGTGTGCGCTGCGGCAATTGTGAAAGCGGCCGGGGCTGTGCCCGGGGGATAGCCTCCACCGATCCAGAACTGGGCTACATGATTACCGAGGAGTATGTCCAGCAGCGGATCGTGAACATGTACATGGCCTGGCGCAAGCAGTGGTGCGATATCCTGAGAGGTTTCGGCATGCGCAGCATCCGGGAGCTGAGGGGCCGCAGTGACCTGCTGGTACACCTGGACTACCTGGAAAAAGAGGAACGGGCTAAGTATCAGCCGGCGCCAGAGTATAAAATGACCATTTAGTGCCCATCCATAAATCCAGGATTTCAGGATGGAGCTATTGGCTCTTAGCAGTTAGGCAATATCCTGTATTTTATCCGTTTTCTCTAAAACCTAATGGCTAAAAGCTAACACCTTGGTTAACAAAGAAGGAATCAAGATGGCAATGAAACGTAATTCCGTTGAAACCATAGATCGAATTCTGGCCTCCAGGGCAGCGCTGCCGCACATCAAAGTGCCGGTTAACAAGTGTGATGAAGAGGGCGGCTGCGGCGTTACCGGTTTTATTTCATCCATACCGGTGCGGGGTCGTCATATTTATGAGCCCTCTGTTCAGATGCACAACAGGGGCAATGGTAAAGGCGGCGGGATTGCCGCCGTCGGGCTATCCGCTGAAGATCTTGGGGTTACCCAGGAAATCCTCGATGATCACTATCTCCTCCAGGTGGCGTATCTTGACCCTGCATCGAGGCCGGACGTGGAAGCGGCGTGCATTACGCCGGTCATGGATGTTCACAAGGCCGAAATGACCCCGGTGATTGATGACTACCGGGACATTGGACTGGAAGTGAAACCGCCGGATGTCCGGCGCTATTTTGTACGGGTGCAAAAAGAGGCCCTGGCGCGGTTTGTCGAGGAGCAGGGGCTGGCAGAACTTGATGCGCGCAAGGCTGAGGATGAGTTTATGTTCCAGAATACCATCCGCCTGAACCAGAAGTACTATGCCTCCCTGGGTGACAAAAAGGCGTTTGTCATGTCCCACGGCCGCAACGTCATGATCCTGAAGATAGTGGGCTATGCCGAACAGGCCACCCAGTATTACTGCCTTGAGGACTTCCGGGCGCACGGCTGGATCGCCCATCAGCGCTATCCCACCCGCGGCAGGTTGTGGCATCCGGGCGGGGCGCATCCTTTTTCCGGCATGCATGAAGCCCTTGTGCACAACGGTGATTTCGCGAATTATCACTCGGTAAGCGAGTACCTGCAGCAGCACAATATCTTCCCGCAGTTTCTTACGGATACAGAGGTTTCGGTGTTGCTGCTGGATTTGTACAACCGGACCTTTGAGTACCCCATGGAGTATATCATCGAGGCGCTGGCCCCGACGTCGGAATATGATTTCGACAGTCTGCCGCCTGACAAGCAGCACGTCTACAGATACCTGCAGTCCCAGCACATGTCGGGGTCACCTGACGGTCCCTGGTTTTTCATCATCGCCCGCAATGACCCCTATAACAAATTCTTCCAGCTGCTGGGGATCACCGATACCGCCATGCTGCGGCCGCAGGTGTTTGCGCTCATGGAAAGGGAAGAGGTTCAAATCGGTCTTGTCTGCTCAGAGAAACAGGCCATCGATGCCACTTTGCAGAACCTGGCGGCTGAAGACAGCCGGTTTTGCCCCGTGGCAGACAAATACTGGAATGCCCGGGGGGGGAGTTCCACTGACGGCGGCGCTTTCTCGTTTACTGTGAGAGATGCCGGCAAGGGTGACGGCAGCAAGGTGCTTGTGACAGCCAACAAGTTCGGTGACATCGTCAGTACTCCGGACGGGCAGGACGGTTACACGGCCGTAACTGAATTGTCGATATCTTTACAGGCAGCTGAGATATCCGCAGCTGTGGCCAAAGGCCTCGGCGGAGAAAGGCTTGACGAATTAAAGCGCACCTGTGCGAGTGCCCTGGGTGACTGGGATTTTTCCGATTTGTATCATCTCTGCCGGGAACTGGTGGCAGCCGCAGCCAGGAGTGATCAAGAAAAAGCCGATGCCATTGCGCTCATAAATTATCTTAATGACCGTATACTCCCAACGGGTTCTAAAAAGCGCGGCGCGGTGTTGAACATGATGCGCAGCAGCTTGACGGAAATTTTTTCCGCTTCCCTGGGACTGGACAGCGCCGGCACGAGCCGCTATCGGCATATCGATTTTGAAACCCGCGGTTCTCTACGGGCACCGGCAGCCGGTGAAGAGATCCTGGTGCTGAATGCCCGGGAATTTGAACCCGAAGGACGCGACTGTGATTCGCGGTTGATGAACAAAGCCTACCGGCTTGGTTGGAAAAAATACATTTGCTATGGCTATAAGGGCCAACGCTTTACCGGTTGTGGATTCGGCAAAGAATCTGATGATGTCCGGATCGATGTTTACGACAGTTCCGGAGATTACATCGCCTCCGGGATTGACGGCATGGAAATCCAGATCCACGGGAACGCCCAGGACCAGCTGGGGCAGATTATGAAACGCGGTAAGCTCGTTATCCACGGCGACGTGGGGCAGACCTTCATGTACGGCGCTAAGGGGGGCGATGTCTATATCATGGGCAATGCCGCCGGGCGGCCGCTGATCAACGGCACCGGGAACCCCCGGGTCGTCATCAACGGGACCTGCCTGGACTACCTGGCTGAGTCATTTATGGCTGGAGATCCCTTGAATGGTGGCGGGTTTGTTATCCTGAACGGGTTGGTCTTTGATGAAAACGGTTCTGTAACCGGATTGCCGACACCCTATCCTGGTGCCAACCTCTTCTCGCTGGCCTCGGGCGGGGCCATTTATATTAGAGATCCGCACCGGTTGCTGGTGGACGAGCAGTTGAACGGAGCAGAGTTTGTTGACCTGCAGCCTGAAGACTGGGATTTGATCCGGCCTTACCTGGAAGAGAATGAGCGGCTTTTCGGTATATCCATCGGCAATGATCTCCTGATGGTAGATGGGCAAAGCAAAACATACGTAGACGTATATCGAAAAGTGCAGGCCGTTAAGATCGCTGCGCTGGCGACAACCGCTTTTTCTGAAGGCGAGGATGATGAGGCGGAAGACTCAGAGGATTCCTGACACCACCGGCCTCAACGGTTCCGATTGAACCGTGCCAACCGCTGCTCAAGTTCCGGGAAACGCTCTTTGCCGGTGAGGGAGACACAGGCACGGATGCCTTCGAGCCTCCGGCTGCCGGTGGTTGCCAGGGAGATGCCGCTGATGCCGTAGTAAAGCAGTTCCTCCACAAGTTCAACACCACTATATCCGGGATAGGCCACAGTGAAATAAAAACCGTCCGCCAGGGGCTCATCTTCATCCAGGTCATAGACAATCTTGAATCCGTTGTCAGTGAATAGCTTTTTCATTACCCGGGCACGTTCACCGTATTCCTTGACGGCTTCCACAAAATTATACTTCCCGCTGTTGACCGCCTCAAGCAGGCGGGCAAGGCCGTACTGGGAACTGTGGCACACCCCGGAACTCAAGGCGTACATGCCGCCAAAGATGTAGGCATAACCAAAGTTATTGCTGCCAAAATACGGCTTCAACCCGTCTCCCGACGAGTTGAACAAAGCCGTGGAGATGGCCGTCATGCCAATACGCTGACCGGCCAGGCTGAATGATTTTGAACTTGATATCAAGAGAATATAGTTGTCGGTGTAGCGGGCAACGCTGGGAATAAAGGGAGGTTGGCCCGGCTGTGAGTAGTCCTTTCTGAAATCCATGCCAAAATAGGCCAGGTCTTCCAGGGCAACCACATTATAACGCGTGCAGAGCCTTCCAATAATTTCCAGCTCTTTTTCCGTGAAGCAGATCCAGGACGGGTTATTGGGGTTGGAATATAACACTGCGGCGATATCACCTTTTTGGAGGTATTCTACAAGCTTGGCTTCCAATAGATCGCCCCGGAAATCGTAGACATCAAAACTCTCGTATTCAAGCCCGATGACCTCAGCCTGCTTTTTATTAACCGGGAATCCGGGGTCAATAAAAAGAATCTTGCCTTTGCCTTTCAGGCGTCGACCGCAAGCCATCATGGCCAGGTAGCAGCCCTGCATGGATCCGACTGTGGGTAAGCAGCCGTCCTGGGCGACATCCACATTGAGAAAGTTTTTTACAAAAGCTGTGATGCCGGTTTTTAGTGCCGGGATGCCGTCAAAAGGCGGGTATTTTGAACCGACACCTTTTTTAAGTGCTTCTATTTCACCTTCCAAGGCGATCGCCGGCGGATCGAAACCCGGGATGCCCATTTCCATGCGGATGAATTTTTCCCCGCTGGCATTTTCGATGTTGCCTACCAGCCGGTTCAGTTCCCGGATGGAAGCCAACCCCACGGATTTCAAACCTGAGGCAGCAATGAATTTTTTAACGATGTCTGGATCTATTGGTGTTTTCATGGTCACCCTATCAATGGGTTAATCTTAGAGATGATTATGAAGCGACTTCTAAATTCGTCGCTGGATGAAATGATATAACCGCGCGCCGGTTTCATAAAAAAGTTCCCAGAAAAGCCGGGTCTGCATCGTTTTCGGTTTTAAGACCGGTAGCGGTATCTTCGCGGCATTGCCGTCGGTTACATAACCTGCCAGCAGTTTTCCGAAGACGGTTCCCGGCCCGATGCCCCGGCCGTTAAAACTGGTCACCATCACCATATTGTCATCCAGGATGTGAAGCCTGGGAATATGGTTGCTGTTCATGGCAAACGTTCCGTGCCAGCCGTATTCCAGCGGCACGAGGCCGACCTGGGGAAAAGTCTTGGCGATGGTTCTTTTAACCCAGGCTTCATGGAGGCCGTGGGCAAAACCATTGACCGTCCCGACACTTCCCACGATGAGCCGCCCGGCGGCATCCAGGCGATAGGAAGAGAGGATCAGGTTCGTATCCCAGGCGCCTTGGTGTTCGGGTAATACCGTTTTTAAGGTCTCTTTTGCAAGGGGGGGTGTTGCAAACTGGAAAAAATTCATCCAGACCATTGATTTTTTAATCGATTGGAATGCAAAGCCAGGGTAAGCATGTACCGCTACAATGACGGCTTTTGCCGTTACGGTTCCCTGTGGGGTGGTCAGTTTATAGCCGTTGCTGGTCTTTGCATGTTGGGTTACCGGGCAGTGGTTGAACAGCTGCGCCCCGGTTTTCAGGGCGGCATTTGCAAGCCCGTAGGCATACGACAAGGGTTGGATCGTACCGGCCCGCTCATCCAGCAAAGCCCCCAGGAAAGCGTGGCTGCCGGTCCGGGCGGCGGCCTTATCCTGCTCAAGGAGCCGCACTGGGGCGCCGCGTTGCTGCCACTGGGCTTCCCGCTGCTGCAGGGCTTTATATCCGGCCTTCGAGTCGGCACAGTGCAGGGTCCCGTTGCGCAGTGCTTCACATTCAATCTGGTGCTCTTCAATTAGTTGATACACAAGGTCAGGGGAATCGCCGAGGACATCCAGGAGCTTCTCACCGTATTCCGGGCCGGCCAGTTTCAGCAGTTCCTCGGGCATCAGCCACAGGCCTGCATTGACAAGGCCGACATTGCGGCCGGCGCCCCCGTACCCGATATCTTCGGCTTCAAGCACAACACACTTCCTGCCTGCTTTGGAAAGGTGGAGCGCTGCTGAAAGGCCGGTGTAGCCACCGCCGATGATGGCCACGTCTGTTCGCAGGTCACCCTGGATGGATGTCAATTGCGGTTTGGCGATAGCCGTATCCGCCCAGAGGCCGTGTGTCCGATTATTACTTGCCATGATTGCTCCCGAATAGTTGAAAAAAATTTAAGATATTTTTTTGGTATACCAAAAATATACTATTGTCAAATTATTTCTAATAGCCATAAAAACATATAATTTAAATGAGTTGACAATAATTGAATCAGAATATATAGATTAATATACTATTAAGGTATACCAATAATATAGATAGTACCTGTCCAGCATTTACAATCATGGACGGACACTAACAATCTCAGGCGAACAGGCGATATCACCTTCCATGAATCGCGATATATACCACAAACTGCGTGACCGCATCGTCTATCTGGCGTATGAACCCGGGCAGCTGCTCAAAGAGCAGGCGCTGGCCAAGGAGTTCGGGGTTAGCCGGACGCCGTTGCGAACCGTCTTGTTTCGGCTTGAATGGGAGCACCTCGTAAAAATCCTGCCCCGCACCGGGATACAGGTCGTGGAACTGGAACTTAATACCATCACCAATGTTTTCCAGGCCAGGTTGGAACTGGAGGCGGTGATCGGTTCCATGGCCGCTGAACGGTTCACCCGAATTCATTTCAACCGGCTGGATGAATTGATTCTCGAATGTGAAGGCCAGTTCGACCACAAGGACCCCCGGGCTTTGGGAGAACTTGATATGGGCATCAAGCGGCTTTTTTACGACGCCGCCGGCAATCCGTTTTTGACGGAGATGTCGGACCGGCTCTATTCTTTGACGTTTCGATTGTGGTATTTCAACCTGTTGAAAATGCACAACACCGAGTGGAATGTTGAAGTGCTATCTATCAAGGAAGATCTTTTATCTCTTGCTGACCTGCTGAAGGCGAATACCCCGGAAAGTGTGGGCCTGGAAAGAAAAGAGCACCTGCTTAAACACCTCAAGCGCATCCGTTCTACCTTTCTGGGGCTGTCAGATTCCTGAAACACAAATTGTGAGACCGAACGTACAGTCCAGGTCAAAACTTATACAAGGTTGCTCTTAATTCTCCTAAAGAGCTGGAACCCGGACATCTTCTATGATGGTTCCAGCAATTCAAAACCCCAGCAATACCTCCTGGAGGCCGATCGGTGGTCGGTGGGAATTAACCGTCACCGCATAGATCAGCAGCAGGATGGCAGCCATTTGAATGACATTTTTGCCAAGGGTTGTCAGCAGGCGCCAGGGCGGCAGGAAAAAGGCCGTAAAAAAGCCGGTGCAGGCAAAGAATACAGTAAAATATCTGACATTCGCCGGGCTCCAGGCCACGATCAGGCAGAGCGTGTACAGGTAGATTACAAAGGCGATGGCGGTGGCCTTGAGTCGCCGGGGGCCCCGAATCAGGGCATAGCCCACGGCCGGCAGTACCAGCAGGAAGCCGGCCGGACCAAACCAGGCAAACATTTCGTCGGGGATGGCCGAAAGGGTAAAGGGTGCATTGGTCCCCAGGTCCCCAAACAGTGGTGTAATGACAGCCGCATAGAGTTGCAGTAACTTTTGTGTAAAAGGGCTGCCGCTGAAAAAATGCCAGAGACTGTCGACCGGCAGGGTGGGGTCCATGCTCTGGAAAAGATAACGAAAAAGGTTCGCAAAAGCACCCTGGATGCCGTCTTGATTGTAGGCAAACAGGGCGAAATCCGGGGCGCCCACCCAGCTTTTCCCTTTGAAAATGTTGTGGGCGAAAAGCCATGCCTGTGAAAATACCATTGCGGGGACAACCATTAGGACCGCTGTCAGTTTATCCGCTTGGATGATTTGCCACCACACCCGGGCACCGTGTCTTCTGAAAAGCATAATACCGGCCAGGACAGTGAATATTGAAGGCAGCACCAGGCAGGTCGCATCCTCGGTCTGGGTAAAAAAGATACCCGCAGCCAGTACGAAAAGGTCCCGGATATTAGGTGCTTCGATTAGCCTGTACAGGGCCAGCACACAAAAGAGCGCGCTGGCGGCCGGGATAATTTCACCACCGGGTGAGGTTGCCTGGAAAATGAACCTGGGCATACTCAGCACGATCATAACGGCCGTAAACGCCGTGGGTGGCCAGGCATAGCGGCGTGAGAGGGCATAGGTAGAGAACCCGATTGAAAGATAGGCCATGAGACCAAAAAGGCCAATGCCCATATCCGTGTTGAACCTGAGCACAAGCTGGGTAAGGATGCCGGCATTCAATGGAAAAAGCGGCAGCAGCCGTTCGGCGGTCGGCGCGCCCAGCGGAAAGCCGTGATTCAACTGGCAATAGAGAACTGGCGTCAAGCGATTCCAGTGATACGCGGCGGGTGATACGCCGATTGCCTGAGCAGCCAGGTAACACAGCACAACGAGCACAACTGTACAGGCTATACGATGGGATCTGAAAAAAACCCAAAACTGTCCGAAATCGTCGGCCAGGTCTCCGCGTCGCCGGATGATTGTCCGGACGCCACTCGCAATGACCATGCCCTCGGCTACCAGGGCCGGGTATTTTAACCCCGGCATAAAACCAGATTGAAACAGGAAGGAGAAAATCATCATGGCGGTGACAATTGCGTAAGCAGCGGCTTCCGCCAGCGTATTCTCCCAGTGCCTGAAAACCGCGAAAAGGGCCAACGTCAGCGCTAAAACTTCAACAATTGCCATCCATGCCAGGAGAGTATTCACGATGCTTCGCGTTTTGCCTTTTCAGCCTTGAGGTGTGCCACTATTTCAACCATGCACGCGTGCATGTCCTTAGCCAGGCGCAGGCATTCTGGACAGTAGACTTTTTTTCGTATTTTGTCGTGTTCTTCCAACTGATGCCAGTACCAGGCCCCGTAGGGGGAACCTTTACAGAATTTCTTGCCGGTATACTGCGCACAATTCCGGTTTTATGAAGGTTTCTTTGAGTCATACCATCAATGGATTTCCGGTACTTTGATATATCTCGCCAAGTTTCACCGCCATATCCAGAGGCGGAAATGATGTCTTCGGAAAATTACAGCCGACCACAACCGACTTCCAGTCAATCTCGTAGGGTGCCATGCAGGCGGAAATTTTAGCATGGGTCGGGCGGCTTGCTCTTCAAGTTTGCCTGTGCGGTCAAGCACATCGGGTCCGTAAAGGCGGTTGTCGTCCGAGGCGATTGTGTAAAAAACGATCAGTTGCGCACCGAAATGCCGGGCCAGTTCGGCCCCGCAGGCGAGCGCCGGAGCGGCGTAGTCGGAAAGGTCTGTGGAACAGAGGATTCTTTGCATACCAATTGCCATTGTTTTTACTCCGGAAGTATAGAAAACGAGGTGGCGTGTGTAAAGACAGCGCGGATCAGGTGTGATCTCCGGTTTGGGAATCGTGGACGGCCCACATGTCTTCATCAGTGAAACAGCGCTCACTCTCTTCCGGGTGCATGGCATCTTTTTCCATCTTGCGGCGGTTATAGCCTGGATCCAGAACCTGCTGATAGTATTCATGCTGAATCAGGAGGTTCATGATCTGGCTGGTGCCGGTCCAGATCATGGAGAGCCGGATGTCTCTTAAGGCCCGCTCTATGGGATACACATCCGTGTACCCGATTCCGCCCATGATCTGCATGGCGTTGTTGACAATTTTCCAGGCAGCTTCCGTTGCAAAGCGCTTCGCTTCGCTTACCAGACGCCTTGCCTGGGGATAGTTGGCATCCACGGCCCGGGCGGCCATATAGGTTAAGGCGCGGGCGGCATCCAGTTCTGTGACGGCGTCGGCCACCAGGGTGTTCACAGCTTGAAATCCCCTTATTTTTTTACCAAAAGCCCTTCTTTTGTCGGAATAGCGAACGGCCAGGTCAAGGGCGCCCCAGACACCCAGGCAGCCGGCCGCGGAGGTGAGTCTTTCGGGGATCATCATCTGGTTGAAACACAAGGCGCCGCCGTGAAGTTCGCCCACCAGGTTTTCTCTGGGGACCTTCACATCCCTGAAGACCAGGCGCCCGGTACCACCGCCCCGGCAGCCCATGAGACCGTATAGATATTCGGTTTCAACCCCGGGGCCCTTTTCAATTAAAAGCAGGCTCAGCTTTCCGTATTTGGGGGCGTTGGGTTCGAAGTTGGTGCGGCAGTAGACGATGAAGAAATCGGCGCCTTCGGCTCCCACCACAAAGCGCTTCTGCCCGTTGACGATAAAGTGGTCCCCGTCCAGATCGGCCCGGGTTGTGGCACCAAAAAAGTCGGACCCGCCCCTGGGTTCAGTCAGTGCTTCGGCAGCCACCAGCTTGCCTTCCAGATAGGGTTTAAGATATTTTTCTTTCAGCAACTCACTGCCGAACTGGTTGAGTGCTTCCCCGACAATTGACGGCATGACAAAAGCACAGCCCAGCGCCATACCCAGGCAGCCGATTTCCTCTGTGGCGGCCACGTCGGCTACCCAGCTTAAGTTACGGCCGCCGTATTTTTCCGGGAAACGGATTCCCTGTAAATTACTTTGAGCTACCTTTTCCACAAATTCACGGGGGTATACGATTTCGTCCCGGTCCATTTTTCTTAGAAAGTCACTGCTTACCCGGGTATTTACAAAATCTCGGGCCGCCTGCTTGACGGCCTGTTCGGCGGGTGTCAGTATAAAATCATACATGGGAGCTCCTGAGATTTCCTGATTTTTGGTTTTTAGATGCTGTGACTTATGTTATATTAAAAAGATTCCAAACACAACAATCCGACTGTTAACCGGCATTGGACCAGTCGGTTGGCAAGCGACCAAAGAGGCGAGGGCAACAGATGAGACTTGAGAGAAGAACCGGCCGCGAAAGGCGTTGTGGGAAAGATCGCAGGGTAAAGCTTACCACAATAATGGCCCCGGACCGACGTGTGGCCCAGGACAGGCGCAGCGGTTTGTTGCGGCGCAAGTCCAGCCGGGCATAATCCTGGTCGGTATCATCCCGAAATAAACCTGATCGCAGGGGCGAACGCCCTAAAGGATCTATGAAAACCTATTCACCGGGTATCAGAGACAAGCTGATTGGAATATTTGTACTTATCAAGGTGTTGCCCTTGATTGTGCTGGCCTGGTTTGCCTGGAATGAGATTTTCAGTCTCGGGGTAACCGTTGAAGATGAAGCCAGTAAGATGGTGGCCAATACACACAGCGTCGTCAATGGTGTGGCTGATTTGGCCACGGAAAACTCAATCCGGGCGCTGGATGTTAAATCACGTGAAGCCATCGAGCGCCTGACAACGGATACCGCCCGATCTGTTGCTGATTTTCTACACGGCCGAGATCGGGATATAGAACTGGCCGCCCAGCTTGACCCGGATGCAGCACTGTACCGGCGGTTTCTGTCGGCCCGGCTGCGACCGGTAATCAACCACGGCGATTGGATTCTGGACAAGGCTGGTAAGGTCTGGGTGCCCCTTGAAAAGCCTACAACCCCGGATGAGATTGTCACCTCCCGGAACAAAGACAACAGCCGGGACTTTCACTCCCGCCCCCCCGAGCAGACCGGTTATCCCCAGAACAAGCCGCTTTATTTTGAAATGACCTTCGTGGACCTGCAGGGTATTGAGCAGATCAAAGTGACGACTTCCGGAGTCGTGTCAAAGACATTGGCGGATATATCCAGGCCTGAGAATACCTGGTGCCGGGCGGAAACCTATTTTGATGATATTCAGAAATTGGCCATTGGAGAGATATACGTTTCGGAAGTAATCGGGGCATATGTCAAAGGGCACATGATCGGAACGTACAATAAGGTCCGGTCCGCAAAAATGGGTATTCCGTTTGCCCCGGAGGAATCAGGGTACGCCGGTAAAGAAAACCCGGTGGGCAAACGCTTCCAGGGGCTGGTCCGCTGGAGCACCCCGGTGGTGGCGGATGGTAAAATTAAAGGGTATGTCACCCTGGCCCTGGATCACACGCACATCATGGAATTCAGCGACCATATCGTACCCACCGAAGAGCGCTATTCACCCATCTCCGATGCAAGTTCGGGGAACTACGCTTTTATCTGGGACTATGAAGGCCGCAATATTTCGCACCCCCGGGATTATTTCATTCCGGGGTATGATCCGGAAACCGGAGAGCGGAGGGTTTCCTGGCTCGACGAGGAGATGTACGCGCTATACGCGAGCCTTGGTTATTCCATGTCGGAATTTGAGAAGGCCGCCCCTGTCTACAAGGAACAATCCCTGCAGAAAAAGCCGGCGGGGGAGTTGACCCGGGCCGGCCTGGTCGCCCTTGATTGCCGCTATCTCAACTTTGCCCCCCAATGTGCCGGCTGGCACAATCTTACCCAAAACGGAGGGTCGGGCTCTTTTCTGATTTTCTGGAGTGGGTTGTGGAAGCTCACCACTGCCGCGTCAATTCCCTATTTTACGGGTCGCTACGGGAACCATCCCAGGGGGTTCGGATATGTGACCATCGGCGCCAATGTCCACGAGTTCCACCGCCCGGCCGTCCAGACCGCCAAAGACATCGAGGCTATCGAGAAAAAATACAGTGGTGATCTTGAGGACCAGAATCGGAGAAATCAGGCCCTCATGAGTACCGCCTTGAAGGGGACCGCGCGTGACTTGACGTTCTATACCGTGGGGATGATCTGTATTGTCATCGTTATCGCCATCTGGATGGCGGCGGTCCTCACCGGTCGGATTACCTATCTGGTGAATGGGATCCAGCATTTCAGGAAGGGTGACCGGAGTCATCGATTGGAAAGCAAGTCCAGCGATGAGATGGGGCAGTTGATCCAGGCGTTTAACGACATGGCTGACAGCATCCAGCAGCACATTCGGAAAATGGAGCTGTCCCAGGAGAGCGCCGAACAGGCCAACACCCAATTAAAGGCCGAAATTAATGATCGGCAGCAGGCTGAAATGGCCCTTGCCCGGCATCGGGACAACCTGGAGGACAGGGTCAAAGAGCGCACCGCAGAGCTCATCAAAGCGCGTGAAATGATGATCCAGGCCGAGAAAATGCTTTCGGTGGGCGGTTTGGCTGCCGGGATGGCGCACGAAATCAACAACCCCCTGGCAGGCATTCTTCAAAATGTTCAGTTGATCAGCAGCCGGCTAACGGATGATCTGCCCGCCAACCGGCGAGCGGCGGAAGAGGCGGGCCTGGAGTTTGAGGCGATCAATGCCTACATGGCCAAACGTGGTCTGCCTCAGAAATTTGAATCAGTTATGCATGACGGTCGCCGGGCCGCTGAAATTGTGGATAACATGCTCTCTTTCAGTCGCAAAAGTGAGGCCCGTTTTCTGCCACATGACCTGGCCGACCTGCTCGAAAAGACCCTGGAACTGGTGAGTAATGATTATGACTTGAAGAAGCAGTATGATTTTAAAAGGATCATCATTGTGCGGGAATATGCCCCGGACATGCCTGCTGTGGTGTGTGACGGGAGTAAAATTCAGCAGGTTTTCCTGAATCTGTTGAAAAATGGTGCCCACGCCATGGCGGAGAAAGAGGACCGGCAGCAACCGCCTCACTTTATTTTAAAAGTTCGAACGGAAACCGAGCTGGCAGTCATCGAAATCGAGGACAACGGTCCCGGTATGGATGAAGCGGTCAGCAAACGGATTTTCGAACCTTTTTTTACCACCAAGCCGGTTGGCGTCGGCACCGGTTTGGGGTTGTCCGTTTCCTACTTTATCATAACTGAGAATCATCGTGGTCAGCTGAAAGTAAAATCTGAACCGGGCAGGGGCGCGACATTTGTAATCAAGCTCCCCCTGGATGCTGGATAAAGAAGCTCAGGTAAAAAGGTTGAAGGCTGAAGACTGAAGTTAGGGCCGCGAAAAAAAATAATTACATATCTTGCTTGTCTTTTGGCCCGTCTGCTGCGTTACATCCACCGCTACATATCCTGATATGCACCGGCGGATCTGCCTTGCTGACGAACCAAAATCCGGCGCAATCTTGCGCAATTATTTTATTACGAGGCCCCTAAAGGCAGTCAGCAAAACCATATGAACAAAGCTTGGGCCCAGGCTATTACAGCCTTTACTGGATAACGCATTGAAAATTTCCGGAATGCCGTACGTTCTGCTTGCCCTCGCCATATTGTTCTGGTCTGGGAATACGGTGGTGGGCCGGGCGGTAAGGCTGGACATCCCCCCGGTTGCTTTTGCATTCTGGCGCTGGTTTGCGGCCGCACTGATTATGTTGCTGGTTGCCCGCCCCCACCTGAGAAAAGACTGGGT
This sequence comes from uncultured Desulfobacterales bacterium, assembly GCA_964636125.1. Lineage (GTDB taxonomy): Bacteria > Desulfobacterota > Desulfobacteria > Desulfobacterales > CAJINA01 > CAJINA01. The sequence continues at coordinate 39,744 of CAZWPX010000002.1, read as the reverse complement.
TGTGATCAAGCGCCACTGGCCGATACTCGTTCTGCTTTCTGCCATCGGTATCGCTGCTTTCAACGCGCTCTTATATTCCGGACTGCAGTGGACCATTGCCATCAATTCTTTTTTGCTGCAGTCCATGATGCCGGTGTTCATCGTGGCGCTCTCTTTCCTGATTTTCCGGGAAAAAGTGACCGTGCCCCAGATACTGGGGGTGCTGATCTGCCTGGCCGGGGCCGTGGTGATCATCATCAGGGGGGATCTGGCAGTGCTGCGCGCCCTGACCCTTAATCGGGGGGACATCTATATCTTTATTGCGGTCATATGCTATGCGGGCTATTCGGTTATGCTGTGCAAAAGGCCACCCATACATCAATTGAGCCTCATGGCTGTGACTTTCATCCTGGGGACTCTGCTGCTGCTGCCTCTTTATATGGGGGAGATTCTGTCCGGCCGTGTGATTGCATTCAACCGGACAACTGTATTGGCCGTGGGGTTTGTGGCCCTGTTTCCTTCCATCATATCCTATTTTTGTTTTAACCGCGGGATTGAACTGGTGGGAGCCAACCGGGGAGGAATGTTCCTGTACCTGATGCCTGTATTCGGCAGCTTACTGGCGATTTTCTTTCTGGGAGAGGTTGTCCGCTGGTTCCACCTGGCCGGGTTCGGGCTCATTATTCCGGGCCTCCTGCTGGCCAATCGGAGATGATGCGGCGCCCGCATACGAAAGCTGCCGCTTTTAGTGGAGGACCAGGGCAGGTTCAATCGGTACGGTATGAACCGTAGGTGTTCACATTTTGACCCAGAACCCTGAACCTGAGATATGTATGTGCCATTTGACATTCAAGCATTACCTTTTTGACTGGGGCGACACCTTGATGGTCGATTTTCCGGATGCCGGCGGTCCCATGTATCTTTGGGAAGTGGTTAAAGCAGTCAGCGGCGCCCGCCGGACCCTGGAAGCCCTGCATGAAAGCGCCTGCTGCTATCTGGCCACCAATGCCCAGGACTCAACGACTGCAGACATCGAAAGGGCCCTTGCAAGGGTTGGCCTGGCCGCCTATATCGACCGGGTGTTCTGTTTTGAGAATGTGGGGTATCGCAAGCCGGCAACGGAGTTTTTTAAGACCATTCTGGCAGCTATCGGGTCACAGCCGCAGGAAATTGTGATGGTGGGTGACAGCCTGGAGACAGATGTCCACGGTGCCATGGCTGCCGGTCTGCAGGGGATCTGGTATAATCCGGCCGGCCGGAAGGGCGATCCCAGGGGGGCCGGGGTTATTCGCAGTCTTGCAGAGTTGGTGGGGTAGGGCAGAGGGCAGGGGCCAGACGGCAGAGGACAGATGTCAGATCAAGTCCGGCATGACAGTCAAGGGCTAAACCCAAATACGACAACTGAAATCCTTATGGGCGGGATTTGCGTCCGTATATGGGCTGTCTTTTTCCGCCGGAGACGCTTTGCTCCGCTCAGAGTGACAAATCAACGGAACGGATATGCCCAAACAGTATGATCTTCATGGCCTTGGATCTGGTTTTAAGGTTTTCACTTGACCCCCTGAATCCTTGACTCCTCGAACCCTTTAGGGTGTAACCAAGGGACACGGGGCAGAGGTCAGGGGATTTGGGATAGTTAATCAACACAGGAGCATACACATGGCAACCAGCACAAAAACAAGAATCGGGCTTGCTCTGGGCAGCGGATCGGCGCGGGGGATGTCTCATATTGGGGTGATTCGCGAACTGGAAACCCTCGGGGTTAAGCCTGACCTGGTCTGCGGGACCTCCGTCGGGGCGATTGTCGGAGCGTTTTATGTCTGCGGGAAATTAGATGAATTCGAAAGCTGGGTAAGAGGTCTGGACAAGTGGAGCATTGCCAAAATGATGGATATAAGCTTGATTGCCGGCGGCGGATTTATAGAAGGCAAACTCCTGGTCGAGTTCCTGGAAAAATACCTGGGTGATACCCGGATTGAAGACCTCTCCATGCCGTTTGCCACCGTCGCCACGGATATGGAGTCCGGCCAGGAAATATGGTTTAAAAGCGGCTCCATTATCAAGGCCGTCAGGGCATCCATGGCGCTTCCGGTGTTATTGACCCCGGTAAAATATGCGGACCAGTGGCTCCTGGACGGCGGTCTTGTAAATCCGGTCCCGGTGTCGGTTTGCCGGGCCATGGGCGCCCATGTTGTCATTTCTGTCAACTTGAACGGGGATCTTGTAGGGAAGCATTTAAAAATACCGCCCAAAGACGCCGAACCCCCTGTGGATACCGAGCTTTCGCTGCTTGAGAAACTGGCCGCCAAATTTGAAGACAACCCGGTTCTGTCCGTCTTTTCCAAAGAAACGTCTAACAGTCCGGGCATGTTTGATGTCCTGGCAAGCTTCATTGACATTATGCAGGATCGCATCACCCGCAGCCGCATGGCCGGCGACCCGCCGGACATTATGCTGGTGCCGCGGACAGGCGATGTGGGGCTGCTTGAGTTGGATAAGGCCGCTGAAATGATTGCAGCAGGGCGCAGGTGCGTCCGGATGGCAGGCGATCAGTTAACCGACTATGTGGGGGTGTAGGCAATGTTTACGAAGCAATCAGATGCGGGTTACCGGGAGTTGGTCGACGGTGTCGAGATGAAAACCCTGGCCTATGGTGAGAAGACCCTGCTGGCGAAATTCCATCTGCGGAAAGGCGCCGTGATACCGGTGCACCAGCACATATACGAACAGACCGGCTTTATGGTCAGCGGGCAGATGCGGTTTACCATAGACGGTGAGACCCTTGAGTGTGGGCCTGGGGATACCTGGTGCATCCACGGGGATGTCCCGCATGGGGTGGATGTTCTGGCTGATTCGGTGGTGGTGGAGGTGTTCTCACCGGTGAGGGAGGATTACCTGTAGGGCTGTAAATGCAGGGTTCGAGGATTCGAGGATTCAAGGGTTCGAGTGGTCAAGGGCCTGAGGAGCCAGGATTTGAAGGCACGGAGTGTTTGTAATGCTCAAGAACTACAAACAACTAAAGGTTTGGCAGAAGGCATATTCTCTGTGCGTGCAGATATATCGGGTTACAAAACGTTTTCCCAAAGATGAAATGTATGGTTTGACCTCGCAAATCCGGAGGTCCGCGGTCTCTATCCCGTCAAATATTGCCGAGGGGTATGGGCGCAAAACAACGCCCGAATATATAAGATTTCTATATATAGCCTACGGCTCCGTATGTGAACTGGAAACCCAGGTCATGCTGGCCGGTGATTTGGATTATGTTGGCAATGATAAGTTTCCGGAGTTAAAAGCCACTATAGGGGACGTGGAGAGAATGCTGAAAGCATTGATAAACTCCCTTGAGAAAAACCCTCGACCCCTTGAACCATAGGATCCTTGAATCCTTTCCTCAGGAGCTAAATCACCATGCAAATTCCCTTTTACCAGGTAGACGCATTTACAGATAAAGTCTTTGGCGGGAACCCGGCGGCGGTTTGCCTGCTGGACGCGTGGCCGGCGGACAGGGTGCTGCAGGATGTTGCGGCTGAAAACAACCTGTCGGAAACAGCTTTTCTGGTTGGAAAAGGGGGTAATTACGACCTGCGCTGGTTCACACCGACCCTGGAAATTGATCTTTGCGGGCATGCTACCCTGGCCAGTGCGTTTATAATTTTCAATTATATTGAACAGGCAATTGCAAAGGTTCGCTTTCAGACCGCCAGCGGAGAACTGCAGGTTGCCAGACAAGGGGGCCTGCTCTCCATGGATTTCCCGACCCGCAAAGCTGAAACCCCTGTGGAGATGCCGGAACTGGCTGACGCGCTTGGCAGTGCCCCTACTGCGCTTTTCCGCTCAAGGGATCTTCTGGCTGTCTTCGACAATGAAGCCCGGGTCAGGGAGATGGCCCCTGATTTCGCGGCCCTGGCCAGGATTAAAGACGCGTTTGCTGTCATCGTAACCGCGCCTGGTGAAAAGGTGGATTTCGTTTCCCGGTTTTTTGCTCCCAACGCAGGGATCGATGAGGACCCGGTGACCGGCAGTGCGCACTGCACCCTCATTCCATACTGGGCCGCCCGGTTAGATAAAAAACAACTGCACGCCCTGCAGGTTTCCGCCAGGGGCGGGGAGCTGTTTTGCGAGGAGCGTGGTGACCGAGTGGCCATAGCGGGCAAGGCCGTGTTGTATGCCCGGGGGATGTTGGAAATTTAATGGTTGTTCCAATTGTGCGCTTGGCTATAAACTGGTTGAATCCTAAAATTTAAGCTGGCGGCAACCCTGACCATTGATTTTGATTCACCTCGAAGCACCTGCCATCGCAAGGAATGACCATGATACCCAAAAGAGAAAATTTAGAAGTTCTCATCGTGGATGACAGTAAGACAGATTTGGGCATTCTGGAGTCAATTCTGATTCAGATCGGCTTTCAAAACATCACGAAAACCAAAAGCGGTGAGGAAGGACTCCAGTGGGCGGAAAAATTCAAGCCTGATCTTGTTATCAGTGATATCATGATGCCGGGAATGGACGGTTGCGATTTGCGTGTACGCTTGAAGGAAAATCGTGGCACCAGGCATATCCCGGTGATTTTTGTGTCCGCTCTTATCTCTCCGGAAGAAGAATCCGCATGTCAAATCAAACATGGTGATTTATTGATCGCCAAGCCCTTTTCTGCTGACAGAATTTCAGAAGTTATTGATATTGCTCTGAGTTGAGCGCCTTACACTTTGTAATCAAAGATTCAATCAGTGCTTCTTTGGATTCCGAGGCCCTAATCTCCAGGCGCTTGTTTAGCGGTTGACAATGGGCTTCTTATCAGGTGCACATAATTAACAATAATGTTAATTAAAGGATACCCCAGGAAAAATACTTTGATACTATTCGGAAGGTGTTTGAAAAGGACTATGAAATTACCGATGCTAAAATGAAGCATTACACGCTCCTATTCGAATTGAGGTCTTCCCAATATCCAAAACGGTTGAAGATTGAAATACGAAGGGAGTTGAAAGAATGCGATTACCAAAAAATGATCGCATTTTCCAAGTTCAGTACAAAGCAGGTTCTTGTAAATGCCCATACCTTGGAACAAGCCATGCAAAATAAGATTCAAGCTTTCATTGCACGAGGAGAAATACGAGGTGGACTTTATTACCAAGCCGTTTGACCCTGCTGAGATTCAAACCAAGGTCAGGCAACATATGCTGGCTGCGGTGGGAGGGAAATGATGAAGAATCTCCAACAAGAGAGCATAACCTTTGCGCGGAGGGGACTCTTCGCTTCGCTCAGAGTGACATGAATAATGAAATGTTGAAAAGTTTAATTCAAAAGCTAACCGCTACTAGCTAAATGCCAATCGCACAGCCCGCACTATTGCACTTGAACCATAGACTTCCTGACTTTTCGAATCCTGCCATTGTATGAATTTGGTCCAGTGTGAGTCCGGGCTGTTTCCCTAAACCAAACTGTCAATCACCTCGATCAGTTTCGGAATCGGCGTATATTTTGAGACCATCGTGCGGCCCCCGATAACCTTCGGACCCTGGGCGGCCTCACTTTTGGGGATGAGTGACGAGAAGAAAACGACCGGTATCGCGGCTGTGCGGTCATCATCGGCCAGGGTTTCGGCGATCTCACCGCCGGTCATGATCGGCATATCAATGTCGAGAATGATGAGGTTCGGGCTTTCACTCACAGCGGCGGCAACTGCTTTTGAGCCATCGCTCATGGTGAAAACCGTAAAGCGGCCCGTTTTTTCCAGTTTCATCTTCATGAGGGCCAGCACGTCGGTATCATCATCCACGATCATTATTTTCGTTTCCATTTTCACTCCCTTTGCTGTGTCAGGTCATCTCCTCAAACCGGAGGTCCATCTTATGTAAAAAGTCGTCGATCACTTTCAGCTGAGTGGTAAGCGGACCGGCTTCGCCGGCGGGTGCGACCGCCTCCATGACGGCGCAGGTTTCGCCGAGATAACTGAATCCATACATGTTGAAAGCGCCCTTAAGCTTGTGGCTGACCTGCCGGGCCCTTTCAAAGTTTTCGTTTTCCACAGCAGTTTTCAGGTTTTGCAGGTCTTCAATTTTGGCTTCCAGAAAAGCGGGTATCAGGTCTTCAAGGTCTGCGTCCACAACCACTGTATATTCGATGGCCGGTGCATCTGATTTTTCAGGTTCGATACCGGCACACTCTTTACTGCTGGAATCGCCTTCCGTCTCAGGGAAAAACTTGAGAATTGATTCCATAAGTCTACTCCTGAGAACGGGCTTTTGCAAGTAAGCATCAAAGCCGACGGCTAAACACTGTGCTTTAATTTCAAGATCATCATGGGCTGACAGGGCGATGGCTACGATTGGTATACCATTCAGTTCACCTGCGGACTCCAACTTTCTGACCCGTACAATCGTCTCCATACCGTTTAATACCGGCATTTCCATGTCCATGAAAACAATATCATACGGCGCGGCTTTCATCTTTTCAATGGCGATTTTTCCATTTTCAGCGGTATCGGTCTCCAGGTTCGGGGCTTTTAACAGGCGGCTTAAGACCTGCAGATTGAAAGGGTCATCGTCTACCAGCAGGATCTTCAAGTCGGACAACGGGAACCCAGCTGAGATTTGACCGGACGGTTCCGGTACTGGCAAGTCGGGTCCGGACCCTGGTTGAGGCGGTTCGGCGGCCGGCAACCGCACCGTAATGGTTGTTCCGGTCGTCTGTGATGTTTCCAGACTAATGCGTCCATGCTGGGTTTCGGTAATCAACCGGGCCGAGTAGGTACCCAGCCCGGTGCCGGAGGCTTTCCCGGAAGTGACGTACTTGTCGAAAAACCGCTCCCGGATCTCTTCTGGTACCGCGCCCCTGTTATGGATACTGATCGACCCGGACTCACCGTTGGCAAGCTTTACAGTTACGGTGGAAGCTTCCGGTGCCGCTTCAATGGCATTCTTGATCAGGTTCGCAAACAGCGAGTAGCAAAGCAGTTCCTCTCCCAGGATATAAAAGCATGCCGGATTTTCTATGGGGAGGCTGCCGCTGTTTACGCTTACGGTTATCTGGCGGCTGCCGGCGAGCGTGGCTGTTTCGCTAATAATCTTTTGAAACAAGGTGGAGATATTGACCGGGACCGGTTGGAATTGATAGTCACCCCGCTCCATTTTCATCAAATCGAGCGAGAGGTTGACCATGTTGAGCATCCGGTACCCCGAGGCTTCGATGGCTTCCAGGGCGGCGATCTGTTCAGCATCCAGATTCCCTTTTTCCACGAGTGTGCCCGGCAGACCGATAATACTGCTCAGGGGCGTTTTAAGATCGTGGCGCATGATCAGGTCCACATCTTCCCTTAGTCGGGCGGCTTCCAGCAGGCTGGCATTCTGGGCTTCCAGTCGGCGCTGGGCTTCTCTGAGCTGCAGGTGGGCCCGCACCCTTTCCTGTACCCGGGGGGGGCTGATCGGCTTTGTGATGTAATCGACGGCGCCAAGTTTGAACCCTCTGATTTCGTCCTCAATGGCAGTCTTGGCGGTCACAAAAATGACCGGAATCCCGCGCGTATCACCACTTTCTTTGAGCCGCCGGCACACTTCGTAGCCGTCCATTCCGGGCATCATGATGTCGAGCAGGATGAGATCCGGTGGTTCGTCGGCAACGGATTCCAGGGCACTGGGTCCGTCCAGGGCCACACTGAGATCGTAGTCCACATCCAGGGTGTCTACCAGGATGTCGATATTTACCTCGGTATCATCGACTATCAGGATCAGGGGTTTGGGAGTTGTCTGCATTGGCTACCTCATGCAATAGCGACTGGGTTTAAGGATGTCAACCCGGCAGTTTGAACACCAGCGGAAGACAGGCCTTTTTGGCTGTCAGTTTTGACCTTTTAACCAATTTCGTATATAAGAAATAAATAATCTGCAACATACGGGATTCATCAAATCTGGTGCCTTTTTACATTGAGTTAAGGAATGTGATGCCAAGAATGTACCCCCGCTCAAATCAGCATGGGTTCTCGCTCATCGAGATCCTCGTGGTGCTGGCCATCCTCGGCGTTTTAATTTCTTTTGGGATTCCCAACTATATACAATCACGCGAGAAGGCCCAGTCCACCCAGTGCCTGACCACCCGGCGGGCGATCGATATGGACGAACAGGCCTATTACCTGGACAACAACAAAGTCAGCCTGCAGATCGACAACAAACACAAATGCCCATCCGGAGGGACCCTGGTGTGGCTGATTTCAGACCCGGAGTCAGCATATTACCCCCGGGTGGGGTGCTCGGTGCATTTCGCCGAGATCCCCGAAGATATCATTGCCGAAAAAACCGGCCTGGATATGATTTCAGGACTGGTGGCCGGATTCAGCATGGACGAAGGCCGGGGCAGCACGGTCAGTTTCGGGTCTGATACCGCCACTATTTACGGTGCCGAGTGGGTGGACGGCAAATCGGGGGCGGCCCTGCATTTCGATGGCAAGAACGACTATGTCCAGACGGACATTGAAGATCGCTCCGGACCTTTTACGGTGATGACCTGGGTCAAGGCCGACCCCACCAAGCACGACAAGTGGGATTCTGTTTTCGCGTCCAGCGCCGATGGTCCCAATAAAAATAATTTTCAGATCGATACGGATGGCAAGGGCAATTACAATTTCTTTGGCGGCACTAGCAAACGCGTCAATATTGGTAAGATTACCACCGACTGGCAGCTTATTGCCGTCAGCTTCGACGGTGCCAACGTCACAACCTACAACAACGGCCAGCTGGTGGATACCGGCAAGTGGAACGGGGATGCCGATATCACCCACCTGGCCATTGGCCGCAATCGCAATTTCAATAAAAAGTACACGGGCACTATTGATGAACTGGGATTGTATGACCGGGCGGTGAGTGCTGAAGAGATACAGGGCTACTATGACCAGACAAAATAACATAGACGAGCCACGCCAGGCGGCCCAGGCTGCGCTGGATGATTTTAAAGCCGCGGAAACTGAACGTCTCCAGGAATCTAAGGCCCGTAAGGCGGGTAAGGAAAAGAAAAAAAAGCTGTGGGTTGCCGGTCAGTGGCTTTTTCTGGTTATTTGTGCCGGTACTATCGTCTTTCAATTGCCACAGGTCATGGCCGCCCTGAACCAGGTGGAAAAGCCGCTCCGTCACGGCACGTTTCAAACCGATGCGCTTACCGACGATTGTATTCGGCAATTATGGCGGGTATCCAAACTTCTCCAGGAAGGCAAGCTCCCTCCGGCTGAGCTTCTCTGCCCCGCCAGTAAGAAAGCTTTCATCGTTCAGAAAACCTCCCGGGACATTATTGTCCGCAGCCCCAGTCCGGAAATCTATGGCTTTAAAGATCTGGTCGTCAGCCGCAGAAAACCGGTTCCCAAAATCATTAAATAGTGCGCTTCCGCAAATGGCCCATTTCGGCGTCCGGATCAAATTTTAATCTTTGAAAAACTGGATGTGGTGGTTGCAAAGGCTATTCTCAGCGCTTCCTGATTCTGGGGGTCTGACAACAACGCCAACCCTTTGTTTAAGATGGCTTCCGCCCGGTCGCGATTATCGAGCTCTATTAAGGCAATGTCCAGCATTTCAAGGAATGGCCTTGACGCTTGCGGATGCTGCAGGGCAATTTTTTCATAGGCTGTCATGGCTTCTTCAAAAAGCCCCCTGGCACGTAGCTTTTCGGGGACACTGTAATCCGGCGGTGCCCGCGGAACGTCCTCTTTTTCTGAATGATAAAGTGAGCCGGCCGGTTCTGCGAAGAGTCGGACGATGGACGGGGTGACGATCACGATGCTGATCAAGAAACAGCCCAGGGCAAGAAAAATCTGCTGAAATGAACTCGTACCATACTTCGGGGCGGCAATGAGATAACAACCGGCGGCAAAGATAGGGGCTGCGATCAGTATCCGCAGGCCAATTGCGACAGCAATGTCTTTAAAGTCTTTCATTTTATTCAATATTTTGGTAAGCTTGATAACTTCTATAGTTTTAACCCAGCCTGTGTCAAGGACATTCATTTCTTATGGAAAGTCGTATGAAAATTGTGAGCCTGGAAAAAGCACTCCCCAAGGTCCGTAAAAGGTTGGGTGAAATTCTGGTTGAAGCCGGGCTGATTGATCAGAAAACACTGGAGAGTGCCCTTGCCGCCCAGAAGGTTCAGAACAAAAAACTGGGTCAGATACTTGTCGATATGGGCGGGGTGACGGAAACCCATATAGCGGATGTGCTTTCCAAGCAGTTGGGAATCAGGTGCATCCGCCTCAATAAAGTCATGATCCAACCCAGGGCGATTTCCCTGATCAACCAGGCAATGGCTGAAAAATATGACATTGTACCGCTGCAGATAATCGATAAAAAGCTGGTCATCGCCATGTCCAATCCCCTGGACTACAACGCCTTGGAGGATATCCAGTTCGCTGTATCACGACCCGTTTACGTTGCGGTGACCACCCCCAGCGATATCGCCGAGGCCATCGAGCGCTATTATCCCAAAAAGGACCTGCGCGAAGAGATCATTTCGCCGGCCGAAATGGATGCCAGCATGGAGGTCATCCAGCGGGCCAAGGTCGAAGATAAATCCGACCAGGAACTGGCTTCCATGGCCGACCTGCCGCCGGTTGTCCGCTTTACCAACGCCATCTTTGCCGATTCCATGAAACGACGGGCCAGCGATATCCACATCGAGCCGCAGATAGATGACCAGGGGCAGCCCAATCTGATCGTGCGCTGCCGGATAGACGGCATCATGTACGAAACCCTGCGCACCGACCGGCACGTGCACCCATCCCTGGTATCCCGGATCAAGATTATCTCCGGTCTGGATATATCCGAAAAACGCAAGCCCCAGGACGGCAAGGCCCAGATCAAATACGAAAACGACATGTACGACCTGCGGGTCTCCACGATCCCGACCACCTACGGTGAAAAAATTACCATCCGGATCCTGAACCCGGCCAGTGCCAAGATGGGACCGGAAGATCTCGGGTTCACGGAGCGGGATTTGACCACGCTCACCGAAGCCATCAGCCGGCCCCAGGGCATCATCCTGGTCACCGGACCCACGGGCAGCGGGAAATCATCCACCCTATACGCCTGCCTGAACCGGCTCAACAAACCGTCGGTCAACATCATCACCGTGGAAGACCCGGTCGAATTCGACGTGGCCGGTATCAACCAGGTCCAGATCAATGCCAAGGCCGGGATCAGTTTTGCGGCCGGTCTGCGGTCCATTTTAAGGCAGGACCCGGATATTGTCATGGTGGGTGAGATCCGGGATGCCGAGACGGCCGAAGTCGCCTTCGAAGCCGCCCAGACCGGTCACCTGGTCCTGTCGACCCTGCACACCAACGATGCCCCGGCGGCCATCACCCGCCTGCTCGACCTGGGGGTGGATGACTTTCAGATCTCCGACGCCCTGGTGGCGGTGGTCGGCCAGCGGCTGGTGCGCCGTATTCACCCGGCCTGCAAAGTTGAAGCTTATGTCAGTGAGCGGGTTTTGGAACGGATGCGACCCTATTTGAAAGGGCGTGAGCGGCCGCTGCTCTGGGAAGGCACCGGCTGTGAGAAATGCCAGGGCAGCGGGCTTTCCGGCCGCATGGGTATTTACGAAATCCTGGCCATTACACCTGCGCTGCGGGATCTGATCAAACCGGAAATGGCCTTGACGTCCTTCAAGCGGGCCGCCGCCAAATCCGGCTACCGCACCCTGGCCGAGGACGGCATTGTCAAAGCCCTGCAGGGCCTGACCACCATCGATGAAGTTTTCCGGGTGGCGCCGCCCGAAATGGATGCTGAACCGGCACCAGAACCCGAAGTGAGCCGGCCTGCAAGAAGTCCGCTGGCAGACCAGCAGGCCCCGCCGGTGACCGATGGAGAAAGGGCGCCGGCGGCCAAACCGGTACCAAAACCCGGCGTCAGCGCCTTTGCCGAAGAGAGGGTGCCGCAGAAAAGCGATCAGCCCAGGACGGTTTTGGTCGTAGATGATGTCGAAATCGATCGCATGATCATCTGCGATGCCCTCGAGGATGAAGGCTACGAAACCACCGAGGCCGAAGACGGCCTGTTGGCCCTGGAAGCGCTCAAAAAAGATTCTTTCGACCTGATCGTGGCCGATTACCTCATGCCCCGCATGGACGGTGAGACCCTGGTCAAGGAACTCAAGGCCCATCCGGTGCACAAACGCATCCCAATCCTGATGCTCACCTCGGTCGATGCGGTGCAATCGGAAATTACGCTGCTGAAAGCCGGCGCGGACGAATACGTCACCAAACCGGTCAACCGGGAGAAGTTTTTAATTCGGGTTGCGAATTTGCTTCGAAGATCGTCATAGAACATGGAAGTAAAAACGAAAGTCAACACAGGTATCAACGACAGAGACATGGACACGGAGAAGGGCGAAAACAAGGAAAAGTAGTTATTCGTTATTGGTTATTGGGAAAAGATTACGGAGCCCTGCGACTACCATATTCGATGTTCGACGTTCAGTGTTCGATGTTGGACGTTTTGGTGTATTGGTCTTATTGGTTCACCCGGCGTCAACCGGAAAATCTTTGTCTGCGTCTGTCCGCGTGAGTCCGCGGTTAATCATGCTTTTGACCTTCTTGGCGCCTTTGCGGCTTCGACCGCAAGGCGGCATTTCCTGCCATTTGAATCTTCAAAGGTGGGTCACGCGAGAACCGATCCTGACCTTTCCACGATAGGGGGAGATTCTTCATCATGACTGCACCGGAGACGGGTAAGCGTCATCTCACTATCCGCATCTTTCTGGTCATTTACCTGGTGATTGGCCTGGTTATCGCCGGTACGGCAATGCTTTTGTACAAGCTGGAAACCGGAGAATATCTGTCCCGGCTCAAGATTGAAGAGCGGATGATCGTTCACCTTCAGGCCAAGATTGTCATTTACAGTCTGGAAGACGTGGTTTCGGATCTGATGGTGCTGTCCCGGCTAAATGAGCTGATGCACTGGTTTGACAGTGATGAACAGCACTACACGGATGAAATGGCTTGGGAGTATCTGACTTTCAGCCGACAGAAGGGGCGCTATGACCAGATCCGCTTCATTGATACCTCCGGTATGGAAAAAGTCCGGGTGAACTTCAACAATGGCGTGGCTGCTATCGTTCCGGGGGACCGGTTGGCCGACAAAAGCCAACGCTACTACTTCAAGGACACCCTGGCACTCTCCAAAGAAGAGTTTTTTGTCTCAGCCTTTGACCTCAATGTGGAAAAAGGCCGCATCGAGACCCCCCATAAGCCTATGATTCGTTTCGGTATCCCGGTTTTCGACGGTGGCGGGCACAAGCGCGGGGTCGTTGTGCTCAACTATCTGGGGGGGCGAATTCTGGATGGTATTCGCAAGGCCGGCGAACTGTCGGATGGTGATACCATGCTGGTCAACGCCGCCGGCTACTGGCTGTCCAGTCCCCAGCCTGAGGATGAGTGGGGGTTCATGATCGACGCCCGCAGCCGGCGCAAGTTTTCCACTAACTACCCCCGGGCCTGGCGAAGCATTGCAGCGTCATCTTCGGATCAGATCCATACTCAAAATGGTTTGTTTACAGCGACAACTGTATATCCACTGAAAAAGGGTGTCCATGCGAGTTCCAAGGCTGCTGCCGTATACGGCAGCCACACTGAAGGTAGCCATCAGCGGAGCTATACCTGGAAAATCATTTCGCATATTCCACCCCAACAATTGCGGGCCGCTACTTTCAACCTGCGGTCCCGGTTGATTTTTATCACACTGGCTCTTTTCACACTGGCAATAGCACCAGCCTGGTTTTTTGCCCAGTTGCTGGCAAAACGCAAACGCTACCAGGCGGAGCTCTATCGCTCGGCCAATTACGACAAGCTGACCGATCTGCCCAATCGTTCCCTTTTTATGGATCGTCTGCATCAGATGCTGAAGCAGTCCCGGCGGTACGAGCGCCGCTTTGCCCTCCTGTTTATCGACCTGGATGGGTTTAAAGCCGTCAACGACACCCTGGGGCATGCGGCCGGTGATGACCTGCTGGGGGCGGTTGCTGACCGGCTTACCGTCTGTGTGCGCGAGTCCGACACGGTGGCCCGGCTGGGGGGGGATGAATTTACGATTATTCTCAGCGATATCAACAACCCGGAAGGGGCTGCGGTCGTGGCTCGCAAGATCATCAACACAATAGCCGCTACGTTTGACATCAAGGGAAATGAAGCCCGCATTGGGGCCAGCATAGGGGTGAGCGTCTATCCGGACCATGGGGACGATACCGACATTTTATTGAAGAAAGCGGATGATGCCATGTACCTGGCCAAGCAGCAGGGGAAGAATGATTTCAGGATGAGTGAGGGTTGAAGCCGAGGGTTCCAGGATTCAAGGATTCGAGGGGTCAAGGGGAAAAGCAAAGATCGTGAACATTGAACATCGAACGTTGAACCAAAGCTGGGCCCCATGATTAAAGGAGTCGAGGGTTCAAGGGTTGATGACACATCAAAAGCCCGATTTTGCCTTTTGGTGTCATTCCGGTGAAAACCGGAATCCAGTGGTTTCAAGTACTTCTGGATACCGGACCGAATCCGGCATGACGGTCTATAGACCTTTATGGGGCCATCAAGGGTTCAAGTATTTGTTTCCTTAAGATATTCCAGCTTAACACTGAAAGAAATGGAGGCTCAGGGTAATGATGCAGTCCACTAAAAGCTGTTCAGGACGACAATCAGCTATGAAAGTAGATCAAGCCGGGCGCTGGTCCTTGGGGCAGCTGGCAGTAGCCATGTTGATGGTTACACTGCTATGCCTGGGGGGCGCACTGCCAGTCTTTTCAGCAGAGCGCGTGGAACCGGTTTTGCAGCCGAAGATCGAACTAAATGATCAACAGCTGACCTGGATCAAAGCGAACCCGACCGTCACAGTGGCGGCCACCCCAGATTGGCCGCCGTTCGAGTTTCTGGAAAAAGCCCGCTACAAAGGGCTGCACGCCGATATTTTGTCTCTGATTGCCAATAAGGTCGGTCTGCAGATAAAGCCGGTATTCGACAAGTGGTCGGTGCTGGTGGACAAATTGAAAGCCGGGGAACTGGACCTGTGCCCGGGGCTCAATGCCACCGAGGAACGCAAGAAATACCTTGTTTTTACCGAGCCGGTCAGTGAAACATCTGAGGTGATCATTACCAAAGTGGAAGATGAAGTCGGGTCCGCCGCAGATCTCAACGGTTTTACAGTAGCGGTGGAGGCAGGGTACGCAACAGAATCGTTTCTGAAAGAAAACCATCCCCAGATCAAGCGGCTTGTCGTGGACAATACCCTCGAGGCACTCAAAGCCGTTATCGCCAGCAAGGCCAAAGCTTACATCGGCACCCAGGCGGTCAGCCTGTACCTGATCAAAAAGCACCGCTTCACCGGACTGAAAATTGCCGCTTTTTTCGATGAGGCCAAACCGGCGCGCTACCGCATCGGGGTCATCCAGAGTAAACCCATCCTGAGAGACATCCTGCAAAAAGGCCTGGACGCCATTTCCGAGCAGGAGATGGGGAACCTTGAGCAGAAGTGGTTCGGCGTGGGCCAGTCGGGTCCGGTAGTGATGCTTTCCAGGGAGGAGCAGGACTGGATCAAAGTCCACCCGAAAATTCGGGTCCACAACGAAATGGAGTGGGCGCCTTTTAATTTCAATGCCGAGGGGGTTCCCAAGGGCTTTTCAATCGAGTATTTTAAACTGCTGGCCGACAAGACCGGGCTCGGGGTAGAGTTCGTCAGCGGCCCTACCTGGGACGAGTTCATCGGCCTGATCAAAAAGGGCGAACTGGACGTGATGCTCAACATTGCCCGCACCCCGGAACGAGAAGGCTTTCTGCTGTTTTCGTCGCCGTACATCAAAATGATCCAGACGCTGTATACGCGTCAAGATTTTCCCATGGTGAACTCCATAGAGGATTTGTATGGCAAGCGCTTCGCAGTGCAAAAAGGGTTTTTTATTCAAGAAGCGTTGGCGAAATATCCTCAAATTGAAATTGTGGAAGTGGAAAACAGTATGGCCGCATTGACGGCCGTGAGCACCGGCCGGGCAGATGCCTTTTTCGACCTGATGCCGGTTGTCGATTATCTCATACGGCAGCTGCAGATAACCAACCTGAAAGTCGGCGGCGACCTGGGTATCTTCGAAAGCAGCCCAATCCCACTGCACATTGGCGTGGCCAAAGATCAGGAGTTCCTGGCCGGTATTATCCAGAAGGGCATGCGTCTGATTTCAGAAGAGGAAATGAGTCAATTAAGCGCCAAATGGCTGGGTATTGAACCTGCAGGCGATAAATCTATCCGCTTGACCTCGGAGGAGAAGCAATGGATCGCCGCCCACCCTGTTGTCCTGGCCCATAATGAGCAGGACTGGCCGCCCTTCAACTATTACGAGCACGGCATCCCCAAAGGGTTCTCCATTGAATACATGAACCTGCTGGCCTCTAAAGCGGGTTTGCAGGTGGACTATGTTTCCGGGCCGGGTTGGAACGAATTCCTGGACATGATCCGCAACAAGAAACTGGATGTCATGCTCAACATCGTCATGACGGAGGAGCGCCTGAAGTATATTCGTTATACGGATCCCTATATAAAAAATCCCAATGTGATCGTCAGTTCAGCCGAGGAGCCCTTTTATTCCATGGCGGAACTCACTGGTGCAACGGTGGCCGTTGTCCGCGGCTTTTTTCATGAAGAGATCCTGGACATATCTTTCCCCCAGATAAACCTCCTCCGCACGGATAGTGTCACCGAATGCCTTAAGGCGGTTTCGTTCGGGAATGCCGACGCCACCCTGGGTGAACTGGCCGTGGTAAAGAGCCTGATCTCGAAAAATGTGCTCACCGGGTTACAGATATCCGGCGAGGTTGAAATCGGTAACCCGGAATTCGTCAATCTGCGGATTGGCGTGCGCGATGACTGGCCGACCCTGGTGGGCATCCTGAAAAAAGCCATGGCAGCGGTATCACCGGCCGAAATGTCCGCCCTGGAAGCCAACTGGCTGGGGATTGACGACGGCAAGTTCCGGTTGACGACGGCCGAAGAGTGGTGGCTTAAAGCCCACCCGGAATTGCGCCTGGGCTTCGACCCCGGCTGGCCGCCGTTTGAGTTTAGGGATGAAAGCGGCGAATATGCCGGGATTGCCTCCGACGTCGTACGGATGTTGGAAAAGCGGCTGGGGGTCACCTTCGTTCCTCAAAAGCAGCTGAAAACCTGGAGCGCGGTAATGAAAAAAACGCGGGCCGGGGAAGTGGATGTCCTGGCCGCCGTCGGCCGGACGGTCGAACGTGAAAAATTCCTGGAATTCACGGCGCCCTATCTCAAAACGCCCCTGGTGGTGGTCACCCGCAAGGATGCACCGGCATTACCGGATTTACAGGCCCTTAAGGGGAGGACCGTCGTCATCCAGGCGAATACCGCCCAATGGCGCTATGTTGCCGATGCGTTGCCCGGCTTGCAGATGAAGGCAGTGGGTAGTCTGGCGGAGGCACTGCAGGCGGTCTCCGAAGGCGAGGCGGATGCCACAGTCGATACTGTTAACAGTGTCAATTACATGGAACGTAAACTGGGGCTCGAAAACCTTAAGATTGCCACGGTCACCCCTTTTACCATGGAAATCTCAATTGCCGTGCAAAAAGATATGCAGGTGCTGGCCGGTATCCTGGACCGGGCGCTTAAGAGTATCCACGACGAAGAGAAAGAGCTCATCCAGGGGAAATGGGCGAACGTGGAGAGGGCCCAGCGCATCGACTGGGGTTACATCTGGAAAGTGGGCCTTTCCATCGGCAGCGTTCTATTGATTATTTTTGTGTTTATTGTGCGCTCCAACCAACGGCTGGCCCGGGAAGCCACAAAACGGGAAGCCCAGGAAAAACGGTTCCGGGCCCTGATAGACGGGGCTCCCGACGCCATGGTGATCGTGGATGAAAAGGGTGTCATCCAGCGTATCAATGCCCAAACCGAAAAGGTGTTCGGCTATACTCGCGCTGAACTTGTCGGTCAGGCCATTGAGGCCCTCGTACCGGAAGCAATCCGCGAGCAGCATCCCCATTTTCGCCTGAAATACATGCAGGATAAAGCCGCCCAGCAGGCCAATGAGACGTTTGCTTTATCGGCGCAGGCCAAGGATGGACACGTCTTTCCCGTGGACATCAACCTCAGCCCCCTGGAAACCGAGGAGGGCGTGCTGGTGGTGGCGTCGGTGCGGGATGTGACCGAACGCAAAAAAGCGGAAAGCCGTTTGCGGTTCACCCAGGACGCCATGGACAAGGCGGTGCACGCCATCCACTGGCTGAATCCGGATGATGGCCGGGTCCTGTATGTCAACGATGCCGCTATCCAACTTTTGGGTTACTCCCGGTCGGAACTGTTGAAAATGTCGGCGGGCGATATAGATGTCCTCATTTCCAAGGACAAGTGGGGCGGCTTCGTTGAACGCCTCACGGATAAGGACTTCCTGACCGTAGAAAGCCGGCATCGACGCAAGGATGGGGAAATTCGGGATGTAAAAGTCACCAGCTACCTCAATGAGTATGAGGGCCGCACCATCATTGTGGCGTTCGTCGATGACATTACCGATCACAAGCTGGCCGAGGAAGCCCGCAAGGAGACCGAGCGGCGATTTCGCAGCTATTTCGAATCCAGTCAGCTGGGGATGTCCGTGACCTCGCCGGAGAAGGGCTGGCTGGCCTGCAACGAGCAACTGCCGCAGATGATGGGTTACTCCATGGAAGAGCTGCAGCAGAGCGACTGGGCCAAGCTCACGCATCCGGAGGATCTCCAGGCCGACCTCGACCAGTATGAAAGGCTGCTGGCCGGCGAAATTGACCAGTATGCCATGGACAAGCGGTTTATCAAAAAAAACCGTGACGAGCTGCATGTCAACCTGACCGTTGCGGGTGTACGCGATGAAAATGGTAAGCTTGAGTATACCCTGGCATCCTACCTGGATATTACCGAACGTAAACAGGCCGAAGAACAATTGCGTTTCACGCAGCATTGTGTCGATTCAGCAGCCGATACGGTCATGTGGATCGACCCCGAAACAGGGCGGTTTACCTATGTCAACCACGCGGCCTGTAAGCAGTTGGGTTATACCTATGACGAACTGCTCAAAATACCTGTTCCGGAAGTGGATGTTGATTTTCCAGCCGAAAAATTTCCCGATCTGCTGGCCTACCTCAAAGAAAACCATTCCAAAACCTTTGAAAGCCGGCACCGGGCCAAAGACGGCCGGCTGTTTAATGTGGAAGTGTCGGTTTACCTGGCCCAGCAGGGGCAGCAGCAGCTGATGGTCGCCAACGCCAAAGACATCACCGAACGCAAGGAGGCCCAGGAACAGGTAAAGGCAAGTATGGAACGCTTTCAAATGTTGTTTGATAAGGCCGCCCATGCTCACCTGATTCTCGACGGGGACAGGTTTCTTGATTGTAATGAGACGGCTGTTAACCTATTGAAAGCAAACAGTAAAGAAGATGTGCTTCAAAAGGAACTGGCTCTCCTGTCACCGGAATACCAACCAAATGGCGTGGCTTCTGCTGAGCTTGCCAAAGAGATGATTGCAAAGGCGTTTGAAAAGGGAGAGCATCATTTTGACTGGCTGCACCTCAAACTGGATGGTACCCCATTCCCCGTTGAAGTAAATTTGGTTCCCATTGAACTGGAAAAAAAGCACGTGCTTTTGGTTTCCTGGCACGACCTGACCGAGCGCAAGCAAGCGGAAAAGGCCCTTCAGGAAAGCGAAGAGCGCAGCCGCATGCTGCTGGATTCTGCCGGCGAGGGTATTTTCGGAGTCGATGTGAGCGGAAACTTCACCTTTGTAAACCCCGCGGCAGCGCAGATGCTGGGGTACATGGAAGACGAGTTGCTTGGAAAATCGGTACATGCAGAGATCCACCACAGCTACCCCGATGGCAACGCATACCCGGAAAAAGTCTGCCCCATGTACCTCTCTTTCACGGAGGGCACCGTTCATCGGCAGTCCGACGAAGTTCTCTTTCGCAAGGACGGGAGCAGTTTTTTCGTGGAATACAACGCCACGCCCATCTTCAAAGATGAGGAAGTATTCGGCTCGGTGATCACCTTTCTGGACATCAGCGACCGCAAGCAGGTCGAAGCTGAACAGGCACATCGGATGCGCACAGAAAAAGCCCAGGCGGCTGTATCCCGGGGCTTGCTGTCTGCCGGCACGGAAGGGGAAACCCTTCAGAGCGCTCTGCACCAACTACTGTTTGCGGCGCAGGTGGATCGGGTTTATGTTTTTAAAAACATTGAGGATGCCGATAAAGGGCTATGTATGCAGCAACTGTTTGAGGCCTGCGCTCCGGGGGTCGTGTCCCACCTTAATCAGGAAGAACTGCGAGAATTACCATATGACCCGGTTTTTACCCGTTGGAAAGGTGAACTGGACCTTGGAAATCCGATTCAGGGACCCGCAGACACCTTTCCAGAGCAGGAAAAAAATTTTCTGGTCAAACAAGAACTTGCCTCGATCTTGATTCAACCGATTTTGATAGATCGTAAATGGTACGGTTTCGTCGGCTTTGACGACAATTACCAACGGCGCAACTGGACCGCCTCGGAGGTGACTCTGCTGGCTACCACTGCCGATCAGATCGGGGCCTTTTTTACACGCCAGAAAGCCGAAGAGGAACTGCACCAGGCCAAAGAGGAAGCCGAGGCAGCCACCAAGGCCAAGAGTGATTTTCTGGCCAACATGAGCCACGAGATCCGAACTCCCATGAATGCCATCATCGGCATGTCCCACCTGGCGTTGAAGACGGACCTGAACCCCAAGCAGCACGATTATGTCAACAAAATCGATGCAGCGGCGAACTCATTGCTCGGTATCATCAACGATATTCTGGATTTTTCCAAGATCGAAGCGGGTAAGCTCGACATCGAATCGGTACCTTTCAGCCTGGATGAGCTCATGGACAACGTAGCCAACCTGGTGAGCGTCAAATCCCAGGAAAAAGGCCTCGATCTATTGTTCAATATTGACCGGGACGTACCGCCCAATCTGGTAGGGGATTCTTTAAGGCTGGGCCAGGTACTGATCAATCTGTCCAACAACGCCGTGAAGTTTACAGATAAAGGCGAGATTGTCATCAGTGCCAGCGTCGAAAAGCAGGCTGACCAGCAGATCGAACTGAAGTTTGCGGTCAAGGACTCGGGGATCGGCCTGACTGAAGAGCAGCAGGGCAAACTGTTTCAGGCTTTTTCACAGGCCGACACCTCCACGACCCGCAAATACGGCGGCACCGGCCTGGGGCTGACCATCAGCAAACGCCTGGTGAACCTCATGGGCGGTGATATCTGGGTAGAAAGCGTCTATGGCGAAGGAGCCAGTTTCATATTCACGGTCCGGTATGGTCTGGGAGAAGCAAAACCGGTCCGTGTTCTGCGCCCGGATCCGGACCTGCACGGCCTGAAAGTGCTGGTGGTGGATGACAACGCCACCAGTCGCGAAATCCTGTATGAGATGCTGCAGTCCATGTCCTTCGATGTCACCCTGGCGGCGACCGGTCTGGAAGGTGTCAGTGAAGTCGAGATGGCCGACAAAAGCGAACGTCCTTTTGGCCTGGTTTTGATGGATTGGAAAATGCCGGTTATGGACGGCCTGGAAGCCTCCCGCCTGATCCTCCACGAGAAGAATCTGCAGAAACCCCCAAAAATCATTATGGTGACAGGTTATGGCCGCCAGGAAGTGATGCAGCAGACCGAACAGGCCGGACTGGACGGATTCCTGATAAAACCGGTCACACCGTCGACCCTCTTCGACACCATTATGGCGGCCTTCGGCAAAGAGGTGGAACGCACTGGCCAGACAATCGGGAGGCAGGAGGCAGATGCCCAACTGGCCGCTGGCATTCAGGGGGCCCGCCTGCTCCTGGTGGAAGACAACGAGATCAATCAGCAGGTGGCCCAGGAAATATTGGAAGACGCCGGCCTCTCAGTCACCATTGCCAATGACGGCCAGGAAGCCGTGGAGATGGTTGCCCGGGAGTCATTCGATGCCGTGCTGATGGACATCCAGATGCCGGTCATGGACGGGTTCGAAGCCACCCGGGCTATTCGCAAAGAAGAGCGTTTCAGGGACCTGCCCATCATTGCCATGACGGCCAGTGCCATGACCCAGGACCGGGAAGACGCCCTGGCCGCCGGGATGAACGATCACGTGGCCAAACCCATCGATGTTAAAGTGTTGTTTGCGGTCCTGTCCAAGTTTATCAAAGCCCGTCAGGGTAGCGTGCCTGCTGAGCACCCGGCTCCCAAGGCACCACCGCCGGTTGCTGTTGCAGAGCAGCCGCTGCCGGACAGCCTGCCGGGCATCGATCTGAAGCTGGGCCTGGGACGGGTCAACCATAAAGAATCATTGTTCCTGAAGATTCTGACCAAGTTTTATAACGGCTACGGGCAAGTGACGGAAGAGATCTGCGCGGCGCTGGATGAGGATGATCATGAACTGGCCCAGCGGCTGGCCCACACCGTTAAGGGGGTGGCCGGTAATATCGGCGCCGAAGAATTGCAAGGCGTTGCGGCCGTCCTGGAGGGGGCCATCAAAGAGTGGAACCCGGAAGCGGTAACCGGTGCCTTGCAGGAATTTCAACCGGCCCTGGAAGTGGTGCGGACATCTTTGCAGCCCATTGTTGCGGCGGCCGACAAGACGGCCCCGGCCCAGACCGGCGCAGCTGTCGGTGAAACCGGGGATCCGCAGAAATTAAAGGAATTACTGGAACAGCTCCAACCGCTGGTGGCCAAAAGAAAACCCAAACCGAGCAAAGCCGTAATTGAAAAGATTGAATCAACTACCTGGCCGGCAGACTACCAGGAAAAACTTACTGAGCTTTCTCGTCTGGTTGGGAAATATAAATTCAAAGAAGGTCTGATTGTCCTGGAGGCATTGCGGTCCGACCTGGAAGAGGGCGTATAGGCAATCCGTAACGGGTTTCTATATTTAGTAGCAGTGTGATAATTTGCCTTGAACAATAAACTATCAGGTAACCGGTTATGCGAAATATGAAGTGGCTAAAACCAACGTTATTGTTAATGATCGTATTAGCTTGCCTTCCATTGTCGACAGTTGTTGCCGATGATTCCGGTTTGCGACTGACCCAGGAAGAAAGGTCATGGCTTGCTGCCCACCCAAAAATTATTGTTGGTGGAGAAATGGACTGGGCTCCGTTTGACTTTGTAGATAAAAGCGGAACGTACAACGGTATTGCGAGCGATTATCTGAAGGTTATTGAGGAAAAACTCGGCATTGAGGTTGAAATTATCACCGGGCCTTCCTGGGATGAACTTTTAACCATGATCCGCCAGAGGAAAATAGATGTTCTACCCGCCATTTATCACTCCAAGGGACGTGAAGCGTTTGTCAATTTCACGGCACCTTATCTGAAGTTGACGGAATTTATATTTTCGCGCAGCGGCGATGAAAGCATCACAGGATTCCGTGATCTGGGTAAAAAAACCCTTGTGGTTGTTAAAGGCTATACCATTGAAGATTATTTAATCTCGAATTACCCGGAAATAGATCTCATAACCGCGCCCACTATTCACGCAGCACTCAAAAAACTGATCACTCGCGAGGCGGATGCCTTTATCGGTGACATAATTTCAACGACCTATAATATTTACGAGCTTTCACTGATGGGAATCCAACCGGTAGCCGCGGTCCCATTTAAGGCCCCGGAAGTCTGTATGGCGGTACGCAAAGATTGGTCGGTTTTGAGAAGCCTGTTAGATAAGGTTCTATACTCGATGTCGGAAGGTGAGCGAAATGCCATCAAGACCCATTGGGTATCTTTGGCGGAAGCAAAAATAGAACAAAAAGAGCCGGATATCAATCTGAAACCTCAGGAGCAGGCCTGGTTGGGGGACCACCCCGAGATTCGTGTTCACAATGAAACCAACAGCCCACCCTTTAATTTCTCCGAACATGGCCTCCCAAAGGGATTCTCTATCGAATATATGCGGCTTTTAGCTGAAAAGATCGGAGTCAAGGTTAAGTTTGTTACCGGTCCATCCTGGGACGAATTTCAGGAAATGGTGAAAAGCGGTGATCTGGACGTCATGCTCAATATAGCCAAAACACCTGAACGTAAACATTACCTGTCATTCACCCCCTCTTATTTGACCCTTTCTCAGACGCTTTACACTCGCAAAGATGCCCCCCACGTCATTTCTATTGAGGACCTTTACGGAAAACGAATTGCCGTACCCAAAGGATTTTATATTGCCGAGATGTTGAGGGCCTATCCGCAAATAGAGGTTCTGGAGGTGCGGGATATTGTAGAGTCTATGCATGCCGTGTCAGTTGGTAAGGCCGAAGCACTTTATGATGTCATGCCGGTCGTAAATTATTTAATGAAAAAACACCAGATCACCAACCTTAAGCTTGGAGGAGATTTGGGTATCGAGGCAGGGCGTCCCATGCCCCTGCATCTGGCCGTGTCACAGGAGAACGCTGTCTTGGCCGAAATCCTGTCAAAAGGTATGGCGCTGATTACCGATGAAGAATACCAGACCCTCAGCGATAAATGGCTGGGCCGGGTAACCGACAAGAAAGATAGAATCCCATTAACGGATTCGGAGCGAGAATGGCTCGATAGTCATAGGGATATTCGCCTGGGCGTGGACCCCAATTGGCCGCCGTATGATTACATCGATATGTCCGGCAACCATGGTGGTTTGGCCGCGGATGTGCTGAAGCTGTTGAGCGAACGGCTGGGGATCGACATTCGCCTTGTTTCCGGGCTGGACTGGTCTCAGGTCCTTGATGCCGCGCAAAAACACGATCTGGATATCATTTCCCTTCTCAAACCGACAACGGAAAGAGCCAAGTACCTGAATTTCACTGGCCCAATTGTATCAACACCTTATGTTATTGTAACATCGAAAAATTTTAGACCGGTTTCTAACTTGGGCGATATGGTCGAAAACAGTATCGCCATGGTAAAGGACTATGCCATCGTCGAACTTAGCCGTGAGGCGTATCCAGCCCTGAAAATCCGAACCTTTGAGTCGGGGCTGGCCGCATTGCAAGCGGTATCAAGCGGTAAGGTGGATGCCTATGTCGGCTATCTGGGCACAGTGAGTTATCAGATTCAACAAAAGGGCCTGGTGAATTTGAAGATCGCAGCCGAAGCCGGAGTGAAATCGCCGCCACTGGCAATCGGTGTCCGTTCAGACTGGCCGGAGCTGATCGGCATCCTCAATAAAGGTCTTGCATCCATTTCACGGGAAGAGATGAACGCCATCCAGCAAAAGTGGATTCCCGTGGAGGTAGGTGTCGCCTCGCAAGCAGCAGCCCCTGTTTCCTACAAACAGCTGCTTGTCTATGGCATTGCTGTTCTCATCATCGTCTGCTTGCTGGCGTTTATCCTTATCAAGGTCCTCAAACGGGAAAATGTCGCGGTCAGCTTCGGTTCACACTGGTTCAGAGGACTTGTCCTGGCCGGCTTAAGTACGTTTGTGCTCATCGTGGGCTTTCTGGGGTGGTATAACCTTGAACTCAACAAGAGACAAATCCTGCAGGATGTGGATGAGAACCTCAAAGGGATTCTATCTGTCAGCGTGGACCGTTTAAATTTATGGCTCCAGGAAAGGACTTCTTACACGGCGCGCCTGGGACGAGATCCCAAACTGGTGGCCATCACCAAACGGCTCTTGCAGGTCGAACCCAAAAACGAGACTTTGATCGCTTCCGATGCCCTGCGTGAAGCCCGTAATTTTTTCGAGAATACCGAAGATATTTTCGCCAACATCGGGTTTTTCATTATAAGCCCGGACCAGGTCAGCATCGGTTCCCGGCGGGATGCCAACCTCGGCACCTCCAATTTCATCGCTCGCAGGCACCCGAAGCTGCTGCATCGCGCATTCAAGGGCGAAGTCGGATTTGTACCGCCCATGGAGTCGGATGTACACCTGGGCAATGCACCCCAATCAGATAAAGGCAAAAAGCCGCCCACCATGTTTTTTATCGGACCGATCAAGGATACCGATGGGCGCGTCCTGGCAGTGATGACCCTGCGCGTGGACCCCTGGCAGGATTTCAGCCGGACCTTGAGTATTTCCTGGGGGCAGAGAACCGGCGAAGCCTATGTCTTTGACCGCAACGGAACCTTGCTGTCGCCCAGCCGGTTTGAAGACCAGTTGCACCGCATTGGACTGCTGGACGAAAACCAGCGCAGCGCCCTGAATATAGAGCTCCGGGACCCGGGGATTAATATGGTCAAAGGCCAGCGCCCTGGTAAGGAAAGGTCCCGGCAGCCTCTCACCCATATGGCCGCCAGTGCCCTGGCGTTGCAGCAGCAAATGGAAATGACCGGGATCCGCCAGAGAAACTCAAAGATCGAGTCCAGCCTTGACGGGTACCGCGATTACCGCGGGGTTCCGGTTTACGGAGTCTGGATCTGGAATGCGGCCCTCGACATGGGCCTGGCGGTAGAGGTCGATGTGGATGCGGCCCTGTCCCATTATTACGAGACCCGGCTGATGATTCTCGGCATCCTGGGCTTTACCCTGCTTTTGTCAGTGGGCGCGGTACTAAGCGTTCTGATCATCGGTGAACGTACTAGCCGGGACCTGGTGAAGGCCCGGGACAACCTGGAGAAAGAAGTCGCTGATCGGACCGCCGAACTTAGAGACAACCAGGAGCGGTTCCGTTCGATTCTGACTTCCGCAGATGAAGGTATTTTCGGGGTGGACCTTGATGGGAAGGCAATTTTCGTGAACCCGGCAACCACCCGGTTGCTGGGGTACGAGCCCGCAGAACTTATCGGTCAGGAGATCCACCAGATATTGCACCACTCGTATCCAGATGGAAGTCCCTACCCGGCCGGTACCTGCCCTATGTTTATGGCCTATACTAAGGGTACCACCCAAACCGTCAGTGATGAAATGCTTTGGCACAAGGACGGCATCGGGATTCTGGTGGAATATTCAGCCAACCCGATTGTACAAGGTGATCAAATATCCGGTGCGGTTATCACCTTCAGGGACATTACTGAACGCAAAAGGGCCGAGCAGGAAATTCGAAACACTCAAAAGCGCCTGGTCCAGATTATCGACTCTTTACCGGATCCAACCTTTGTCATCGACAACCAGGATGTCGTCATCGCCTGGAATCGTGCCATGGCCGAAATGACGAAAATTTCTGCAGAGGATATGATCGGCAAGGGCAACTACGAATACGCTTTACCGTTCTATGGCGAACGCCGCCCGCTCCTGATTAACCTTGTAAAGGACTGGGATGCTTCACTGGCGGAAGCGCATGCTTCCGTATCAGAGAAAGAAGATGGCGTGCTTGTTGCTGAATCATACCATCCCGACCTCCATAACGGCACCTACCTGGCAGGTACCGCCAAAGCCCTCTATGATATTGACGGTAAGCCTGCCGGAGCAATAGAATCCGTTCGCGATGTCACTGAAACCCAAGAGATTCAGGAAGCGTTGCAGGAAAGTGAGTCCCGCGTTAAAACCATTTTAGATTCCGTCAATACCGGAATTCTGGTGATCAACCCGGAGGACCGCACAATCATCGACGTCAACCCTGTTGCGGCTGATATGATCGGGCTGCCGGCGGAAAAAATCATTGGCCGGGTATGCCACCAGTTTATCTGCCCCCGGGCAAACCTGGATTGTCCTATCCTGGATCACAATCAAGAAGTAGACAACGCGGAACGAGTACTGCTCACCGCCGAGGGTCTGGAAATTCCCATCTTGAAGACCGTCGTTTCCGTAGAGCTGAACGGCAAGGAACATCTCCTGGAAAGCTTTGTTGACATCAGTGAGCGTAAAGCGGCTGAAGAGGAACTGCAACAGAATTTGGCAGAGTTGGAACGATTTAACAAACTCACTATCAACCGTGAGGAACGCATGATCGCATTAAAGGAAGAAGTCAATGCGATCCTCAAACAGTTGGGTAAGCCTGGAAAATACAAAATCATTGAATAAAAAAGGGGGACATTATGTTTAAGGAAGAAAGGGACGACTACCAGTTTGACTGGAGCATGATCGGCGACGTGGCGGCCGGGCGTCCGAACCTGGGCTCTACCATGGACCTGACAGTCTACCGCTTGATGCAGTTTACCCTGCGGGATGCCATCATCAAGGAGTTCGACACAGCTACTGCGGAGCGCATCTTTTATGCCGCCGGCAAACAGGCCGGGTTGGAATTCTGCCGGCAGCTGGTCAACACAGAAAACGATTTCACCGCATTTGTTCAAGAGGTTCAAGATCTGCTGACGAAACTGAAAATCGGGATTCTGCGGATTGAGAAGGCCGATATCGAAAACATGAATTTTACCCTGACCGTGGCTGAAGACCTGGATTGTTCGGGACTGCCGGTGTCCGATGAAACCATCTGTACCTATGACGAGGGCTTTCTCGCAGGGTTGTTGCTTGAATACACGGGCAAAGAGTTCGATGTGAAGGAAGTCGACTGCTGGTGTTCCGGTGACCGGGTCTGCCGGTTCGACGCGCGCCCCGCGGCCTGATAAAAGCGTGCCGCTGCAACCGGCTTCCGATGCCGGGGCTGGGGCAACTGGGGGTGAACCTGAATCAGGCAGGCCCGGATGCAGTCGGGCCCGCGTGGTTATATTTTAGAAATAACTTAACTTTCGGCTTTCATCAAAGCATAGACCGACGATTGTTTATGCATGTCACTCTGAGTGCAGCGAAGAGTCCCTTCCACGCAAAGGTGATGCTCTTTTGGCAGGGATTCTTCGTCGCTACACTCCTCAGAATGACAGGATTTTGACAACCACGTGCCATTGAGAGGGCAGAAAATTGATAAGCCCTGCCGAAGGCTGAAACCCGAAAGTTGAAAAATATCCAGCCCAACACTTGCCTTCAGGGGTATGTCGGTTTGAGACGCCGAGCATATAAAGCCCGGGAAGCGACAAAGGATCAAGGCCAATGCTGACGGTCAAGGAAGAAGATATCGATAAAGTTACCGAGGTGTTCTACAAACTGCTCAAGGGCAAAACAGCCGCGGCGATTCAACTGCCGGAGGACTACCCCGATAACGAACTCAAGCAACTCGTGGAGTATGTCAACCGGTTTCTGGTGGAGTACCAAGTTTCCACGAAATTTGCCATGGATCTCGGCCAGGGCAAGGTGGACCATGAGATCCCCGGAGGCCGTTCCGGCATCCTGCAGTCGATGAAGAGCCTGCAGGCCAGCCTGCGCCATTTGACCTGGACGACCCAGCAGATCGCCAGGGGTGAATTTTCTCACCGGGTCGATTTCATGGGGGAGTTTTCAGAAGCCTTCAACCGTATGACGGATCAGCTCAAGGATTCGTTTGCGGAACGCGAAGCGGCAACCACGACGATGCAAGCCCAGATTGACGAACTGGCCAAGGCCCGCCGGGCCATGTTGAACATCATGGAGGACCTGGAAGATGCCCGTGGGGCGGCCGAATCCGCCACCAAAGCCAAGAGTGATTTTCTGGCGAACATGAGCCACGAGATCCGGACGCCCATGAACGCCATCATCGGGATGAGTCACCTGGCCCTGAAGACTGATCTCAACTCCAAGCAGCATGATTACGTCAAAAAGATTGACGCGGCCGCCAACTCCCTGCTGGGCATTATCAATGACATTCTGGATTTTTCCAAGATCGAAGCGGGTAAGCTCGACATCGAATCGGTACCTTTCAGCCTGGATGAGCTCATGGACAACGTAGCCAACCTGGTGAGCGTCAAATCCCAGGAAAAAGGCCTCGATCTATTGTTCAATATTGACCGGGACGTACCGCCCAATCTGGTAGGGGATTCTTTAAGGCTGGGCCAGGTACTGATCAATCTGTCCAACAACGCCGTGAAGTTTACAGATAAAGGCGAGATTGTCATCAGTGCCAGCGTCGAAAAGCAGGCTGACCAGCAGATCGAACTGAAGTTTGCGGTCAAGGACTCGGGGATCGGCCTGACTGAAGAGCAGCAGGGCAAACTGTTTCAGGCTTTTTCACAGGCCGACACCTCCACGACCCGCAAATACGGCGGCACCGGCCTGGGGCTGACCATCAGCAAACGCCTGGTGAACCTCATGGGCGGTGATATCTGGGTAGAAAGCGTCTATGGCGAAGGAGCCAGTTTCATATTCACGGTCCGGTATGGTCTGGGAGAAGCAAAACCGGTCCGTGTTCTGCGCCCGGATCCGGACCTGCACGGCCTGAAAGTGCTGGTGGTGGATGACAACGCCACCAGTCGCGAAATCCTGTATGAGATGCTGCAGTCCATGTCATTTGATGTCGCCCTGGCGGCCAACGGCCTGGAAGGCGTCAAAGCAGTCGAGAAGGCCGACAAAAGCGAACATCCTTTTGGCCTGGTCCTGATGGATTGGAAGATGCCGAAAATGGACGGCCTGGAAGCCTCCCGCCAGATCCTCCAGGAGAAGAACCTGCAGACCCCCCCAAAAATAATTTTGGTGACGGGCTATGGCCGCCAGGAAGTGATGCAGCAGACCGAACAGGCCGGGCTGGACGGCTTCCTGATAAAACCGGTCACACCTTCTACCCTCTTCGACACCATTATGGCGGCCTTTGGCAAAGAGGTGGAGAGTGGCGACCGGGCCGCCGGGCGTCAGGATACCGATGCCGAGCTGGCCGCCGGTATTCAGGGGGCCCGCCTGCTCCTGGTGGAAGACAACGAAATCAACCAGCAGGTAGCCCAGGAAATATTGGAAGATGCCGGCCTGGTTGTAACCATTGCCAATGACGGCCAGGAAGCCGTGGACATGGTTGCCCGGGAGTCATTCGATGCGGTGCTGATGGACATTCAGATGCCGGTCATGGACGGCTTTGCAGCCACCCGGGAAATTCGCAAACAGGCGCAGTTCAAAGAGCTGCCGATTATCGCCATGACGGCCAGTGCCATGACCCAGGATCGGGACGACGCGATGGCCGCCGGGATGAACGATCACGTGGCCAAACCCATAGATGTAAAAGTGTTGTTTGCCGTGCTGTCCAAGTTTATCAAGGCCCGTCAGGGCCTCGGGCCTGTCGCGCAGTCCGCAGCCAAAGTACCGCAGCCGGCTGTCGCCGAAGCGCAGCCGCTGCCGGACAAGCTGCCTGGCATCGATCTGAAGCTGGGCCTGGGGCGGGTTAACCATAAAGAATCATTGTTCCTGAAGATTCTGACCAAGTTTTATAACGGCTACGGGCAAGTAACGGAAGAGATCTGCGCGGCGCTGGATGAGGAAGATCATGAGCTGGCCCAGCGGCTGGCGCACACCGTTAAGGGGGTTGCCGGGAATATCGGCGCCGAGGAGCTGCAGGGTGTTGCGGCCGTGCTGGAGGGGGCCATCAAAGAGTGGAACCCCGAAGCGGTAGGCGGAGCCCTGCAGGAATTTCAACCGGCCCTGGAAGTGGTGCGGACCTCTTTGCAGCCCATTGTTGCGGCGGCCGACAAGACGGCCCCGGCCCGGCCCGGCCCAGCCGCCGGTGAAACTGGGGATCCGCAGAAATTGCGGGAATTATTGGAACAGCTTCAGCCGCTGGTGGCCAAGAGAAAACCCAAACCCAGCAAGGCGGTATTGGCCGAGATAAAGGCGGTTCAGTGGCCAGCTGAATACCAGGCCGGCCTGGCGGAGCTGGGCCGGTTGGTGGGCAAGTATAAATTCAAGGATTGCAAGGCGGTCATTGAAGACCTGCTGCAGCGGGTCTTGAATAACGCATAGATACCTTTGAAAGGAGGATGCTGTGGTCACGGACCTTACCGAATTAAAAGTGCTGGTGGTGGATGACACGGAAACAAACATCGATATCCTGGTCGAGACCCTGGAAGATACCTGTGATGTCTCCGTGGCCATGGACGGTGAAAGTGCGCTTGAGGCGGTGGAGGAAGAGATGCCGGACCTGATTTTGCTGGATATCATGATGCCCGGTATGGATGGCTATGAAGTCTGTGAACACCTCAAAACCGATGAAGCCACCCTGCATATTCCGATCATTTTCCTCACCGCCATGACCGGCGAGCAGGATGAGGCCAAAGGGCTTGCCCTGGGGGCGGTGGATTATGTGACCAAGCCGTTCAGCCCGGATCTGGTCAGGTCCCGGGTTCAAAATCAGCTGGAACTCAAACACCACCGTGACCACCTTGAAGATCTGGTCAGGGAAAGGACCCGGGAGCTGGAACTCACCCAGGAGGTCACCATCGAAAGCATGGCGTCACTGGCTGAATACCGGGATCCGGAAACCGGCGGGCATATCAAGCGGACCAAAAATTATCTTAAAGCACTGGCCGCCCATATGAAAGGCCACCCTAAATTCGAGGCTTTCCTGGACGATGCGACCATTGATTTGCTCTATAAATCCGCGCCACTGCATGACATCGGTAAAGTCGCCATTGAGGATAGCGTCCTATTGAAACCGGGCAGATTGACCGATGAAGAATTCGAAGCGATGAAAAAGCATACAATTTATGGCCGTGACGCGATTCAGACGGCCGTTAAAAGATTGGGACGGGAATCATTTATGCGCTATGCGCAGGAGATTGCCTACACCCACCAGGAAAAATGGGATGGCTCCGGGTATCCCCAGGGGCTGCAGGGGGAGGAGATACCGATTTCAGGACGGCTCATGGCGGTTGCCGATGTCTACGACGCCCTGATCAGCCACCGGGTGTACAAAAAGCCATTCTCGCATACCAGGGCCGTCAATATCATCCTTGAAGGCCGGGGCACTCATTTTGATCCGGACATGGTCGATGGGTTCATGGTCATCCAGGA
Organism: uncultured Desulfobacterales bacterium; assembly: GCA_964636125.1. Taxonomy (GTDB): domain Bacteria; phylum Desulfobacterota; class Desulfobacteria; order Desulfobacterales; family CAJINA01; genus CAJINA01. The sequence goes on along the minus strand of CAZWPX010000002.1, from coordinate 7,072 downwards.
AGAATGCCGGCAAATTGCGCTCCAGTTCGCGGATTATGAAGAAGAAAAAGAGGCCCTGGCTGAACCCTATCAAAACTGAACTGCATCCATAAACAGTGTCACACACACCAAATTGTAGGAAAAGCCCTCATGATGCGTAACAAAATAGTGTTTTCGATTCTGGCACTGCTCTTTTTCCCTGTTTTTACCAGCGGGGCTGCCGAGTACATCCAGGTGGCCGGGCTCATCGATACCCGGACCACCCACAGTGATGGGGCCCTGAGCATGGCGGGGCTGTCCGACCTGGCCCGCTCCAGGGGCTTTGATGTTCTGTTTTTAAATGACCATGACCGGCTGGCCATGGCCTATGGCCTGCCGCCCTTTCCCAATGCCGTGCGCCTGCGAAAAGACCTGAACTCCATCAATATTAGTGGGGCCGATGCCTTTATTGAGGCCGTGCACAGCACACGCAAGAAATACAAGGACCTTATTTTGATTCCCGGCTCCGAATCGGTGCCTTACTACTATTGGTCCGGCTCCTATTTTAAGAAGAACCTCACCGCCCATGACCATGAAAAACGCATCCTGACCGTGGGGCTGGAAGAGGCTGCGGATTATGAAAACCTGCCGATTATCCACAATGGGTTTTCCACCCGGTTTTTCCGGGCGGCCATGCCGAAAATTCTTTTTTTTCTGGCGGCGCTTTTTGTCGGGTTCTATCTCTTGACCGAAAAGGGGATGATGCGGGCAGCGGCTGTATTTATCATTATCTTTGCGCTGCTGGGCGCTCTCAATACATTGCCCCTGCGCAGTTCCCCCTATACCCCTTACATGGGCAACCAGGGTATCGCACCTTACCAGTTATACATTGACTATGTGGACCAGAAGGGGGGCATGACGTTCTGGAATTACCCGGAAACCCGGTCCGGCGTGCGCCCCTACGGGCCGATTCACCTGGACACCCCGCCCTATCCGGAGGTTCTGGAAGAAGCCCGGCGGTACACCGGGTTTGCGGCCATTTACGGAGATACCATTACCATTACAGAGCCGGGTCACGAGTGGGACCGGGCCTTGCTGGATTACTGCCAGGGCCGTCGGGCTCGACCGGTGTGGGGAATCGCCACCGCGGATTACCATAAAGAAGGTGGTTCCAGTGAAAAGCTGGGGAATTTTCCCACGGTGTTCTTTGTGAAAGAAAAGACACGGTCTGAGGTGCTCAGCGCCATGCGGGCGGGCCGGATGTACGCGGTTCGGGGGCCCTATCCCCAGCGCTTGCTTTTGAATAAGTTTTCTGTTTGCGCCGCTGACTGCGAAACACCTGCTGTTTCCGGACAGGAGCTTAAAGCCCGGCAAACGGTGAAAATACAGATCGCCCTGGCGGCGAAGGAGCCGGGGGTTAAAAAGGCTACTATCCGCTTGATACGTTCAGGCAAGCTGATCCAGACTTTTCAGGCGGAATTGCCGGCGATTGTTGAATATAAAGACAAGGACCTCAAACCGGGTGAAAAGGTTTTCTACCGGATGGATGCCCGGGCCGGCGGGGCCGGTTACCTGGTGTCGAATCCGATCTTTGTGACGGTTTTATAGACCCTGGTGTATTGCTGTTATTCTGAAGAGCGGACCAACCAGGAATCACCGGCGAAGGACTCCTTCAACTTGGGGGCGACTCTTCGCTACGCTCAGAGTGACAGCAGGTAAGTTACGGCCAAAGGCCCAGGCAGGTCACAAGTGGTTTTTTGAAGTAGTCATAAACAGAATACATAAGAAATTTCAGTGCTTTTCAGGTGAGAACGCCTGCTTGACAATCGACCCGGCGCTTGATATTTCATTGCCGTACGCTGGTGGGCAGCCAGGCTGGACAGACAACCCCGGCTCAGGGGTAAATACTTATACGTGCATGCGGGAGGCAAACAATGGGTGGTAAGAAATCTGGCGGTGGATGGTACAAGAAAGTGATGGGTTTCGGAAAGAAGAAATCTGATGACAGTCCGGCGCATGCTACAGAGACACCGGGCCCAGAGCCAGAAGCACCTTCCGATCCGAAATACTACGCCAATCCGCTGCTGCCCAAGTCCCAGCTCAAAGATATGCCCCTGGCCGATGACCCTGCGCCTGGGAGCCAGGCTGCAGACCAACCGCTGAGCGATGCCGTTCTGGTCATCGACGATTCTGAAATCGACCGCATGATTATAGAGGAACTGCTCACCGAGGCCGGCTACCAGGTCATCCTGGCCGTGGACGGCAATGATGGCCTGGAAAAGTTTCGGCAGTACAATCCCAATCTGGTGATCACCGATATGATCATGCCCGGTAAAGCAGGCACGGAATTGATTCTTGATATCTTGAGGGAGGCGCCGGAGGCCAAAATCATTGCCATGTCGGCAGGCGGCGAACTGGGACCGAAAGTGGCCCTGGTCGTGGCTGAATCGATCGACGTTCCCACGATTTACAAACCGGTCGATCCGGATGTGCTGCTTGAAATGGTCAAGTCACTCTATTAGGGATAAACTGCAGCCGGGATCCAGTCTTTGGTGGAGCCTTTTCGCCCGGAGACAAAATGCTTCAAACTTGGCGTTGATCAATTGCGGGAAAGGGGCTCCGTCACTCTCCATCGCGAGAAAGGGCAGGTCTTCGACATCCTTCAAGGCGCCACCCAGTGCCTGGTAATGTGACTGAACAGCCAACTGGTTTTCAGGATTCATGGCGTCACTCAATATTGATTCTGCCAAACGGTTGGGCATACAGCCGAAAGGCCCGATGGCAATGACACCACAAACGGTGGAAACAATCTCGGTCAGGGCGCTGCCGATGGTTAAAATGGCCTCACCCATCAACTGGGGTGAGATGAAAGGGGCGGCCTTGGTGATGACCGACTTTATTTGGACGGGGGCCGGGTGCACCAGGCCCGAGGTGGCGAGAACCGCTTTAATACGGGTTTCATATTTTTGCATGGCTTTGCGCCGTAGGGTCTGCCCGATTTTTCCCATCAGTGACAATCCCGGCGGCTGGTTGATATGATCATCCAGGTAATCGATATAGTGCAGCCACTCGGCAATGGGTGAACAGAGGGTAGCGAAACCTTTTTGGGCGAGGTGCTCGGTAATATTCTGGCGTGAAAGGGCATCGCGGCGCACAAAGATTTCACCGGTCAGTAGGATTACCGGGACATCTTCACACGGTCGTTTCAATTTGATCTGACCGAGCCTGCGGGCCGTTGTGTGCAGCTGCTTTTCTATATTCGAGTAACTGCTTTTTTCCAGGGTGGTCAGGATTGCGACTACCTCTGCATTGAAAACAGTGAGCGCCCCTTCCAGATCCCGGGCATTGGCCAGCAGCATGGCGCGGATATCTTCCAGCACGTCGGAGATTACCACGGCCCACCAGCCTTTTTTATGAAAATCATTGCCCAGGTCGGTATAGGCGCTCTCTTCGTTCAACGAGAACAGGGCCACATCCTTCAGGCGTAGTCTTTTAACCAGGTCCTCCATGAAGACAAGGTACTGCCCGAAGCGGCACGGACCGGTCCCGGTGGGCATGAAAAAGACCACGACTTCATCCTGGCCCCGGCCGTTGCAGACATAGTTGAGCAGCGTCCCGGTGGTCAGGATCAGCGGCAGGCACTCCTTGCAGGAGGTGTTGCCCCGGCCCAGCTTCAGTACGGCTTCATCGGCCGGCTTATGGGCTTTGGCATTGTAGCCGGCCCCGCGAAACACCGCTGCCAGGGATTCCGATGAAAGCCCGCCCATGGACGGCAGCAGCAGCGTTACCCGGGGGTGGTTCATGGGCAACTGTTCCCCGGAGGATGTCGTGACCATGGGGGTGCGGTCCTGGAAAAGGGTCCGGGCGGGTTTGAACCCGCTGTTTTCCGGAGTCATCCGTTTGCGGCGGGTAAGCTGCCGGTACGCGGCGATCACATCGAAGAACGCCTCGATCCGGGTTTCGAGTCCGGCATCCGCGGTGTGGTTATCGAGTTCAAGGGTCAGCGATGGTTTTTTTCCCATGATCTCCCGAAAGTACCCGATGATGAATGAATCCGGACCACATGAGAAGTTGGTGATGAAGACACCAAAAAGCTGGGGGTGGCGAGCCACCAGGTGCCCCGCCTTGAGGAGCATCTGTCCCATGCCCCAGTACATGTTCTGTTTGGCCGGTTCGCCCTCAAGCGAAAGAAAATCCAAAGGGATGGCCATCACGTTCCGGGAAGCGATCTTGTGCGGAATGCCCATGTTGGCCTCGTTGGTGAAAGCGTTGTAGGGCCTCCCGCAAAGCACCACAGCCATTTGGTTCGGGTTGGTTTCAAGCCGCGCGATAACCTCGCGACCGATTTGTTGCATGGCCTGCAGGCACGCCCGCTGCTTTTCCAGCGCCCTGGAAAAGGCCTTTACCGCTTCCGCGCGGCTGGCGCCCATCAGCAGGGCTGTTGCGATCAGGGGGGTACGGGCACTGTCAAGGCCCTGCCCCAGGTCTAACAACGGTGTTAAAATCCGGGTGCCCTTTTTAGCAAGCTGGTTGATCTTTTTCCGAAAGGCAGCGCGCAGGTAAAAGGTTTCCCCCTGGACGAACGGGCAGACCAGCGATCCGCGACTGCCGTTCTGGTTGGGGATCGACCGGAAGTGCGGCAGAAAGAGAAATTCAGGCGGCTGGTCGGATTCTAAAAGGGTGTGGAAAAAACCGTGGGCCAGTTCGGCAGGGTAGCAAAAAGGGGCGTTTTTCTGATCGACGCCCTGCTGCGACATACAGCCGGGTAGAACCGGTTCAAACCCGAGGTCGCTGAAAAAATTGGCGTAGAGCGGATAATAGGCGTTCACCAGGAAACTTCGGTTGAAACCGATGCGCCCACGCCATTTTTCAGCGGGGATCGCCCCGGGTTGCGGGGCGAAGTCTTCAAACAGGAGGCGCTGCCTGACCCTCACCAGGTCCAGTTTGCCGATGTCCAGGCGAATATTTTTTCTCAGGTTGTCATACCGGTTGCAGGCCCCGCCGAAGGGGAGTTGTTTCCCGTCGATACTGAGGCGGGCAATCTTGCAGCGGCGGTCACATTTTTCACGGCCGCCTTTGCAGATGAACGTCCGGCCGTAGGCGATCTCCCGATCGGCTAGGGCTTGCAGATTGAAATGGCCGGCGGCTATCTGGCCTTTGGCGATACGTGTTTTTATCTCCAGGGCCGCCCCAAAGGCGCCCATGAGGCCCGGCTCGGGGGGGACCACAATCGGCTTGCCCACCAGGGATGCCATGGCGAGCGGGATGGCCCGGTTGTAACAGACGCCGCCCTGCATGAACACTTTTTGACCCACCGGGCGGTTGCCTTTAACCCGGTTAGTATAGTTCATACAGATAGAGTAGACCAGTCCGGCCACGATATCGGCATGGGCGACCCTTTCGTGGATGGCGTTTTTTATGTCCGAAGAGATAAAGGCGGCGCACTGGTCATTGAAGTTCGGCGGACTGTGGCCTTGCATGGCCACCGCAGCGATATCTTCCATCGGCAAGGCCAGGGTCTCGAAAGCCGATTCTTCCAGAAAGGATCCGGTCCCGGCGCTGCAGGCTTCATTCATGGCGTAATCAGAGGGCACACCGTTGGTGATGTAGGTATATTTGGCGTCCTGCCCCCCGATTTCAAAGAGGGTGTCCACCTCCGGGTCGAAATAGACGGCGGCCGCGGCATGGGCGATGATTTCATTGATGACCCCTTCGGTTGCCGCGTGCAGTCCGGCGATCTGGCGGCCGGAGCCGCAGACGCCGATGCCGCTTACGGAAAACTGTCCGGGATCGATTCGTTGACGCACCTGTTTCATAATGGCGTCGTAACAGCGGCGGGAAGCCGTCACCGGGTCTCCGTTGGTGCGCAGGTAGATGGACGCCATGATCGTGTCGTCCGCCGTGCGCATCAAAACGGCCTTGGTGGTGGTCGATCCGACGTCGAGCCCTAAAATGCAGGCATCTCCGGGTTGGATTTCCCCGGTAGCGATGGTCTTGAATTCAACCTGATCGGCGGACTGGTCCAGCGGCGGAAGCGTGTCGAAGGTCGCGGCCCGGGAGGCAAACAGGGCCGGGATTCCCGGGAAGGGGAGCGTTTCATTCTCAAGGGCCCAGAGCGCGGCCCCCAGGGCTTCCAGGTAAGGTGCCTGGTCCGGGACGATCAGACCTGGAATCTCGCGCCCCAGGTACTCGATCATCATCTGGTTCTGGGCAGTCCCGCCCGCAACCATGATGTTTCGGCGCTCAACCTTCTTGAGTAGTTCCAGGATCTTGTTGGCCATCATCCGGCAGAGTCCGGCCGCAACCCGGGATTTCGGAATGCCCTTGTTGGTGGCATGGGTGCAGTCCGATTTACAGAAAACCGAACATCTCCCCGAAACGTCATATGGCGTCTCCTCGACGGCCCACTGGGTAGCTTCCTCCAGGGTGACATCCATGCGGCGCAGTTGTTGCAGGAAAAATTCCCCGGTACCGGATGCGCATTTATTGCCGGTCAAGACATTGATAATGCGTCCTGTTTGGTTAAGGACATAGACCATGAAGGTTTCGCCCCCGGCGGATACGATGGCTGGACAGCGAACGCCGGCGGGTTTGACGAGTGGGTAGGCGGTTTCAGTCGCCTCCGGTTCGGAAATGGTGGACAGGTTCAAAAAGCGGCAGAATTTTCTTCCGGTGGCGGCCATGCCTGTGAATTGATCAGGGTCGAGATGCTCAAGCGCGTGGATCAGGGTCTGGCTGGGATTTCCATCATGGGGGTAGAGGGCATAGTCGATGATTGTGGGGGTTGCGGCCGCAAGGTGGGTTCCGTCCGGGCTGGAGTTTTGCAGACCTACCTGTACGACGGATACGGTAGAAGCTCCCAGACAGATCCCCAGTGATCTTCTATCTCCAGGCACTTGTCCTCCGGCTGAAAGGAGAGAAGCAATTGCTTTGGTTGGGTAACGAACTGTACTTTATTCAGTCTTTAAAAACCGGGTCCTCAGGGCCAGGTCAGAGATAATTGGCTATACCGCGAAAAGTTGTGGCCAGTGTCTAAAGTGAACTAAAGTTTGAAGTGAGCTAAAGTTAAGGAATCCTGCCAATTTGATAAAATCAGTGGAGCGCAGCGACGCAT
>CAZWPX010000001.1:0-190662 GCA_964636125.1 uncultured Desulfobacterales bacterium | reverse complement strand
AGTTGGTGATGCCGGGGCCGTTCTGGGCGATCATCATGGACATCTTCCCCGAGGCCCGGGTGAACCCGTCGGCCATCATACCGGCGTTGCCTTCATGTCCAACATCCCAGAACGTGATCCCTGCTTTGGGAAAAAGGTCGGATATCGGCATAAAAGCCGAACCGATAATACCAAACGCGTGTTCGATGCCGTGCATCTGTAGAACTTTTATGAACGCCTCTTCGGTGGTCATTTTCATGGTTGCCATTGGGTATGTCCTCCTATTTTATATTTGCAGATTTTGGATTTCCATGAGCACTAATATCTGATACATCACATGCCAGAAACTTCGTCAAGTATATTTTTCATTCCTGCCCTGGCCAGCAAGTATCGACTCACTCAAAAGAAATTTTCAACAATTTGCTGAAGGTCTCTTTGATGATTTCGATTCCGCTCTTGATATTGACTTCAAACATCTTTTTTACTTTTACGGGATCTTTGCTTTTGAGCGCATCCAGAATGGCCCGGTGCTGTGCATTGAACCGCATGCAGTGCTCTTCCTCCCGCCGATAGATATTCAACACACTTTCCACAGACTGAACCAGTGCCTGGGCAATATCACATAGATGGGGAAGATTGGATGCGGAGCAGATAATGTGGTGAAACTGTCGGTCCAACTGATAGTGATTCTGGGGAAGTTCTTCCATACGTGACTGCAACTCTTCAAGCTCGAGAAAATCGGCATCGGTAAGGTTGTCTATCGCCTCAACCGCCAGCTTGGCTTCCAAATCAGCCCGCAAATCATAGATGTGCAGGATCTCTTTTGGAGTCGGTGGTGTGGCGACAACCGCGCCTTTGTAAGGAATGTTCTTGACAATCCCGGATCGGTCCAGACGCATGAGGGCCTCTCTAATAGGCCCGCGCCCAATGCCCAGTTCTTGTTCTAGTTCCGCCAGTACAAGTCTGGTTCCAGGAAGCTTGGATCCGCTGAGAATCATGTCCCTTATCTTCTCATAGGCTTGCAGCGATTTCATTGAAGGTTGGTTGCCCGCCAAACCAGAACTCCTTTTGATGTCTATCCGATTGTTATTTTTGTGAATTTTATTATGAATTCTAATACTTGTCAAACTCCGGTCATGTGACGACAACAAACGCTTTAGACGCCATGGCCTGTCGGTGCAGCCAATTTTTTCCGGTTGGTGGCCACCTGTACGATTTCCAGGGCAAGGACCTCGGCCGCATCCACGGATTTGATGGGCAGCTTTTCTCCCAGCGCGCTGAGTTCGGTACAGGCCACAATGGCGATGGCAGCCCCTTTATGTTTGAGGTTTTCGCACACCTGTGCGTAGCTGGCCCGCACCCGGGAACCGGTATTCCCTTGCTTTATCGATTTGATAATGCCCAATAGGTGTTCCTGGTGGTCCGGATCGGGCCACACGTCTTCAATACCAATTCGCCCGAACCGCTGAGTATAAAGCCCCGTCATAGCAACCGCCGGTGAGGCCAGCAGGCCGACCTTGGCCTGGTCCGGGAAATTGGTTTTCACATAACCGGCCACCAGGTCAATCAAGTTGATTACCGGGATGTTGACGGCATGCTGAACCGCATCATAGTAATAGTGGGCGGTATTGCAGGCGATTGCCAAAAAATCCGCCCCCCATGCTTCGAGGCGTCTGCCCATGTCCGCCATGCAGGGGCCTGGGTCCTCACCATCCCCTTCGATGATAGCTTTTATTCGGGATGGCACTTTGGGATTGTTGTCCACGATACAATGGATGTGATCGGCATCGTCCAATGCCGGCGTCAGGCGGATAATACGCTGCATCAGGTCAACGGTTGCCTCCGGTCCCATCCCGCCTAATATGCCGACTACCTTTTCTTTGAATTCCGTCATCCTGTATTCCACCTGTCAGGAAAAGTTGATCAAGAACCCCTGACATCAGGGACTCCTGTCTTTGGTATCGGTCAACCCTGCCTGAAAGTATCCATATAGGCATATAGGGCGGGCGATCCACCGGTATGGAGGAAAAGCACGTTCGACCCTTTGGCAAAATGCCCCTTGCAAATGAGGTCGACCAGCCCTGCTGCGGCCTTGCCGGAATAGACTGGATCCAGGAGAACAGCTTCGGTCCGGGCAAAAAGCCTGACCGCTTCGACCATGGAATCGGTCGGCAGGGAGTAACCCGGGCCGACATACTGGTCGAAGCAGGTGATATCTTCACGCGCGACGCCGCCCTTTACCCCGATCTTTTCCGCCAGTTCTGCCGCCAAGTGGTAGACGATCTCTTCCTGTACATCTTTCGGCCGGGAAACATTGACCCCGCTGATGGGAATCCCCCCGTTGACGCCGGCCATGCCTACCGCCATACCGGCGTGGGTTCCGGCAGAACCCGAGGGGACAATGATGTGGTCGATATCAAGACGCATGGCATTGAGCTGGCCCATGGTCTCTGCGGCACAAACTGCATATCCCATGGCACCGATGGCATTGGAGGCGCCGCCGGGAATGATGTACGGTTTTTTACCGGACGCCGACAGTTCATCGGCCTTTTTTCCCATCTCGGCCGCCATGTCGGAGCCGCCGGGAACCACGCTGATGCTCTTGACGTCAAGCAGTTCAAAAAGAAAATTATTCCCGCTGGCATCTACCTTGTACGAGCCGGCCACACGCTCTTCGAGGATCAAGTGGCAATCCAGACCTTCCTTGGCGGACCAGGCAGCCGTCAGCCGGCAATGGTTGGACTGGACGGCGCCACAGGTGATAATAGAATCCTTGTCTTGATCGAGTGCATCGGCAAGGCAGAACTCCAGCTTTCTGGTTTTGTTGCCACCACCGGATCCAGGCAGCAGATCGTCTCGCTTGACGTATATGTTCACGCTGTCGCCGAGCGCCTTGCTCAAAGACGGCAGAGACTCAATTGGGGTCGGGCCCTGCAGGTAATCTCTTCTCGGAAATTTGGTAAAGTTCATCGGTTCTCCTTTCCACTTGCATAACTCATTTATAGTTGAAAAATAGCTTCAACTTCAACGCCCGCACCCAATGGCAGTGCCGCCACCTAAAAGGCGTTGCGCGCGGGATACGGTTCCTTGAAGTACATGATGGCTGCTCCTTTAAGCTAATACGTTTTTGGCAACGTAACCGATGATTTGCAAAATGAGCCGGCAGTCGTCCTCGGTAAACGTCAGGGGAATGCGCATGTCGCACATGACGGCAAGGATGCGCAGTGTATTTTCGAGACGGGGCAACTGGCCGAAATACAGCCAGCTATCATATGCGCTCGTGAATCCCACAGGTTCCTTGTTGCCGAACCATTTCAGTTCGACACCCCGGTCCATGCACTCGGCGAGAAACCGTCTGATGGTCGCTTCGTCCTGACCGGTCAGGGAAAACTGGATCGAACTGCCCACGTAATGTTCACGGGGATCTCTGGCAGGGCAGGTGATGCCAGTGATCTCGTTCAGCCCCTGCTCCAGAAGCCGGTAGCGCGTGTTCCATCGCGCACACTGATCGTCCAGTACCTTTAACTGGGGTCTTACAATGGCCGCCCTGAGATTATCCATGCGGCATGAATAATTGGGAACCATGGTTTTGATGCTTTCAAATACATCCATGCCGGGCCTGGACGTGTGGCGTTCATAAAGCATGTACGATCCTGAATAAATCGTGGCACGGGCAATGAGTTCCGGGTCATCGGTAACCAGGAGGCCGCCCTCCCCGGAATTCATGTGCTTGTACGTCTGGGTACTGAAACAGGCGGCCTGTCCGAAGGAACCGGATTTTTTCCCGTCCCAGTCGGCGCCCATGGTGTGGGCACAATCTTCAATCAAAACGATGTCGTTAGCTGTGCAGATGTCCATGACCCGGTCCATGTCAGCGATGTGCCCGCGCATGTGGGAAAGCATGAGCCACCGGGCATCCGGCGCCTTGGCTTTCTTTTCAAGATCACCGAGATCGATGGTGTAATCGTCCACTATATCAACCAGCTCGATGGTTGCGCCCGCGTTTTCGATGGCACCGGGCACAGGGGCCAGCGTGTACGCATTGCACAACACCTTGTTGCCGTGTTTTACCCCGGAACTTTTAAGGGCGAGATACATGGCGCTCCCGCAGGATGCGCAGGCAAGGCAATATTTTTTGCCAATGTAGGCGGCAAATTCTTCTTCCAGAAGCGCCGCTTCTCCCTTTTCTCCGGGATCGACGTTGTACCGGTGAAGCTTACCGGATTTCAGAATCTCCACCGCCTTTTCAATCCCCTCATCGCAGATGGGTTCCTGCAGGGTGAAATCCTTGTTGAATTGTTTCTTTTCGGGCATGGCCTACACCTCGTGAACCAATTGGTTTTCTGTTTCACACAACGACACGACGGCGCAACGAAATCCGTATGAAAAAGTAAATCCCCCCGGCCCCCTCTGCCAAAGTGGGAAAGTCGCGTAGCGTCGTTGCAGCGGAGCGTGAGAAAAATAAAGGTCATCCGTTTGATTCATAGCGATCATAGCGCCTGCCCTAGTATGCGCAGGGCTTCAACACATCGAGCACACTTCTCAGTACATTTAATGCTTTGTGCGATAGTTTCTAATATTTGGTTTGCTCGTACACCTCAAATTCCCAATCCACGTTCGGGAAGTATTTTCGCAGTCGCCAGTCGCACGCCCGGGCGTGTCCTTCCATGCCTTCCACACGGGACAGGCGGGAGGCCGCGCCGCTGATCACATGGTTGGCGTCCTGGCTTATCGTTTGATACGTGTATACTTTCAAAAATTTCAAGACGTTTAGCCCACCCGAGTAATGGCCGGCTTTTTTGGTGGGAAGGATGTGATTAGTTCCCGAGCACTTGTCCCCGTGGGAAACCGTGCTGCCTTCCCCCAGAAACAGCGATCCGTAAGATTTGAGATGCGTAACCCACCAGTCCGGATTCTCGGCAATAACCTGCACATGCTCGGCGGCATAGGCATCGTTGACCTTGCAGAGCTCTTCCCTGTCACGGCACAGGACGATTTCGCCATAATCTCTCCAGGAGGACTCTGGAACTTCCGGATTCGGCATGTCCGCGATGATTTTGGGCATCACCTCCAGCACCTTCTCGCCCAATTCACGCGAATCGGTAAAGAGCCACACAGGGGAGTCGTAACCGTGTTCGGCCTGGGACACCAGATCGATGGCCACCGTCATATAGTCTGCCGTCTTGTCAGCGATGATGGCCGATTCCGTCGGGCCGGCGAAAACATCGATGGTGCATTTGCCGGCGGAAGAAAGAATGCTTTTGGCTTCGGCCACATAGGCGTTTCCGGGGCCGGCCAGAATATTGGCAGGTTTGCCGGTAAAAAGGCCCAAAGCCATGGTAGCAATGGCCTGCACACCTCCCATTTCGAGAATGATGTCGGCACCGGCCACATCCAGGGCATAGACGACGGCGGGAGCAATGCTGTCGCCGCGGGGCGGGGATGCGGCAATAACGGTTTCCACGCCGGCCGCCTTGGCCGTGGCCACGCTCATGAGCGCGGAGCATGCGTGGGCAAAACGACCGCCGGGAATATAGCATCCGGCCACATCCATGGGAACGATGCGCTGGCCCAGGCGGACACCAGGAATGGTCTCTTTTTCGAATTCATGAAGGCTTTCCCTCTGGGCGGTGGCAAACCCGTGTACCTGCTCGTGGGCGAACCGGATATCCTGCTTGATGTCTTCCGGGACCGTGGCGATGAGGCGCTGTTTCTTCTCTTCGCTGAGGATAAACGCTCCCTCCCAGCCGTCGAATTTTTTAGCGAGTTCGGCTACGGCGTTCTCTCCGTTTTCTTCGATCTGTACAAGAATATCTTTCACGATGCCGCGTATTCTTTGTGTATTGGACTCGGTAGTTTTCTCCGCTTTTTTTATGTACTCCATCTCCGCCCCCATTTTATTAAATTTTTTATGAAAGAAATTTTGGCACATAAAAATTGCCGTCTGCATTCTCATTTTTTTTCAAATACAGCCCATGTGAATCGGCCGGTATTCAAACGATTCGGTGCGGATCACTTGAATACCGGCGTTGCGTTTATTTGAAAATCGAGTTCAACAGATCAGGCAGCCACAGGGTCAGTGTTGGAAAGTAGGCGATCAGAAACACAACCAGCACACTGACAAACACAAACGGCAACGCATTTACGGATATGTCTTCCAGCGATGTCCTGGCCACGCCGGAAGCAATGAACATGTTTTCCCCGAGCGGTGGCGTGGCAAATCCGATTTCGCAGCAGCAGACCAGCACAACGCCGAAATGGATGGGGTCCACACCGAGGGAAACCATGACTGGCAGTAGTACGGGGGTCACCAGCATGATGGTGGCCAACGTTTCCATAAACATTCCCATGAACAGCAGAAAGATGATGATCAGCACCCAGATAAGATAAAGGTTCCCGGTGAGATCCAACAGTCCCTGGGCGATCAGATCCGGTATTTTGTTTATGGTCAGCAGTTGACCGAACGCCAACGCGGTAAACATGATGATCAACACGCGGCCGGTGATCCATGTGGTACTTTCCAGGGCCTTCATGACACCCTGAAGTTCGATCTCTTTATAAATAAAGATACCCACAAACAGGGTATAGAAGATAGAGACGATGGCCGCCTCGGTGGGGGTGAAAAACCCGGTGTAGATACCGCCGAGGATAATGACCGGAGTCAACAGCGCCCAGAACCCCTCCTGCATGGTCACCCATACCTTTTTGGGTGACAGTATCTTACCATCCCCTTTGTATTTTTTTCTTTTGGACTGGAAGTAATTCATGGTCATGAGGCCCACCGCCAGCATCACGCCGGGGATGAATCCTGCGATAAAGAGATCCGCGATGGATTGGGAGGCTGCAACACCATAAATAACCATTGGAATGCTTGGCGGGATCACCACACCAAGTCCGCCGGACGAAGAGGTGACGGCACCGGCGTACCCACGGTCATACCCGTGCCGGGTCATGGCCGGGATCATCAGCATGCCGACAGCAGCGGTGGTTGCCGGTCCGGAACCGGAGATCGCCCCGAAAAACAGACACGACAAAATGGTGGAAGCGGCCATGCCGCCGGTGAACGGGCCGGCCATGGCTTCAGCAACAGCCACAAGTCGCCTGGATATCCCTGCGGACTCCATCAGGGCGCCGGATAGTATGAACGCCGGCAGCGCCATGATTGGAAAAGAGTTGACCGATGTGTAGGCGATTTCAACGAGCCCTTCCAGCGGTTTCCCGCTGACGATCATGCCACCCAGGGCAGCGGCGCCCAGAGAAAGCGTAATGGGCGCGCCGATAATCAATAGACCGACAAAGGTGATGAAGATGACAGCGGTAACACTCATGATGTCACCCCGCTTTCCGGAAGCGTGTCGTCCTCTTCCTCGTCACCCGTGTCTATGGCGTCTACATCGGCAATCTCAATTTTCAATATATGTCTCATGATATTGACTTGTATGATGCGAATGGTCATGAGCGAGAAAGCGATAGGGAAAATCATAAATACATAGGCCATGATCCAGTCCAGGGTCGGAGAATACTCGGGATACTCGAACCCTTCCTTGATCACGCTGATGCTGTAATAAATCATGGTGCAATTAAAGGCGATCCAGACCAGGTCGGAGAGAAACATAAAAATATCTCCGACAATCTTGGGAAAAATCCGGAACTGAAAGGTCACCCGGTTGTGTGCGGCAAGCCGTGCCGCGTACGTTGCCCCCAGAAAAACAAACCACACGAATGCCATGCGGGAAAGTTCCTCTCCCCAGGCGATGGAGGCCGGCAGCGGGTAATCTGCAAAGATGGCAATGTACTGGGACAGCCAGTGAAAGAAGCCGAACACCAGTCGGAGGACAATCTGGAGAAACAGCAGGCACACGAAAAATACCAGCAGAATCTGGCACAGATAGCTCTCGATATTATCCAGAAATTTGAAAAATGGTTTGGATCGCATATAGTAGCTCCAGTATCAATAATACATCTGCCCGGCGGCCGCCGGGCAGATGTACCTGGGTGTTACTGTCCAAGCGCTTTCAGTACGGCGTCGACTTCGCCTTTCCCGCCGACACTCTTGTAAAACTCGGGCCAGACCTTGTCCATGGCGAGCTTGGCCCACTGGTCTTCATCTTCGATCTCCATGTATTTCACGCCTTTTTTCATCATGTTCTGGCGTGCGGTTTCCGACTGGGTGACGCTGAAGAGCAGGTTGTACTGCTGGGCCTCGATGCCGGCACGGGTGAGCATGGCCTGGTCTTCGGCAGACAATTTCCGGAAAAATTTCTCGCCGACAACCAGGGGCTGCAGGGAGAACAGATAGTGGACCTCGGAGGTGTATTTCTGGACCTCATAGAATTTCATGGCGTAGTTGGTGATGTGAGGGTTGTCCTGTCCATCCACCACGCGCTGCTGCAGGGCGGTAAAGGTTTCCGGCCATGCCATTGGAATCGGCTCGGCGCCAAGCGCTTTCCAGGTGCCGATCATGATAGCGTTTTTCGGGACCCGAATCTTCAGGCCTTTGAGTTCAGCGAGGTTGGTCACGGGTTTCTTGGAGTTGGTCAAGACGCGAAAATTGGAGTATGCCCATCCAAGCACGTGGACGCCAGCTTCTTTAATAAGAACTTCACGCCATTTGTCACCCAACTCACCCGTGGTGGCCTTCACGGCATCATCGAAACTCTTCATGAGGTATGGAAGGGTTAAAATACCCACAGATTTGGCAAACGGGGTGATGTTGTTAACCGCAACAACGGCACCGTCGATGGATCCCCGGCGGGAGTCTTTAACCATTTTCTGCTCATCACCTAGCTGGCCGGCAGGGAAAATATCAATCTTGTAATTTCCACCGCTGGTTTTCTCCACGATCTCTTTGAATCGGAGTGCCAGAACCCCCTGATCCGAATCGATGGGATCGCCCAGGCCGATTTTCAAGGTTTTTCCTGCAAATGCAGAGACAGGCAGCATCAAGGCCGCCACGAAAACCATCAGTAGACTAAGAATTGCAAAGCGTTTCATGATTCCTCCTCTGTTGAAATTAATAAATTAATGGTCGATCTATTGTTGAACAGCAACAAGCCAGGCATGCCTATCAAGACAATAACCCATTTATATAAAAACGGCACATGAACGCTGGTTCATATGCCGTAAGGTCAAACAGGGATCCGGGTATTTATCCAATCCCCGCCATTAGTTGGCCGCATAGCTTCTTTTGTGATCCAATTCATGCCCGTTATCTATTCCGTCCGCAGTTTTGTTTCTAACGGCGGGTTAAATTTGCCACCCTATTCACCCCATACAAAGGAAAAACTTTGATGTCAATTGCTTTATGTAATATTTTATGTAATATTTTATGTAATAGATATCACTACTACTATCGATTAACGCCTTTGGGTGTATATAGAGGGTGATCTTCATACAGGTTTAGATACCTGAACCGGGCACTATCGCCAATAGTTCCTGGGTGAAGCTGTTTTATTTCAAGGAAGGAATTTATTTGGTATTAAAGGGTTTTGTCCCGGCGCCCGGCGCCGAAATGTTACTTATTTAAAAGGGGTTTGATGAACTCCTCAGGCGGCAGTTGCAGCCCCGTCCACAACGCAAAAGTCCGGCGAGCTTGATACGCCAGGGGCGCCAGGCCGTCCATAAACTGGATATCCAGGGCCTGGGCCATCTCCTGCCAGAAATTCTGGGGACGGTTGTAGTTGAGATCCACCACGAGCCGGCACCCCTTTATCTTCAGATTGGTGACAAGCGCCGCCATCTTCGGTGATTCCTCGGGAGAAGAGACCGATGTGGCATTGACTACAATGTCAGCACTGATTTCCTTGCCCAGGGATTCGAAGCCGGCACCCTCCCCGCCGAAACGCTTGACGAGCTGCTGGACCTTGCCGTCGCTGCGACCCGTAACCACGATGGTGTCCGTCCGCAACCAGTTTAAGATAAACGCCACCGCCCGTGCGGCTCCGCCGGTGCCGAATATCAGTGCCGATTTGCCTTCCGGGTTGAAGCCGACGCTGTCCAGGGCATCCATGAAACCGATGGCGTTGGTATTGTAGCCCTTGAGTTCCTCCCCGGAGATGACGATGGTATTGATGGCACCGATGACATTGGCGCCTTCGGACAGGATGTCCAGGTAGGGAATAACCGCCTCCTTATAGGGGATGGTCACGTTGGCCCCGGCGATATTCAGGATTCTGAGGCTTTGCAGGGCCTTGCCGATATCAGACGGAACCACTTTAAACGGCACATACATCCCTTTGATCCCCTGCCGTTGTAAAACCGCGGTAAACATGGCCGGGGATTTTGACCGATAGGCCCTTTCATCGCTCAGGATACAATACACCTTCATGTTATTGTCTTCCCAAAAGAGTCCGATACGGCTACCGTCGAATCAGGTTCTTCTGTCTGAGTCATTTACGGACGACGATTCTACATACCCGATTCCGCATGAAACATATCGACTTCCTTAAGATCGTCACCCAGGTACGCCCTCTCATTTGGCCCCAGGATCCCCATGGACAGGCAAATCAGGGTCCACAGATGAAGCGTCTCCCACTTGTGATCATTGATCTCGCTGAGATCGTGAACCTGGGCGTGGCAATTGTGACAGGGCGTTATACAGTAAGGAGCGCCCGTGGTGAGAATCTGCTCCGCTTTCACCTTGCCATAATATCTTCTTTGTTCCGGAAAGCCCGACTGCAGAAAACCGCCACCACCGCCGCAACAGAAATTGTTTGACCGGTTGGGCTGCATGTCGATGAAGTTTTCCTCGCCGACCACCGCCCTGACAACATAGCGCATGTCTTCGGCAACCGGATCGCCTAATGTCTTACGCACCAGCTGACAGGGATCCTGCAAGGTGAACTTGATCTGACGATCCTTGTTCCAGTCGGAATTGACCTTGAGTTTGCCCTCGCGAATCCACTGGGCGTAAAGCTCTATGATGCTCTTGATTTCAAAGTTATGCTCAATCTTGAATTTTTCGAGTCCGACCCGGACTGCAAAAAGTTCGTGCCCTCACTCGGTATTGAGCCAGACCTTGCACCCAAGATCATCTACGGCTTTGGCTTTGGTCCTCACAATCTTTTCCCAGTTTTCATTGTCGGCCATAAACAGGCAATAGTTTTCGGCGGCCCACCCTTTAGTCCCATATGTCCAGTCGGCACCTACGGAATGAAGGATCTTCCAGAGCGGAACCATTTCGTCCGGCTCGGTCACCGGTTCACGCGAATTCTGGTTAAGAAAAAATTCGGCCCCCTGTTTATTGATAGGCGCCAACATGTCCGCAAACTCGGGCTGGGATTCCTGGTACTCCTCCAGGACATCTTCCACCACGAATTGAAAGTCCTCCTCAGTGGCCCCCATGGCACTGCAGGTATCATTTTTCAGGGCCATATCGCAGGACCCGACGATCCCCTTGGGTCTTTCTTCCCTGGGAATTTGGGCTCGGGCATTGAAGACCAGTTGGGGAATGTTGATCTTCATCGGGCACACATAAACGCAGCGCATGCACATGCTGCACCACCATTTCCAGTCTGATTTGAGAATCTCATCGTCCATTCCCAGGGCCGCCATACGCAGGAACTTGCGCGGGTCCATCCCCTCAAGACCAGTTGCCGGGCACCCGGAAGAGCAAGCCCCGCAGGTCAGGCACATGTTAAGATTTCCGCCATCCGGCAGTAGGCTCATAACATGATCCTTGAAGGTGTTTTTACGGCCCCTTTTTAATTCGATAACCTCTGATGACATCATTTACTCCTTCTAAGATGAGAAGAAATACGTCTTCCGTTACTATGGCAGTACGCATGCTCTGGACGATAGGTGCACTAAATTGACTTGCTTCTATCCGGCTGCCAGCATGACTATAAACCCGCAGGTTAAAGCAGCCCCTTGATGCTTTCGCAGATCTCTTCGGCCGATGCGGGCTTGGCAATGTAGTCATCCGCCTCGGTGCTCATACCATCCGCGTGTGAATAGCGGGTGGAGGTCACATGGGAAGCCACCGCGGTCAGAAGCACCACCGGTATGCCGGCGGTGCCTTCATCCGCCTTCAACTCCTTGCAAACCTCGTAACCATCCATTTCCGGCATCATGACATCCAGCACCACGGCATCCGGCGGATTGGAACGAATCTTCTCAAGCCCTTCCACGCCATTATAGGCCAAGTCAACATCATAGCCCTCTTTTTCAAGCTGTCCCTGGACAATGGAACAGAAATCAGGTTCATCATCAACCACCAGGATTCTCTTTTTCTCACTCATGGCAACCTCCTTTGTCTTGACGGCTGAGTCGCTGTGGTCTTCGGTATGAAAACCTGACAACTATCAACGTCATTAAACCTTAAATCGTGCATATCCAGAAACGGTAGATTTTCTTCCAGGGCAGCGTCTCTGGCTCAGTCTACTGCCGGCCTGGGATACAGCCCTGACCGCTCAACGATCTCCGGGACTTTTTCCTCCCACTCGATCGCCATGACATGGAATCCACGCACCCCTTCAACCTCTTTTAGTCGCTCTATGGCCTCCACACAGATGTTTACACCCTCTTCGGCCTGTTTTTCCTTGGGGGTATCCGCCAGGCGTTTTACCACCTCATCCGGCACATCCATCCCCGGCACCCGGTTTTTCATGTAACGGGCCATCCCGGCGGACTTCATGGGCGTCATCCCCGCGAGGATGGCGACCTTTTCATGCAGGCCGCGGTCACGCACCCCCTGCATCCACTCTTCGAACTTGTCGAGATTGTAGATACACTGGGTCTGGATGAATTCCGCTCCTGCGGCGATTTTCTTGGCCAGCCGGGGTACTCTTATTTCAAAAGGATCTGCGAACGGGTTGGCGGCCGCGCCGGCAAACATCTGCGGCGGCCGGGCAATATCGTCGCCGCCGAGAAATTTGCCTTCATCCCGCATGTGCCGCACCGTCTGCAGCAGCTGCATGGAGTCCAGGTCGTGGACATTCTGCCCCTGGCCGCAATCGCCGAAACTCTGGTGATCGCCGGAAAGGCACAGGATGTTATTCACATCAAAAGAGGCGGCCCCCAGGATGTCGCTCTGCAGGGCAATCCGGTTCCGGTCACGGGTCACCATCTGCAGCACCGGTTCCAGGCCCAAAAGTTTCAACCGGATACAGGCCGCCAGACTGCACATCCTTGTAACCGACGTCTGGTTATCGGTAATATTAACCGCGTCCACGTGATCCTTGATCAGGTTGGCTTTTTTAACAATCACTTCGGGATCGCTGCCCCGGGGGGGACCACACTCGGAGGTAACGGCCAGATGGCCTGCGGCAAGGACCTTTTCGAGTCTGCTCGTTGTTTTCGTTTTCATGGCTGCACGTCCTCCCTGATAACTTTTCGGGGCCCCCCGGCCCTGTCCGTGGACCAGTCCTTGAGGGGGCTGAGTTCTTCGTAGGTATCCATCTTATCCAGTGCCTTGAGGCGGTTGATTATCAGCTGCCAGGCACAATCGACCTCTTTGTTGATTTCACAGCTCCCGTTGGTTGAACCGCCGCACGGCCCGTTCAACACCCGCTTGGCACAGCGTGAGACCGGGCAGATACCACCGGTGCTGGCCAGGACACACTGACCACAGGCCTGGCACCTTTCGGTCCACAGGCCGCGCTCTTCGGTGGCCCCTAAAAAGCTGGTATTGACCCCGGGCAAAATAGGCAGGTCGGCGTATTTCTCAGCTGCAAACTGCACCCCGACCCCGCAGGCCAGCGATACCACCGCCTCGTACTGATCTACCTGATCCAGAATCTCATCCAGGTATTCGTGGTCACACTGCCGCTCGAGGGTGTTTTCGTCGATCTTCACCTCCAGGCCCCGGTTGAGAAAATACATCCGCAGGGCCGAAGCCAGGATACCGACCTCTTTTTTCCCGCCGGCCTCACAGACCGTGACACATTCGTTGCATCCCAGGATCAGGATTTTGGAATAGTCCTTAATCGTCTCAATGATCTCTTCGATGGGTTTTTTATCAGCAACAATCATACAGCCTCCTTTATCATCCGGCAGCTCATGCAGCCTTTTCCTTGGCAAGCTTGATCGGGTTGGGCCCCAGGTCACGGATCCGGGTATCCATTTCAATGGCTATTTCCACAAAGCGCGGTGCTTCGCTGGAAGAGAGATTGTACATCTGCACACGTTCTCCCCCGACCCCAATGGTCTCCAGGATTTTCTGGGCCTGCTCCACCCGTTTGCAGGCCCTGAAATTACCGGAATTAAAATGGCAGTCTCCCTCCATGCACCCGACGGCATAGACACCGTCGGCCCCCTTTTCAAAGGCTCGCAGAATGTGGAGGATATCCACCTTGCCGGTACAGGGCACCCTTATAATTTTGATGTTCGCCGGGTATGAAAGTCGCATGGAACCTGCCAGGTCCGCTGCGGTATACCCTCAGAAATTGCAGCAAAATGAAATTATGATCGGTTCAAACTCCCTGGTCATTGAGAACCTCCGTCTTTCTCTTGGGAAATAAATTTATCCATAGTTACAAAACCCCTTCCAATAGCGACTCCACCTTGCACAACAATTGCTCGTCCTCGTACCAGGCGAGCTCAATGGTTTTGGCCGGGCATTCGGCCGTACAGACACCACAGCCCTGGCACAGGGCCTCATCAATCTCGCTCACGCCGTCCGCATTGATTTTGGGAACGCCGTAGGGGCACGAACGTACACAGATCAGACAGGAGGCACAATTGTCCGGATTCACATGGGCCGTTACCCCGGACAGCTTCAGGTGCGGCTGCGATAAAAAGGTGGTGGCCCGGGAGGCCGCCGCGTAGGCTTGGGCGATGGACTCGGGCAGCAGTTTCGGACTGTGGGCGGTCCCGCACACAAAAATCCCTTCGGTGGCCATATCCACCGGCCTGAGCTTGACATGGGCTTCCATAAAATGGCCCTCCGGGGTTCGGGCCAGTTTTACGATGGAAGCCAGTTCCTCAGTATCCTCCGGCACCATCCCGGCACTGAGGGTCACTAGGTCGGGGGTGGCTTGCAGGTAGCGTCCGAGCACGTGATCCTTGAAGGTCACCGTCACCTTGCCGTCCACGGTATCCACCACCGGCGGGTCATCTGCCTCAAATCGGAAAAAGAGAACCCCCAGCTGGCGCGCCTCGGTGTAGTAATCTTCCAGCAGCCCATAGGTGCGGATGTCGCGATACAGGACATAGACATCTGTTTCCGGGTTGTCTTTCTTGATGTGCAGGGCATTTTTCACTGCGGCCTGGCAGCAGATCCGGGAACAATTGGGACTGGTTTCATTGCGGGAGCCGACACATTGAATCATCACCACCTGGTTCAGGTCTCCTGTGCCCTTTTCTTTTATCCGCCGGGACAGCTGCACCTGGGTGATAACCTTGTCACTCTGCCCATATTGATACTCACTGGGCTCATATTCCACAGCCCCGGTGGCCAGGATCACAGCCCCGTGATCAATTTTTCGTTCATACATACCGGGTCCCACCAGGACCTCTGTGGTAAAATTGCCCTTAAACCCGGAAAACCCGACTATCAGGGAGTTGGTGAGCACCTGGATATTTTCATGTTTGCCCACCTGCCCGGACAGGCTGGCCACATAGGCACCGACATCATCGCCTTCGATGGTCTCGGTGAGATGATTGGCCATGCCCCCCAGGGTGGCCTCTTTTTCGATCAGCGCCACTTCAAATCCCTGATTCGCCAGGCCCAAGGCTGCATTCATGCCTGCCACACCACCGCCAATCACCAGCGCCCGCTGGTTGACCGGAATGATTTTTTCATTCAGGGGCGTTAATATAGTCGCCCGGGAAACTGCCATTTTAATGAGACTCTTGGCCTTTTCGGTGGCTTTTTCAGGTTCATCGGCATGGACCCAGGAATTCTGGTTGCGGATGTTGGCCATCTCGAAGAGATATTTATTCAACCCGCAAGCCTCGAGAGTATCCATAAAGATGCCCTCATGGGTTTTAGGTGTACAGGCCGCCACGACCACCCGGTTGAGGCGATTTTCTTTGATGATCACTTTCATCTGCTCCTGGGAATCCTGTGAACAGGTGAAAAGGTTCTCGGTGACAAAAACCACACCGGGCAATGAGCGGGCATAATCTACGGCCGCCGGGACATCCACCACCCCGGCAATATTGATGCCGCAGTCACAGATAAACACGCCCACCCTGGGCGCCTGTCCGATGACGTCGATCTCATCCGGCAGGACCACGCTCCGGGTGAGGCTGCCGCGGGCGGCGGCCAGGCCGCCCCCGGCCAGACAGGCCGCGGCACTGGCCTCGATAACCGAACTGGGAATATCTTTGGGACCCTGGAGGACCCCGCTGACAAAGACGCCCGGGCGGGAAGTTTCAACCGGTGAAAACGGCCTGGTGACCGCAAAATTATATTTGTCCAGGGCCACATCCAGCCGTTTGGCCAGGTCTGCCACGGATTCGGTCACCTGCAGGCCGACAGACAGCACCACCATATCGAAGATCTCTTCCTGGAGACCGTCGCCATTGCCGCCGGCGTAGCGGATGCGCAAATTGCGTTCGGGTCCGACTTCATCAATGGTATGCACCCGTGCTTTGACAAACCGCACCCCTTCTTTGTCCTTGGCCCGGTTGTAATACTTTTCATACTCCTTACCGAACGTGCGAATGTCCATGTTGAAAATTGCGCAGTCCAGGTCTCCGGCGGCGTGTTCTTTGGCGATCATGGCGTCTTTGATAGCGTACATGCAGCAGACCGAAGAGCAGTATCCGTTATTGCACCGGTTGGTATCCCGGGAGCCCACGCACTGGAGCCAGGCCACTTTTTTGGGTTCTTTTTCATCCGAAGGTTTTACCAGGTGCCCCATGGTGGGGCCTGAAGCACTCAACAGACGCTCGAATTCCAGGCTGGTGAGCACGTTGGGGTTGGTCTGGTAGTGGTAGAACGGATCCATCCCGGAAGGGTCAAACGGCCGACTGCCGGGACTGAGGACCACGGAACCTATCGCTATTTCCCGTTCGGTTTCAACCTGCTCGTGATCTACGGCGTTGGCCAGACAGGCATCAACACACTGGTAGCACTCGCTGCAGACACCGCATGCCAGACAGCGATCTGCTTCCGTCGTGGTAATCGCTTCATCAAATCCCAGTTGAACCTCCTGGAAGTTATCCAGGCGGACAGGCGGCTGCAGGGCCGGCATTCTCTGCTTGGGCACCAATTTGACGTTCTCAGTGGGCACGTCTTTCACCCCGCGCCACTGCGTTTCCCGATCCGCCTGCAGGTCTTCACCCTGGATAAAGCGATGAATGGAAATGGCGGCCTCCTTGCCAGCAGCCACGGCTTCCACCACGGTGGCCGGGCCGGTCACCGCGTCGCCGCCGGCGAAGATATCAGGGTCGCTGGTCTGCAGGGTGACCGCATCCACATTCATGGTACCCCAGTCGCTGAGCGTGCAGGCACACTCGTCGGTGAGGCAGGCCCAGTCCGACTCCTGGCCGATCGCGGGAATCACCGTGTCCACCTCGATGACAAACTCCGAGCCTTCCACGGGCACCGGGCGGCGTCGGCCGCTTTCATCCGGCGCTCCCAGTTCCATGCGGATACATTCAATGGCTTTTACCCGTTCGCCCTCTCCAATGATCCGGATGGGGGTGGTCAGGGTCATGATATCGATGCCCTCTTCCCGGCACTCTTCGATCTCCACTTCGTCGGCAGGCATCTCGGCTTCGCTGCGCCGGTAGATCACAAAGGGCTTGGATGCACCGATACGCAGGGAGGTGCGCACCGAATCCATGGCCACGTTGCCGCCGCCGATCACGGCCACCCGGTCGCCGATGGTCACCGCATTACCCAGATTGAATTCCCTTAAAAAATCGACTCCGGGCAAAACACCTTCCAGGTCTTCGCCGGGAACCCCCAGGATCTTGCACTCGTGGGAGCCGATCCCCATGAAAAAGGCGCTGTAGCCTTCGTTACGCAGCTGTTCGACGGTCACATCTTTGCCAATCTCCACGCCGGTTTTGAATTCAACCCCGAGGTCCTTGATGACCTGGATTTCAGTTTCGATGATATTGCGGGGCAGACGGTAGGAGGGGATGCCGACCGTCAGCATGCCGCCCAGGACGGGCAGCTTTTCAAAAACCGTCACCGCGTAGCCGTCGGCGGCCAAAAAATACGCGCAGGTAAGGCCGGCGGGCCCGGCCCCGATGATGGCGACCTTTTTATTTTTAGGCGCGGCGATTTCAGGCACAAAGGTCTTCTCGTCGGCCATTTCCCAGTCGGCCAGAAAGCGGTGCAGGTACTGGATGGCCAGGGGCTGGTCCACGTCACTGCGGGTGCAGACCCCTTCACACGGGTGGTGGCAGACTCGGCCGCAGACACCTGGAAAGGGATGGTCCTGCTTGAAAAGCTCCAGCGCCTCCCTGTACTTGCCCGCATTGATCAAGGCGATATAGCCCTGCACACTCACGTGGGCGGGACAGGTCGCCCGACACGGGGCGGTACCGCGTTTCTCAATGGCAAACGCGCCCGGAATCGCCTGGGCATACTGTTTGAAAGCGGCCTTGCGCTCAGACAAGCCTTCGTTGTACTTATCGGAAACACCGATGGGGCAGACCTTGGCGCATTCGCCGCAGCTGGTGCATTTATCCAGATCAATGAACCGTGGCTGCTGTTTCACACGTGCTGAGAAGTGTCCGGATTCCCCATCCAGTGCCATTAATTCGGTGCCAGTTAAAAGCTCAATGTTCAGATGCCGGCCGACCTCGACCAGTTTGGGTGAAATAATTCACATGGCACAGTCATTGGTTGGGAAGGTCTTGTCCAATTGCGACATGAGACCACCAATGGCGGAAGATTTTTCGACCAGATAGACATAGTAGCCGGAATTGGCCAGGTCGAGGGCCGACTGCATGCCTGCAATCCCGCCACCCACAACCATGACAGCCCCTGACAACTCTTTCCCGGCCTCACCGGCCGGGGCATCATTCATGACAGCGCTTTTGTCTTCCATAGTTTCCGTCCTCATACCTTTTCAAGAATTTCGGGAAGCTTATGCTCCCACCCGATGGTGGCGATCATCACTCCGCTAAACCCTTCCTGTTTGAGACTGCGCACCGTTTCCGATGCGATGAGCGTACACTCCCTGACTTTGTCCGGGGCTTTCTGGATACGGGCAATCAGTTCTTCGGAAATGGAAATGTGTCCCATATTCTTGGCCATGTAGCGGGCCATACCCAGCGACTTGAGCAGTAAAACCGTGGGAATAATATGGGCCTTCAGGGCGCGGGCTTTTTTCATGAACGGGGCAATGGCCCCCGTATCAAACACCGGGGGAGTGATGAAAAAGCAGGCCCCTGCATCGGCCTTTTTCTTCATCTCCTCCAGCTCGAGTTCCAGAGATTTTCCCCGGGCACCGGCATCGCTGGTCGACCCGACCAGAAACTCGGGCGCACCCGCCAATTCGATGCCGGCCAGGTCTTTGCCCTGCCCCAGCGTATCGATGGCCCCCAGCAGGGCCAGCAGGTCGATGTCATACACCGAACGGGCCTGGTGGTGGTCGCCAAAACTGGGATCTTCACCGGTAACGGCCATGACATTGGTCACACCGCAGCCGTAGGCGGCCAGCAGGTCAGCCTGCAGGGCAATCCGGTTGCGGTCCCGGCAATTCACCTGCATCACCGTTTCAAGCCCTTTGGACTGCAGGATCATGGCGCCCCCCAGGGCGCTCATCCGCATGACGGCGTTGCTCATCTCCGGAACCACCAGGGCGTCCACCCGGCCCTTCACTTTTATGGCGTTGTCTGTCATCGCGGAAACATCCACCCCTTTGGGCGGCTCCATCTCCGCCAGAATGGCAAACCCCCCGTCATCGAATTTTGTTTTTAGCGTCATTGCGGATCCCCTGTTTTGGATTGACTTCAGTTTATTTGTAAAAAACGTGAGCAACAGGCAAAGTTGCTCACCCCCTGTCATCGCAATTGCCATGCCAGCAGGTGTCCGCAGGCTTCTACTCTTGATATTTCTTATTTATTCAGGTAGTTATAAGCCTTTGCAGTCCGAGGTGGGTTTTCTTAATGGAAGGAAAAGAGCAGGCCCGATATGCCAAAATGGCAATATTGACAAATAAAGGCTTGTAATTTCATCACCTTAGTATAAACTGTTCCAATTTGGCCTGGTCCATTTTGGAACACCTGCTCTCATCTGCTCTATAGGAAAGGAAAACATGATCAACAGCATCCTGGTTGTGGATGACGATGAAGATTTCACGGCCATATTGAAGATAAAGCTATTGAAAATCGGTTTTGCCAATGTCCTTTTAGAGAGCAACCCGCTGAAGGCCGCCACTGCTTTCAGTAAAGGCGAGTGTGCGGACATTGCCCTGATCGACATGACCATGCCGGAGATGGAGGGCGTGGAACTGCTGGAACACATCAAGAACACCTGCCCGACCACCGAGTGCATTATGATTACCGCTGTGAATGAGGCCAGCGTAGCGGTAGAATGCCTCCGCAAGGGGGCTTATGATTATCTGGTAAAACCGGTGGCCAGCGACACCCTGGCCCTGGCCATCAATCGCGCCCTGGAACGCAAGCGTCTGCTGGACATCCTGGATATCGAAAAAAAGGGCACCCTGCCCAAATTGGTCTATGCCGACACCTTCAAACCCATCGTCACCCAATCTTCGAAAATGATCCGTCTTCTCAAAGAAGCCGAGCTCCACGCCCAGAGTGACGTCCCGATTCTGATTACCGGGGAGAGCGGGACCGGCAAGGAACTGCTGGCCAAGGCGATTCACTGTGCCAGTCCGCGCTCCAAATTCCGGTTCACGCCGGTCAACATGGCCTCGGTATCGGCCACCTTGTTTGAGTCGGAATTTTTTGGTCACACCCGGGGCGCCTTTACCGGGGCGGAAAAGGGCCGTAGCGGGTATCTTGAACACACCGAAGGCGGCACTGTGTTTCTGGACGAAATCGGGACCATGCCCATGGACCTCCAGGGAAAGCTGCTGCGCGTCCTGCAAGATGGCGAATTCATCAAGCTGGGGGCCAACCTCAACCAAAAAGCGGATATTCGTTTTGTCGCCGCCACAAATGAAAACCTCGAGCAGTTAATATCGCGCCGGGAGTTTCGCAAGGACCTCTATTATCGTATCCGCGGCGGCTGGTTGCACCTGCCGCCTTTACGCGAAAGAACCGAGGACATCCCCCTGCTGATCAGCCGATTCCTAAAAGATGCCAGCGGCCGGCACAATCCTATCCAGGTGCAGGAAGAGGCCCAGTGCTGCCTCATGGCCTATGATTACCCCGGGAATGTCCGCGAACTGAAATCGATCGTCCAGTCCGCAGCAAACCTAGCCCAGGGAAATCCCATCGCCACCTTGCACCTCCCGGAGGCACTCAGGCAGAAAACCGCTGAAACCTGTACGGGAACACACCTTTCCGAAGCCATCGTACCCCTGGCCCGTGTGGAACAGGAACATATCCTCGCTGCCTACCGCCAGACCGGGCGCAACAAGTCCCAGACCGCGCGCCTGCTGGGAATCGGCTTGAATACATTGCGCAGAAAACTGAAAGCGTATAAAGCGCCCTGAGTTTTAGCAGGACAGCCCCAACATAAAGGAGACATCATGAAATTTACCATCGACCATTTTAATATCAACGTACTGGATCTGGAAAAGAGCCTGGCTTTCTATGCCAAAGCCCTCGGCTTGAAAGAGGAAAAACGCACGACTGCCAATGACGGCAGCTACATCATTGTTTTTTTAGGGGACGGCACAACAGCCAATAAGCTGGAGCTGACCTGGCTCAAGGACCAGGCAAAACCCTATGATCTGGGAGATGAAGAATTTCATGTGGCCTTCAGGACGCCCGATTTTGATGCGGCCTTTGCCCTGCACAAGGAGATGGACTGCATCTGTTACGAGAATAAGGAGATGGGCATCTATTTCATTAAGGACCCTGACGGTTACTGGCTTGAAGTGGTGCCGGTCCGCTAGACCGGCACCGTGCAGGGCATCAAACCTGTCCCGGTTCGCCAGCCCAAAACAGCTCAAAACCAGGTGTTCTCAACTGCGCTGGAAGGACAATTATGATCTGCCCCGGGATTTACTTTAGACGCGAATATTGATTTTGAAGCGTTCCGATTTATCTTTACAGAGCAATGCTTTTGAGATTCAGGTTTATACAGAGCGCAAAAAGGAAATAACGAAAGCGAACATGGCTATGACTTCCAAACCAAAATACCAATTCGAAACCGGTGTTTACCGACCGCCCAGCGAAGGCGGCAGTGCCTCGCTGCTGGTCCGCTTCACGCGCAACTGCCCCTGGAACAACTGCACTTTCTGCGGCATGTACAAGACTGAAAAATTCCAGGTACGGTCCGTGAATGAAATCAAACAGGATATTGATGCCGTGGCAGCACTGTGCAGTGACCTGGCCAGGATCTCCCTGGCGAGCGACCACGGGTCAAACCTGACCCGCGGGGCAGCTGTGGAACTCATCCGGCAGAACCCGGAACTCGAATATCACCAGGGTTTTGCAATGGTCTACGAATGGCTCCTGGCAGGAGGGAAAACCGCTTTTCTCCAGGATGCCAACAGCATCATCATGAAAACAGACCCGCTCGTCAAAACTTTGCAACACCTGCGCCAGACCTTTCCAACTATCGAACGGGTCACCTCTTACGCCCGCTCGAAAACCCTGGCCCAGAGATCGGCTGATGCACTCGAATCGATCCAAAAGGCCGGACTTGATCGGGTGCACATCGGGCTGGAATCCGGCGACGACGAGGTGCTGCGCAAGGTCCGCAAGGGCTCTACGGCCGAAGGGCACATCAAGGGCGGGCAAAAGGCCATCGCGGCGGGCTTCCAGGTTTCCGAATACTGGATGCCCGGCCTGGGAGGCGCAGAACTGTCTGACCAGCATGCCCAAAACACGGCCAGGGTGCTAAACGCAATCAATCCCCACTACATCCGCTCCCGCCCGTTTCATCCCTGGAACGGGACCCCCATTGCCGATGAGGTCCGCTGCGGCAAAATGCACCTGCTCGCCGCCCAGGAGCATCTGCGGGAAGTGCGCAATATGGTGGCCGCCCTTGATGTCACCTCGAAGGTCTGCTTTGACCATGCGGGCAATTACTGGAAAAACCTCCGCGGCGGATATCTTTTAAGCCTCGGTTACGAGGGGTATCAGTTCCCGGATCAAAAAGAAGAGCTGCTGACCCTTATTGACGAAGGCCTGGCCTGACGGCGAGCCGCAAGCAGTTCCATTGATTCCTACTCGAAACGCAAGTTTGAACCGCTTGCTTATTAAGACAATTAGATATAATGACTGGCACCAAAAAACCTTGATGCTGACTGGTGGATATCACTGAGGCCCTTAAGAACCGGCTACTAAACCCATGAAGGCTCTATCAACTGCTGAAGTCATCGCTAAAGCTGAGTCCTATACCGGCATCCAGGCCGGGATTGTCAGCCTGCAAGCTGTCCTGAGCAGCCCCTCCTACCAGGCCGCCCAAGACGACCCCCGGCTAAAAGAGGGCGTAAACGGCGCCCGGAATACCTGGCCGGCCCGGGTGAAAACCGTGCTGGTATTGGGCCTGCATCACCCGGAAGAAGATCCCGGGTTAGACTATTGGGACAGGGGCAACACCAGGGGCAATCGCTGCCTGCGAGACATCGCCAGGTCGCTGCAATACTGGCTGCGCTGGACCTACCATCAATACGCTTATCCGTTGCCGTATCATG
Source organism: uncultured Desulfobacterales bacterium (assembly GCA_964636125.1). Lineage (GTDB taxonomy): Bacteria > Desulfobacterota > Desulfobacteria > Desulfobacterales > CAJINA01 > CAJINA01. The sequence continues at coordinate 166,996 of CAZWPX010000001.1, read as the reverse complement.
TGGAAAAAGGCGGTATCTTTTTAAAAGATGCGGCGGTTTTGTCCGGCCTGGGCATCCTGGGCCGGAACAACCTGTTTATCCACCCCAAATGGGGTCCGAGAATCAGGCTTCGTGCCATTTTGCTTGAAAATGAATTGCAAGCGACCGGCCGGCTCGCAGATTTTTCACCCTGTCAAACCTGTCGTGTATTTTGCCAGAAAGCCTGCCCACGGGGAGCTTTTCCCCGGGGAAAATATAGCCGGCCCATCTGCAAGGAACAGATGAATGCTGACTTGCTAAAGAAAATACCTTGCGGAGAAATTGGAAAAAGCGGAAACCGCCATTTGGTGACCAGCCATTGCCGAGCCTGTGAACTGTCTTGTCCCGTGGGAACATAGAAACATGCCCCAGGCACGTTGCCATTGAAAGCAAGGCTGTTAGTACGTTGGAAAGATCAAAATAGCCTCCCTCCCCGGGATTTAAGGGCGGGGGAAGCTACGGAGCAAACATCGAGCTTTGAAGGAAAATCCTGAATGCAAACCACTGCGCTTTTTAATAAACGCCTCCAACGCATACGCCAGACGGTAGCACTCGAAAAGTCAGACAGGATACCGGTCGTCCTGGAGTATTCCGGTTTTGCGGCCCAGGTAACCGGCACGCCCATGGCAACGTTTGTCAGCACACCGGCAACGGCGACGCACACCATGATTGCTGCGTACAAGCTAGTCGGGAACGGTGATGCCATCAACTACGGCTCCTTTTCACCCTATGGCCTGAGTTACTCTTTCGGGGCCAGGGTGCGTGTGCCCGGTGTCGACTTGCCGCCGGATGAGAGCTGGCAGGTGCTGGAAACAGAGTTGATGACACGCACGGACTATGACCGCATTCTGGATGCCGGCTGGCCGGACTTTTTCCGGGACTACCTTTCCAGCCGGGTGTTCGCCGATGCGGCCCCTCAACTTCTACCGGCAAACCAGGCCAAAGTAGACGTCCGGGGCCTCTGGGCGCAAGCAGGTGTCCCGGTTTTGAGCGGCGGGGATATTACCTCACCATTCGAGTTGTTGTGCGGCGGTCGCTCCCTGGAAAAGTTTTTCATGGACCTCGTGGAGATTCCCGGCAAAGTCCTGGCGGTAATGGATGCCATCGTACCCCACCTTGCCGGCAAGATACTCCCCAGGGTAAAAGCCTACGGGTATCCGGCCGCCTGGGTGGGCGGCTGGCGGACAGCCCCAGCCATGATATCGCCTGCCATGTGGGCGCGCTTTGTGTGGCCCTATTTGAAACGGATTGTAAACGAAGTCCTGGAAGCCGGCTTGATTCCCCTTTTACACCTGGATTCCAATTGGGAGCGGGAACTGGGCCGATTTCAAGAATTCCCCCGAGGCCGGATCATCATGGCCCTGGATGGAGACACGGATATTCATAAAGCCAAAGAGATCCTGGGCGGTCACATGTGCTTGATGGGTGACGTGCCGGCCACACTGCTGGCCTTTGGCAACCCGCAAGAGGTCTACAATTACTGCGATGACCTTATCCGGGCAATCGGCCCTGAGGGGTTCATTCTGCAGTCCGGTTGTGACATCCCAGCCAACGCGAAACTTGAGAATGTGCAGGCCATGGTAGCCGCGGCGATGGAGAGCTGAAAAGACTTGTCCCTCATTTAGTGTTCATTCATGAATTGAAAATTTTTGTCAAGTTCAAGTACGCCGAAATCAGTGAAATTGGCCATTTATGATGGGCCCTGTTTTACTGTCCGGCCAATCCAGCTGGATAATGATCGGTATGAAAACCAAAAGGATGTGCATTTTCGCACTGCAGCCATTGGCGGGGATGATATACGGTCTCCATGAACTGTTCTATTCCGGCATTGACAACCCGCAGGCGGCTTTCAGCCGGGCAGGCTGTTTTGACGTAGGTGTGAAATGCGGTGGGTGGGGGCATATTGTCATGGAAATCAGAATGGAAGATCGTGAAAATATTTGACAACTAATAGTATTGGGCGCCTGGCACCAGGGTTAACACGCCTTCCTTTACACGCTCAAGCATATGCATGCGCCGATTGAGACGCTTAAATTCGAAGGCAAAATTGAGCCATTTTCCTGCGCCGGAGCGATTGACAAAGGGGTTGTATATGCGGATCTGGATATTGGGATGGCTATCGACCGCCAACATTTGCTCATTGCGGTCGCCGATACTGAAATCATCTAAAATAACCCGTACCGACACCCCCCTGTCGCCGGCCTGGATGAGCTTGTGCGCCAGGAGCTTTCCGCTTTTATCACTGTTCCAGATGTAATATTGAACATCGATGGTATGTTCTGCGATATCGGCAAGATATAGCCGTTCGTGCAAGGCCCGGCTTCCTTTCCGCAACAGAATAAACCCCGATTTATCTGCATGTCCCCGCGTGACGGTATCCAATAGCTTTGCCAATTTCGACTCCTGATAATATTTCAATGCAGGTTGTGAGGTATCAACCGTCTTGGCCGGAAGTGACTTGGCACTGCCAATCAATACGGTAAATGAAGCGATCATGCCAATTATCAGTAACCATCTTCTCATGGCAGCCCTTTTCTCAGGGTTCGCGCAAAAACAACTTCACATTTTCAAAACCCAGCCATCTCAATCAGCGGCGTTGCAAAAATACGAAACAGGCCAGATATTTCCAAATTTACGCCTTGAGGATTGAGACAATGTTAAACCCCTGATTTTGCTCCAGCATGGAAATGCCGCGAATGTCGATGTCGTTTTCGCTCAAGGTTCGTGAAATCCGCCCCAGCGTACCAGGTGCATCATCAACCCTGACAAGAATATTTTCATCCGATACGGCTTTAAAGCCTGCCTCGTTGAGTACTGATACGGTAATTGCATTTTTATTTCTCCACGCATCAATTCCGGCATCTATTAATCGTTTTTCCGTGTATTCTGCGATTTTAAGGGAATGCATCACCCTCTTTTTTAGACCATTTCGGCCAAGCTTTTTTATCGTGTACCAGAGAAACAAGGGTGTCAAACCGTTTCTTGAGCCGGTAATGGTTGTATCCAGAGACCCGATATAGGCAATGGACCGGGCGATCCGTGAAACATTATCCTTTTTGGCGACAAGTATGCCACATGGTACGGGCGAACCAAAAGACTTGTGCCCGCTCACCGAAATGCTGTCGGCGCCATCCGCCAGGTCAAAAGCGGCTCGGGGTTCAATAAAAGGCGCCAGCCCGCCGCATAAAGCAGCATCCGAATGGATATAATGTTCACTGATGACCAGCTCTTGCAAAATAGATTTAATCTTAAATATATCATCTTTGGCTTCGGTCATGGTTGTTCCGATATTGGCAAAAATGATGGCCGGTTTGTCCCGGTGAATTTTCAACGTTTCCAGAAGATCCCCATAATCCATTTCACCATTTGCCTGGGAACGGATCATAATGTGTCGCATGTTCAGCAGGTGCAGGTTTTTACTGACGCTGTAATGCGTATCCTGAGAATAATACACGACACCTTTAGGGTACAATTCTCTGGCCAGGTATAGCCCGTAAAGATTCCCTTCACTGCCGCCATTGGTGACATACCCCCAGAAATTTTCATCTTCCGCCCTGAAAAGAGCAGCCATAAAAGAAATTACTTCTCTTTCAAATTCTCTGGTGTCTACTTTCCAGGTGCTGGGTGTAAAAGGGTCTCCCAGGTTGTTCAAAGGATATTTAAAAAAATCGAAAAGGTCTTTGTAATCAAAATCCTTGGATACCGGGTAGCCAAGAAAGGACCTGGTTCGTTCTTTAATAGTATCCAGAAAGCTTTTCAGTCGATCGTAGTCTGCCTGTTTCAGTTCCATAATTAATCCTGTTGGAAAGATGGATAGGCCAAAGCCGGATTATAGATTTTAACCCTGACATTTCTTATGTAATGGATAGTGATTTCTATCATATCCCGGCCTAACCATAAATCTCTTTTCTGATCCATTTTTTCAGAGCTTGTGTCTCTAATAGGGATGTGGCACAATTACCGATCTTTTCACCTTAAATATCAGGGACAAAATTCAATTTGAACCGGTTAGGCATATTCTTATTCCTGTTATGCGGGTTCATGCTTCAGGGCGAAGGGCGCAGCTTAAGTTTTAGTAAACCGGTGGCCTCGTCTCTATGCGGGATTTGTGGTGAAATCATTTATGGTGAATACGTAAGCTATGAAGATGGACCAGTCTATCATCGCGAATGTCATAAGGTCGCAAAGCGTTGCGAAATTTGCGGCTTCCCAATTGGAAGAGGGCAAAGAGCGAAATCTGATCCGGCAGGCAACACCTTTCACAGCACATGCTACCAGAATGCATCTTTTTGCGTCGCTTGTGGAGAGCCCTTAACGGCAGGACAATCCTACCGAAAAGCAAAAAATGACAATACCATCTGGCACAAAAGGTGTTTTGAGAACTCAAGCTTTTGCGGAATAACCGGCCAATATATCCAACCGGGTGTGAAAACGGTCAGGGTTGGAACCGAAATATTTTTAAAATCTGAATACGACAAGTCCAAGAAATGTCTCGTCAGCGCATTGCCGCTGGCCAATCATGGCCAGCACATAGCCAACCGCAGATCAAAAAGCTATGTTTTAGAAAAGTATAAAAAGCAAACCCACCAATGCTATTCGTGCGGAGACTGGCTCATCGATGGATACATTTTAGACAATCAATTCTTTCTTTGCAAATACTGCTATCAGAATTCGGTTAAGAATATGGAGCAAGCCGATCAACATATTGAAAAAGTTATACGGTTTTTCAGCGATAAAGGGGTCCGGGTACCAGGAAATGTCAAAATCATTATCCTGCCACCCGGGCAACGGGTGAGTGGCCAAAAAAGCATCGATATGAAGGGGGCTTGTAATACAGAAGTTACGTTTGTTGGCAAACACGCTTTCTATACCCACCGCATTGAAATACTCTACGGATTGAACTACGACAGGTTTGCGGCAACTTTGGTTCACGAATTATCACATTCGATAATTGCTGAAGAAATCAGGTATCTTAACCAAAGGGAACAGGTAGTCCCATTCGAGGAAGGGCGGTGCGAATATGCGGCCTACAGATTCGCACAGGAAAAAAACCTGCCCGGCTATATTGTAGATGGATTTAGTTTGAACAAAGTCGCTGAATACAGGGAGGGGTTTTTATATTTTTCCAGACGAAATCCGACTGACTTAAAATCGATTTTAACAGAAAAAAAGTAAGGAGAAAACCGTCAGGCTGCCAAAAGCCGAACTGACAGGCTTTTATGAAAATTATCCTCGCGAACAAGAACCTGCTGACGCTGTTTGCTTCAACTTTTCTGTTTTTTTTGAATGAAGCCCTCCTTCTGCCAACCCTGCCGGTGTACCTGTCATCCATCGGATACACCAATACTCAGATCGGCATTGTCCTGGGGGCCTTTGCCCTGGGTGTTCTATTGTTTCGGCCGCTTTCAGGATATGTGGCCGATCAAAAAAGCCGGAAACTGGCCTTGATAATAGGCGTGGCGATCTTTTTTGCAGCGCCCGGGTTTTACCTTTTTTCTGATCAATTTACCTACGTTGTCATCGTAAGGTTTTTTCATGGCCTTGGCATCACATTTTATACGACCGCAATGCCGGCATTTATCACCGATGTTGCGCCGGCGGATAAGAGAGGAGAAATCCTGGGACACATGGCCAGTGCCAGCACGCTGTCCTTTGCCTGTGGTCCTCTGTTGGGCGTCTATATCTATTCCGAATTTGGTTTTTGGGGACTGATCATGGCCTGCATCGTCATAGGCGGAATCAATTTTGGGGTCATCTTATTGATCCGGGAGCAATACCACAACTCCCCCAAAGCGGTCCGCATTGCCTATCGTGACGTCATTGCTAAAAGAAGCATTCTGGTAGCGTCCTTCATTAACCTGGTGTATGCCGTTATTTTTGGGACAATCATGACGTTTTTACCGGTTCTAATCCAGGAAATACCGAATCTGAATGTCGGATTTTTTTTCCTGGCAGAGTCCATCACCATTATCATCGGCAGGATCATTACCGCGCACCTTGTCGATCGCATCGGCAGGGGGCCGGCGTTTGTCTATTCGTTTATCATATTGCTGATCTCTGTTTTCCTGATTTCAGAAATACATACATTCCGGTTTCTAATTCTCATCGGCGCCCTGTTCGGCTGTGGCTCCGCACTGTGTTCACCGGCACTGTCCGCGTTTGTCGCCGATGAGACTGCCCAAAAGGCCCGGGGGACTGTCTTCGGGTTTTATTACGGTGCTTTTGACATGGGGGTGATTGTGGCCGGACTGATCATGGGCACTATTGCCGACCTGACAACGCTGCGGGATATGTTTGTGATCCTCTCCCTGTCCGGGCTCACCTGCCTCGTGGTGTTCATAACCACGATCAAGGAGACTGTTCCGGGCTCAATAAAATGGTCTCTGACCGGCAAACAACCCTGACAGTAGAAGAATTCGTATCTCAACTTACGGCTTTCATCCAAAAGAGGGCTTTGCATCAATTTTCTTGATGTGTCGATCTGCCTCTTCTGTATGCCTATAATCCCTGGCAACCCGGCCCGGAAATCCGGCTGCGCCCACCCGTTTCCGGTGTTACCCGAATGCGTGTCCCGATCCGTTCTTTGAGCGCCGAGACATGTGAGATGACGCCTATCAGCTTGCCTTCCTGCTGGAGTCCCGCAAGGGTTACCAGTGCCGTCTCGAGGGCGTCATCATCAAGCGTACCGAATCCCTCATCAAGAAAGAGTGAGTCAACCCGCACATTTCTGCTGGCCATTTGGGAGAGCCCAAGTGCCAGCGCAAGACTCACGATAAAACTTTCGCCACCGGACAGATTTTTCGTGGAACGAATTTCACCAGCCTGGTAATTGTCGATTACGTTCAGATCCAACGGCTTGATTGCATCGCGAACGAGCATATATCGATCGGTCATCTGCCGAAGTTGGCGGTTGGCATGTGCGGTCATTACCTCGAAGGTAAGACCCTGGGCAAAATTCCTGAATTTTTTACCGTCCGCTGAACCGATTAGTTGATGCAATTCATCCCATCGGGAACATTCTTTTTTTTGGGCTTCAATGACTTTTATGCGTTCGCCCTGCTTTTTCCGCATCTTTTCGTTTTCACTCAGGCTTTTTTCAATTCCGCCGATATCTATCCGGATCTGTTTCAAATCGATTTCACTCTTTTTTATATCTTCCCGGATCATTTCTGCCGGTTGATCCGTGAGGATTTTTTTACGCTCGGCGGAGAGGGCCTTTGCGTTGTCTGCCTTGCGGGCATCCAGTTCTGTTTTTGCCTGATCCAGGCGCTTTTTTTTATCTGCAATCTGTTGCCGATCTTCTTCACTGAGGCGGGCCTCCAGGAACTCAGATTCCTCTTTAAAGCCTTCCTTTTCCAACCGTTCCGTCAGATTTTTTTGGGCCGCAGCCAGATCCTTTTCCCGCTTTTCCGTTTTACCCTTCAGTAACACAATCGTTTCATTAATCGTGCTGATCTCTTTTTCAACCTGCACCAGAGAATCCCGGGACACCTCCAAATCTTTTTCCGCAGTCTCAACGTCTTTGGCAAGCTGCTTTTCAACATGGTCCGTATCCTTATCGCCAAATAGCACCTGCCGGGATTTGCCAAGCTCTGATAGCAATAAGTCTGCCTGTGCCTGGTCCTTTCTTTTGTGTTTCAACTCTTTAGTATGGGATGCCAAGAGGGCATTGAGCTTCTCGATTTCGGCTTGCTGGCTGGCCGCCTCCTTCTCGCCGTTGATTTTTTCAGCCTGCCTGGCTTCCCACTCATTTTTACGTTCTGACAGTGCCACATAAACAGCATCGAGTTCCGTTGTCTCGGCCTGCGCAATGCCAAAAGGTTTCAAATCTTGCAGGGCTGCGGAAATGGCTTTTTCGGTCTCATCCAATGCGACGCTCCGCTCTTTGAGCAGTCTGTCGGATTCGGTCCCTGCTGTTTCTATTTGATATTTAGCCGCCTGTAAGGACACACTCAAATCGTCTCGCTTTTTCCTGAGCGTCTCGAGCACCTCTCGCGCTTTCTTTTCCTGCTCGCCCTTTCCCTCTGCGGCGGTCACGATAACCGCTATTTCGGAGAGTTCAGCTTGGGTTTTTGCTATCTTTGTTTCAAGATCGGCGCTCAGATTTTGAAAAGAGTCCCTGATTTCAAGTTTGGACAGGATGGCGGTGGAGGCTTTCTTGTCATTGGCCAGCAGCGCCTCTCTTTCCGCTATCTCCTTTTCCCCATACCGGACGGCCTCAACAACCCTGACCTGCTCTGCTTCCAGCTGTTGCATTTCTTTATCAGTGCCTTTGAGCTCAGCCTTCTTTTTATGCAGTCTGGTTTCAGCTGCATCCAGTTCAGGCGTGTTGCTCCTGGCAAACGGATGCTCCGTAGCACCGCACAGCGGGCATGCCTTGCCGTCCTCAAGCCGTTTCCGTTCTTCCTCAAGATTTCTAATCCTGTTCCTGAGAGACACCTCAGTTTCAAGAACCGCAACTTCGTTTTCTATAAGCACTTTTTGTTTGGTGGCAGTCTTGATATCTTCTGCAAACCGGCCGCGCGCTTCCTTTCTTTTTTCAGTGTCCTCCCGGAGGGTCTTCAACACTACGGCCGCATTTTCCATACGGCCAACGAGTTCAAAGCACTCAAGTAAAAGCCTTTCCCGTTCTTTGACTGCTTCCAGTTTGTTTCGCAATTGGCCGAGGTCGCGACCTTTCAGCAGGGCCTCGATCTCTTTTGTAAGATCATTGACCCCTTGTTCCTCTTTCTCGAACTCCTGACTGGCCTTGCCTTGGTCAGCGGTAATTTTCCGGCTCTTCTCAACCACGGCATCTTTTTGCCGGATGGCAGCCGCCAGAGCCTCACCCGCCGTCACTCGCTTTGCCTCGCACACCCGAATGTTGGCAAACCCTTTTTCAATGGCGGCAAGGTCTGTCAGGAGTGCCGCATCAGATGAATGGCTGCTTAGATAGTCGTCTGCGACCCCAAGCACCATTTGGGTCTGTTCAAGCAGTTTTGTAACCTTATCGATCTCGTATTTGTAGTCGGCTGCCTGTTTTTCGGCCTCCGAAATAGCCTGACTTTTTAACCCAAGTTGTTGCCTCTGGTCGGAAAGCCGGGTGTCCAGTTCTCGAACCTTCTTAATTATCTCTGTTTCGGATTTCTGTCGCACGCGCTCCGCGTGGAGATGCCTATCAGCCCTCTGTTTCGCATCTTTCAAGCCGGTCAGGGCTTTTTGTTTTTCGGGCAAACGCAGGCGCGAATCGTCGAGCTCTTTCAATTCAGCCTGCTGCGAGGTACGGATAGCGAGAACGCCCCTGTAATCCCCTTCAAGGCGAAAGGCATTGCGGGCCTTTTCAAGCTGTTGCCGTTCCGGCTCGAAAGCCTGCCGGCGTTGGGCGATATCGAGCAGCTTTTTATCGAGTTCAACCGACGTCTTTTCCAGGGCCGCTATCCCTGTCAACCAAGTTTCTGTTTTGCGCAGGTCCGCCACTTTTCCCTCAAGGGTCTTTTCACCGTTGCGCATTTCCTGCAAATTGTCCTGCAGTGATTTTACTTCCTCCGGTTCAAAGATCTCGATCCCCCTGAGCTCCGCCCTGGCCAGTTCAAGCGTATCACGCTCCCGTTTGCGTCGTTCGTGAACCTTTATCGATATCTGGCTGTAGATTTCCGTGCCGGTAATCTGCTCCAGAATAGGCGCCCGGTCATCGGGAGATGCGTCCAGGAACGCGGCGAACTCACCCTGGGCCAGCATCATCGACCGCGTGAAGCGCCCGAAGTCCATGCCCGTGGCCTGCTCTATAAACTTGCCCACGCGGGATAGTTTGGATTCAAGGACCGCCCCGCTGCCCGCATCGGCAATTTCATGTCGGGCCTGCTGCAAGTCGCCTTCGGGTTTCTTTCTGGCCCGATGCTGGCTCCAGTGGCTGCGATAGCGCCCTTTCTGGGTTTCAAAGGTCACCTCTGCAAAACAGTCGCCAGTCTGGCGGGACATGATCTCATTGCTGTTTTTGGTGACGCGGTCCAGGCGCGGGGTTCTTCCGTAAAGCCCCAGGCAGATGGCATCCAGAATGGTCGTTTTGCCGGCCCCGGTGGGACCGGTGATGGCAAAAATTCCGTCTGACACATATTCCGGGCCGGAAAAATCCACCTGCCATTCCCTGGCAAGCGAATTCAGATTTTTAAACCGTACCCCGATAATCCTCATCTGTTTTCTCCTATTGCGCCCTGGGGTCAACCTCATCAAGGGAGACGATAATTTCCTGGTAGGCATTCTGCAAAACGTTGTACTGCGCCACCGGGACATCATAAGCCTGCAAACAGCGGTCAAACACCTCGGCCGGGTCAATATCATCCAGCGACTCCCCGCCTGCGCCAGCGCCCAGGGAACGCTCCAGCAACCGGTTGTTGGCTATTCTCAGAATCTCGATATCCGTATCCGCAATTGCCCCATCCAGTTGCTCGCGCAAATTCCCGACAACATCTTCCCCGTCGTAGGCGACCTCAACCCAGGCATGGCTGCCTTCCGCCTTCATCTCTGCAAGGTGCCGGGAAATGACCTGCCAGTCCCCCTTCACAATTTTCAACTCCTGGAATATTGGAATCGGCCGGGTTGTCACCGTGGGGGGCAGATTTGCAAAATCAACAAGCACCACACTTTTTGCCTGCGCAGCCTCTCCGAACCCAATTGGCAGGGGGGAACCCGAATACCGGACCCATTCCGAGTCGCCTACCTTCTGGGGAATGTGCAGGTGCCCGAGCGCCAGATAATCGATGGCTTCGGGAAACACATCCGCCCTTACCTGGGCAAGCGAACCAATGTACAGGTGCCGCACCCCGTCACCGTCCACGGTCTGGCCGCCGGCCGCGAACAGATGCCCCATGGCGATGATAGGCACTGGCTTCTCCATCTGCTTGCGCATCGCTTCAGCAGCTTCACAAACCCTCTGGTAATGCGACCGGATCCCATCAACAATTTTCTGTTCCTTATCCTCAACACTCTCACCCGCCTCGGCTTTCCGGATTTCGCGGTCCCTGAGATAAGGAATGGCGCACACGATCATCCCGGGCTCTTTATCCGGACCGGGTACCACCACCACTTCATCTTCCGGCGTTTCAGAGGCCACCCCCACCACATGGACATTCAACGAGGCCAGCAGATCTCTGGGGGCATTTATAAAGGAAGGCGAATCGTGATTTCCGGCAATGATCACCACATGGCAGTCCGCGGAAGACGCCACCCTGCACAGGAATCGGTAATAGAGTTTCTGAGCCAGATTGCTCGGTGTGCTGTTGTCAAACACATCTCCGGCCACCAGCAGGAGGTCAATCTTCTCCTCCTCGATTGTGCCCGCCAACCAGTCCAGAAAGGCCTCGAATTCAGCGTAACGTTTGCGGCCGTACAGGGCCCGACCAATATGCCAGTCCGATGTATGCAGTATTTTCATCTATATCCTATAAAATCTTCCTGTGAACGTTACCAACCTTGGTGATTTGATCATCAGGCACACCGGCTTCCCCCGCAAATTCCGGCCAACGCAAAACGGCAGCCTGGATTTCCTGGATAATCTGTTTTGGTTTCCTGATGCCCGCATATTCACCCAGGCCGATTAAATCCCGCAAAGTAAAATTATCACGTTTGCCGGCCAGGCTCATTTGATGAACGTTTGTCCATGCGCCTTTCGGATTGAAAGAATACGTGACATCGTATGCCGGAGAAAGCTTCCAAACACCATCCGGCTCCATTAAAAAGGAGATATTTTTTGTATGGTCATCCTGATTTCTGGCAATGACATTAAATAGAGTTCTGCGATACTGTTGCTCAAAGGCCGGCAGGCCAAGATCTTTTAATGCTCGCATGACCGCAAAGGCCTGTTCGTAACTGTATGCGCCAGCCTCATTAAAATCAAAATGGGCAATTCCGCACAAAGAGAGCCTGTGGATCTTTTGGTTATCTTTGCGGTCAAAGCGTCTGGTCATAAAATGGGCTCTGCTATTTTCTTCAAGCAGTCGGCTTTCAGCTATTTCTATTCCGGCCTGTCTGGCCATTAAATAATAGGCATATTCAAGCCGCCCGTACCCTCTTGGCGCCCCTAACTGTTCATCGGTGACACCATCAAATTTTAAAATCCAATAATCATATCCTTTAGGCGCCCTGACCTGACCGGACCGGATCCGCTCTTTAGCATTCATGGCAATAACCGCCTTAGGACGCGCACCACCGGCAGACGTGCCGACCCTCAAGAGTTCCATGATCGCGTTTTCAGCATGTTGCGTATTGCCAGCGATGCCCGTACCTATGCCTCTGCGCAGATCCATTATATCCTGGGCCAGCTTAACCAGTTCGTCGATTTCAACAGAATTAGATTTATTTAAATCCGCGGGATGATTGCCGGGCATAAATTCCAGGGCGCCCATACCCCGCGTACCCATATAACAGAGCCTTTCAACCGGTGTAAAACTTGCTGATTCCCAACCGCTTCTTGCCAACCAGGCATCAATGAGCCGGTTCCCGAATTTATCCGGCAGACAGTCAGCCAACAACCCCGGTAATCCGAGAAAAGTATCTGTTCGGCTTACTTCTTCTCTTAAGGCTGGAAATGAGAATACACCCTCACCTCGCCGGGCATCATCAATGCTCATGTGGATTGGGCAGATGTCCAAGCCTGTTTCCAAGAATTCCGGTTCGTACTCAAAGGCCGCATACCCATCATTTGTCTGCCATCGGATATAGCCGACAGTCTGCCCCCACAACTTAACCGTAGCACCGTCTACCATTTTTTTGACCTTTTACGAGTTCCGGTCGCCCTTACACGCGCTGAGCCTTTCAATTTGATCCATTGTTTTGGAGAAGGGCCCGGATCAGGCAAGAAGCCGTCCAACTGATCCAGACTTTTCAGTGCCCGTAATATTTTAATTAAAGACTGTATTTTACCCTTACCCCCTTCAACCGATTTAATGGCATTTATGGATAGACCCGTAAATTCTGATATCTCCTGCTGTGACCAGTTCTTTCTTAATCTAAGAGATTTGATTCTTTGACCAAATTCTTTACCGATCTGTTCATCGGTCATAAAATAATAATCCATATTTAATAGCCTTTTTAAAGTTATTTAAATAATATTTAAATAAATAGTGATCTTTTTTTAGACTACTATAGCATATATGATATGTTTGTACAGGACAAATCACTTAGAGCCCTTTAAGGGGCTACTACTTCTTAAAAAGAGCATTACCAATCTTTTTGAGGCTGTTAATCTACAAACACTCAAGGTTAAATGCGCATCGGTTTGTTTTTACAGGGAGCACGTCTTAAATCACCTGTTTTACCCCCGAAAGTTGCCGCTTAAGCCACTAAAACAGGGGTGTTTTTGTAGTGTAGGCCCACTATTGGTGGTGATGTAGCGACCTCATTCGGTTGCCCTTCTGATGCTCACACGAACATCGCATATCCGGTGGCACCGATCATAAGCGTGACCATTATCCAGTTGATACCAAATAGAATCCGTCTGGAACTGATTAAACGCGGGATGAGGGCGCCGGCGGCACACCACGAACTGTGAAAGACCAGGAGTCCGACTAAAAAACTGAACACAAATATTGCAATCTGGGGCCCGAGGGGCTGCTCGGGATTCATAAACTGGCTAAAGGCAACAATGGCCATCGCCCAGCTCTTGGGGCTCAATGGATGGATCAGAAAACCTTCGAAAAATGAAAACCGTCTCTCCACCTTTTTGGGTGTAAATTGCATAGCAAGTATCTTTCCCGCCAGATACAAAATATAGACCAGACCGGCAATACGTAACGTCGTGGCCACAACCGGTAAGCTTATAATCAACTCCCCCAGCCCGCAGGCAACCAGTGAATCCAGAATCACGCAACCCGCCCCCGCGCCGATAAGAAACTGTATCGAACTGGCAAAACCGGTCGTCTGGCCAATAGCCATCATGGTGAGATTGCCGGGCCCGGGAGTGCCGGTCATAGCGATAACAAACAGAATAAAAGGCAGAAGATTGTCTAGCATGTTGCGATCCTTCAGGTAATAACAGGGTTAATTGAAAAAGCCTTCTCCGAGCAAATATAAGGTTGACATTGTATGGTGTCAATGCAATTATTGTATGCATGACAATTTGGACACCAGGCATACAAAAGGGCGACACGCCCCTGTATAAACAATTGGCGGATGCCATAGCGCAGGACATCTCTTCCGGTCGCCTCCATCCCGGTGAAAAACTGCCGACCCATCGGGATCTCGCCTATGCCCTGGAAATGAATGTCACCACGATCACCCGGGGATATAAGGAGGCTGAAAAACGGGGATTGATTGCCGGGACTGTGGGCCGGGGGACCTATGTCTCTTCAGACGCAGGCACCCCTACGCCTATGGTGCCCTATATGTCACACTCGCCGGGCATGATCGAAATGGGGCTGATCAACCCGCTGTATCATCTCGATCCGGATCTCACCGGCGGACTGAAAAAACTGTGCCGCAGACGCGATCCTTCTGCCCTTTTGCACTATTCCGACCCGGGCGGACTCCCGGAACATCGCGCTCTCGGGGCCGAATGGGCCAACCGTTTCGGTCTCAGGGCAACCGCCAACGACATCGTAGTCTGCTCCGGCGCCCAGCATGCCCTGACCTGTGCGCTGAACGGCCTTTTTCGGCCGGGCGATCGAATCGCCACAGACTGTCTGACCTACCCCGGTATGAAAACCCTCGCAGCCATGCTCGGACTTCGGTTGGTCCCCATAGAGATGGATCAATCAGGAATGATGGCCGAAAACCTGGATCGTATCTGCAGACGGGAAAAGATTAAAGGATTGTATCTTATGCCCGGTGTGCATAATCCAACCACCACAACTGTCTCTGAGTCCCGCCGGGACGCGCTGGCAGAAATCGCGCTCAAACACCGGCTCGTCGTGGTCGAGGATGCCGCCTATGACCTGACCCGCCCGGGGGTCATTCCCCCGACAACGGCCCGCCTGCCCGAGACGGGGGTGTATATCGCCGGAATTTCAAAAGCCTTTGCAGCCGGGTTGCGGGTTGCCTTCATGGTCGTTCCCCAGAAGTACTATAAGCCCGTTTATGAGGCCATCTTGAACACGGTGTGGATGACGCCGCCCCTGAATGTTGAACTCGTAAGTATGTGGATCAAAGATGGGACCGCCGACAAGGTTGTTGATCTGAAGCGCAGAGAAGCTGCCGAGCGGTTTGCGCTGGCCCAAAAAATTTTGCGTGGATACAGCTTCACGGGCATCCCCACGGGGTTTTTCATCTGGCTGGCCCTCCCGGCGCCTTGGCGGGGATTTCTATTCGAGCAACGTATGCGCGAACTTGGCGTCAATGTGTTCGCAGCGGAAAAATTCACGGTCGGAGATGCCGCCGCACCGGCAGCCGCACGCTTGTCCCTCACCGGAGCGAAAACCATAGACGAACTTGCCGCGGGGCTTCAGCTGGTAAAACGTGTATTGGATGGCGAACTGCAATCAGATTTTCCTGTGACAATGTAACGCGGGGGCGGGGGGCTTAACAGGTCGGCAGTATGGGCAAGTGTGTAGGCTGTACTCTTTGATTTTCTCGTATTTTGGCAGGAAAGGTCAAACGTAGCCCCCTCTCTAAAACGGGCAGTTTTGGGTGGAAAAATAGTCAATTAAGGCCATTTTCGAGACACAGATACACAATTTTTCATATAATGTCTATAACTTGGCGACCCTCGGTGTAGCAGAGTCACTGCGTTGACCAATGAAGGACCTTGACAATCTGTTTTGTCAATGTGTAGTTTTGACCCCTCAGTTTTTCGGAAGAGGAAAAAAGCCTATGAAATCGAAACTGACCATACTTTGTGAAAACTCTGTGGGCGTACCTTTTGGCGTAATCGGTGAGCACGGGTTCGCCTGTTTTGTAGAAACGGAAAAGGGAAATTATCTGTTCGATACCGGTCAGGGGTTTGCCATAACGCAGAACGCACTGGCCCTGGGAAAGGACCTGTCGCGTATCGAATCGATCATGATCAGTCACGGGCACTATGACCATACCGGCGGTCTGCCGGCGGTCCTCAAGATCAGAGGCTCAGTGGATGTGTTCGGTCACCCGGACATGTTCAATGAACGGGTATGGTCATCCGAAAACGAAACCCGGTTTGTCGGCATTCCTTTTCGTCGTCCTTACCTCGAAGGTCTGGGGGCTAAGTTTAGACTGGGAACCGAAATGGTAGAAGTGGGGCCGGGCGTCTATTTAACCGGAGAAATCCCGCGCAAAAGCGCCTTTGAAAAGGGCGACGCCAAGATGTCCGCCATCCGGACGGACGGTGAAACCATCCATCCCGACCCCATTAGAGACGATCTCTCGCTCATCATCGATTCGGACAAGGGGTTGATTATTGTGCTGGGGTGCGCGCATGCCGGCATGATCAATATCATCGAGTATGCGCTGGCGCAGATGAAAAAAGATCGCATCCATGCCATTATCGGCGGGACCCATCTCGGATTCAGTGGCGATGAGCAGTTCGACGAGACCTTGAAAGTGATCGATCACTACAAGATCGACCTTTTAGGCGTTTCCCACTGCACCGGGCTGGCCAGGGCTTCCATGCTGCACGCCAGGCTTAAAGATCGCTTTTTTTTCGGCACGGTTGGGTCTGTTTTAGAGGCATAATGAGGACGTTTGAGTTTGTTGATATTGTCCACAACATCCGTCAATGTCTATTGTGTTTAGAAAGGCTAAACGTGCCTCAGTTGTTTTTGCAGGGAATAGGTCTTAAATCGCCTGTTTTACCCCCGAAAGTGGCCGTTTAAGCCCTTAAAAGAGGGGTATTTTGAGTTTAGTTCCGCTATTGGTGGGGTTGTAGCGTGGTCCGTCTTGTAAGGCCCCTAAACGCTTGCTCCGCAATAGTGAGACTGCCTCTCTTCGGCCACCCTGGCACTGGCCAGGTATTCGTCAAAGCTCATGGCCTGGTCAATGGAGCCTTCCGGGGTGAGTTCCACGATACGGTTGGACACGGTCGAAACGAACTGGTGATCGTTGGAAGCGAAAAGAATCACCTCGGGAAAGGCCATGAGTCCCTCGTTGAGGGAGGTGATGGCCTCCAGGTCCAGGTGGTTGGTAGGCTCGTCCAGCAAAAGGACATTGGAGCCGGTCAGCATCATGCGGGCCAGCATGCAGCGCACCTTCTCCCCGCCGGAAAGAACCCCGGTCTTTTTCATAGCCTCTTCACCGGTAAAGAGCATGCGGCCGAGGAAACTACGGGCAAAGCTCAGCCCCTCTTCAGGAGCGTATTGCAGCAACCATTGGGCAAGGGGTATATCGGTCTTGAAGAAGCGGCTGTTATCCTTGGAGAAGTAGGAGGTAGTCACGGTCTGGCCCCATCGGAAGCTGCCGGAATCCGGCTCCATCTCCCCTGCCAGGATTTGGAACAAGGCGGTCTTGGCTAGGCTGTTGTCTCCGACAAAGGCAATCTTGTCCCCGCCGTTTACCACCATGCTGAAGTTGTTGAGGATCTTTTCGCCATCGATGGTTTTGGTAAGATTTTGGGCCTTTGATAGTTTTATCGCAACCTCTTAGCTATGATTCCCGATCGGCTTTTGAAGATTTCGTAAAGACGGTAAAGCAAAAATAAGGTGGTCGGAGGTATCAATCCGTCGGAAAAATACCTCTGGGTAGGATTGTAAAACTTTTCCCTGACGATTTCTCATCCATCCAAAAGCTGTTTTCAAAATCGTTCGCGCCTATCTACAGTCTTGTTGACCTACTTGCAAAAGTTTGAAAATTTTATATAAATAATCACACCGTAAAAATTCGCAGCAGGCCGGTTTGGGCCGGTCCGTTAAAACGTGAAATTTGAGAGCGCATGCAGAATACGAATAAGTCATTTGATCAACTGGGCCTGCGGGTTGAACTGCTTAAAGCCATTGAAACCAAAGGCTACACCACCCCCACCCTCATACAAACCCGGGCCATCCCCGTTATTCTCGCAGGGCGGGACATTCTTGCGCATGCCCGCACCGGAACGGGAAAAACAGATGCGTTTGCACTCCCCCTGGTCGACATTCTGAGTCACCAGAGCGGCAACCGGCGCCGCCCCCGCGCGCTTGTCCTGACCCCCACGCGGGAACTGGCGCTCCAGGTGGGTCAGAGCATCAAGACCTATGCCCGGACAGTCGCCATGCGCTGCACCGTGGTTCACGGCGGGGTGCGCCTCAATCCACAGATCGCCCGGATCAAGCGCGGCATTGATATTCTGGTGGCCACCCCCGGCCGCCTGCTGGATCTTGCCAGCCAGAGACATCTAAATCTTTCCCGCGTTGCGTTTCTGGTTTTCGACGAGGCGGACAGAATGCTGGATCTGGGATTCAGCGAGGAGATTTTAGAGATCCTCGACCTCGTTCCCACTGAGCGCCGGACCCTGTTGTTTTCCGCCACCTACACCCAACCTATCCGGAAGCTTGCCAAAAGAATGCTGCAGGATCCGGAACATATTGAGGTGACGCCCGGCGATACCGCCGCTGAAGCGATCATCCAGAAGATTCACCGGGTGGACCCATCAAACAAACGGGTGCTTCTCCTCCACCTGATCACCACCGGAAACTGGTCCCGGACACTGGTCTTTACCCGCACAAAACACGGGGCCAATAAACTTACCGAGAAACTGGCCGCCCAGGGCATCAGCGCCGCCGCGATGCATGGCAACAAAAGCCAGTCTTTCAGGACACGCACCCTCGCGGCGTTCAAGAACGGTGAGATCCGCATCCTGGTGGCAACGGATGTGGCCGCAAGGGGCCTGGACATCAGCTCCCTGCCCTATGTGGTCAATTACGACATGCCGCGCACCCCCGAAGATTATGTGCACCGCATCGGTCGCACCGGGCGGGCGGGGGTAAGCGGCGTGGCCATCTCCCTGGTCAGCCAGGCTGAAAGGAGTTATCTCCAGGCCATCGAAACCCTGCTGAAGCAGAAGATCCCGGTAGAAAAGGTAGACGGTTATACCGAAGACAGCGATGTTCCGGATTTTGTTCTCTATCGCCCCAATAGCCCCGCCAGCGAAAAGAAGGCGGACAAGGCCCTGAAAGAACTTGTCCTGCGCAGAAATGATTTAAAACAGCGCTCGAAAGCCCGTAAGGCGAAAAAGGCGGGACCCGGCAAAAACTCAATGTTAAAATCGAAATCCCGCTCTCGTCGAAAAATCAATAAGGCGGTAAAAAAGCCTTCCCGTTCAGGACAACGCGCCCTGCAAACTTCTAAACGGGGCAAACCCAGGGGGCGTAGATAAGGGCTTCGGGCAAACGGGTATCACACCCGGGAGGATAGTTTGTTGTGTTCAGACAGGTCAGGCGCAGAAACGTTGATTCGCTGGTGTACTCGAAGGTGCGACCCCAATTATTTCAATATTGCATTCTTTTGTCATTAGATAATATGCGTATTCAACACGTCCCCAGCCATGTTTCAATCAGCTGATTACCATATATCTGGATGAGGGTGGCAAGTGTTATAGATTCGCCATTTTCTATCTGACCCAGTGTCCAGCGGTTAGTCCCAGCCTCTTTGGCGACTTGCGCCTGCGTTTTGTTCTGTTCAAGCCGCTGATGCCTGATATAGGCACCGATAGCACCTACACCAATTTAAAACTGAAGAATTTTCAAAAGGGGGGCGTGTTGTGTGAAGAAAGGTCAAACGTAGACCCTCTATCTCATTCATTCGATTTGTAACTTCGATATTAAGTTGAAATTATGTGCCGCCCATTGATGATGAATAGTTTGCATCCGCAATAATACACAATATTTCATACATTATGGTCGCGGCAATGAGAGCCGTGTTTCCGGATGAGTCAAAAGGCGGTGAGACTTCCACGATATCCGCACCGATGAGATTCAAACCTCTCAGCCCACGGATCAGTTGCTGGGCCTCAATGGGCAGAATACCCCCAATTTCAGGAGTCCCGGTACCCGGGGCAAATGCCGGATCGATACCATCGATATCAAATGAGAGGTACGTCCTTTGATCGCCAACCGTTTTCCGGGCTTCAGCAATCACGTTTTCAACACCAATCTTTGAAAATTCCTCGATATAGATCACCCGAATTCCATGTTGTCGCCCAAATTCCCAACATTCGTCAGAGTTTGCAGCCCCTCTGATGCCTATCTGGATGGTTCTGCCAGGATCAAGCAAGCCTTCCTCAATGGCTCTTCGAAAAGGTGTCCCATGACTATATTTGGAGTTCATCTCTTCATCGCAACAGTCGGTGTGCGCGTCAATATGCACCAATCCAAGGGATGACTTTTTTGCAAGTGCGCGCATAATGGGGAGGGTTATGGAGTGATCGCCACCGGCACTTATTGGAATGACTGCCCTGGCGTAAAGCCGGTCGAAAAAATCCGCAATATCCGCGTGGCTTGATTCGACATCAAATATCTTATTGAAATGGACATCACCCACGTCACCGACTCTGCAGAGTGCATAAGGATTGATACGGGTGACATGGTGAATCTTGCGCATCATGCTTGACATGTCTCTGATTTGCCGAGGTCCCTGCCTTGCCCCGGAGCGGGCTTCAACGGCGCCGTCGTAGGGAATCCCCAGAAGGGCAATATCAAGTTCATTCAAGTCCGTGATATGGGGGGTTCGCATAAATGTTGGGATCCCGCAATATCGCGGTTCATTCATTGCGCCATATAGAGTATCCGCCAATTTAAAACCCTTTTTTTATCCTAAGTTGAGCGATTTTCAATCTCCGCTATACATTCTATTTCGACCAGCGCATCCAATGGATTCTGTTTTATTGAGATGGTTGTCCGACTCGGTGTATGTCCTTTAAACATGTCTGCATATGTTTTATTCATGCCTTCAAAATCATCCATATTTTTAAGATACACGGTTGTTTTGACAACATTGTGCAGGGATAAACCGATACCAGATAAGACAATTGATAGGTTTTTTAGAACTCTCTTCGTTTGTTCCTCAATTGTGGATCCTACCAATTGCATTGTCTTGGGATTTAAGGGCGTTTGGCCAGAACAAAAAACCAGGTTTCCTGATCTCATTGCATGGCAATACGGTCCAATTGCATCAGGTGCTTCCGGCACATTTATTGATTTCATGGAAAGACCGTATATTGATTTTCAGTTATGATACTCGGAATTGAAGACAGAAACACTCGACGTCGTGCCAGAGGTTTCACCTTGCTTAGAAATCAATGTGGTTAATAACAGTCACCGCGTCCTTTATCGCTGTATAAATGAGATTGGAGTGTTTTTTCTCCCGAATGGTACCATCGCCCTGAGCTTCCATGTAGGATGGACTGATGGACCCACCGATGGCGTAGATGCCCTCCCGGCTTGTTTCCAAACCGGTGGTCAGCAAAAGGAGTTGTTCACCCTCCCGGGCGATTTTGCAGATATTGCCGGTGCAGGCGATCTGCTGCAGATCCATCGCATTAAAAACCCCCGCCGGGCCATGGGTCCCGACACAGGCGATAACGTTCTTCATGGGAAAACTCATGCCCTGGTACATAAAGACATCGTCCCGGGCCTGGATTTCGGGGCTCTGGTGGATATACAAGCGGTCGATCCCTTCGGTATCGACTTCGCCTATTTTCGGGATGGCTCCCTGGAGAATTTTTATCTGGCCGCCGAGCAGGATCTCCTCCCCGAGATCACGGGCTGTATTCTTGTTGACCTTGAACTGCTTCTTGGTGTGGCCCCAATAAACATGGGTTGCATCACCGGCTTCACGCTTTTCTTTTGAAAGCGCCGCAACGATATCCGCGGCTGCATTTCCGCCCCCGATAACCAGGGTGGTCCGCCCGATGTAGTCCGAGACATTGTCAATCCGGCGGGCGACTGTTTTGGCCTCCCCGTAAACACCCAGATCGTTTGGAATGTTGCTCCCAAAGGCAAAGATGATTTTTTTAGCCCGGTAGACATTCTGATTTGTTTCAACGGTAAATTCGCCGTTGCTCTTTTGGATATCCTGATACGCGTCCTGGTACTGAACATTGAGATTGTTCAGACGGACGAAGTCTTCGGCCTGCTCAATATACTTTTCCACCGGGATCTTTTCAGCCGGAGGGGTGAGCCCCTCTACCGGGAACTGCTTCTCCTCACCCCGGGGTATAGTCGGGTAGACCTTTTTACCTTTTGGATATGAATCAATGATCCCCTGGAAGACCCGTTTGCCCTTCTCCAAAATAATGTGGGAATACCCCTTTTTCCCGGCGGCATAACCGGCGGTGATACCGCCGGGCCCCGCCCCTATAATGAGCACATCATATGTTGCCGCCATTTTATCCCCCTGCTGCCAGGTCCGTTGTCAGCCTGCCCGGATCCGGCCGTTGATTGACAATCCGGTCCCGGCACAAGGATCAGTTTCTTTTCCTGCTGCTCAAGGGTTTCCAGTAATTTTGCGGAACCGGTTTTATACCTGTTGGAACTGTATAAACCGTAAAACGGAACGCCTGTTTTGTCAACATGCTCAGCCGCGTACATCTGAAGTCGTCCCGCAGGGGATGCCGGCCGCACAGGACCACCAGGGGCGCGTTGTCCAGATACGCGTTGGTAAAACCGGGGCCGGCCGTGACGAAGCAGACCCCCCGGCTTGTTTTTGTATATCGACCACGCGTGGGCCATCACGGCCACAGCCTGCTCGTGCCGGACGTCGATGGTTCTAATACCGTACTGGTTCAATCCGTCCAGCAGGTTTTCGATGTGCCCGCTCGAAAGCGTAAAGACCATATCCACATTTTCAATTTTCAACTTGCCTTCCGCGGCGGCATTGAATGAAGCATCTTTCTGCTTACTGGTCAGGACCGCGAACCCGGTGGCCGCATCTTTGAAAACCAGGGCAAACAAGAGTAGGATTAATCGCATAAACATCTCCTTTGAATGGATGGTGTCTACCGGAATATCTTTGGGAGCTTCACGAACACCGTTTTACCCATTCATCCGTGGGAAGCTCCGGCTCCGGGATATCCACCAGCTGGATGGTCTTCACCGGCCCCTTGAAAATCATTTGGCAAACAGCTACATTCCTTTTCGTCCACCAATTCGCTACGTGAGGTATAAATGAAAGGCGTCCCGATCTTCACCGACTGTTTCCGAGCCGAGCAAAAGATCCATGATGGAAGCGATCCCGGGCCCACCGTCACTCTCGTACCGAAGTTGTGGCGAAAAGCCCAGGGCCTGGCAGGTATCCTCGGTCGGCAGCCGCATTAACCAGGTGCCATCTTGCGACCACCGGCAGTCAAAGCGTTCTACAACCAGCGCCTTCTGGTCTTCGAGAGTAGGAATTTCCGATGGATCCGCCTTAAGCCCCAAGGCCCGTGCAATCTTGTGGCAAGCCATTCATTCTCACAACTGTCACTGAAATCCATACCGGCAGCCTCAAGTTTACTGATCGGCGGCTTGAAATCAAAGCGGGCGTGCCCTCACGTTTCACCCATCGACCTTTTACCTGTAAATATTATGTTGACATCGTCAAATTTACAGGCAAACTGCAAGCTATGCATGCTATTTCTGATAAGTACCGCTTTTTGGCAAAGCGTTTACCGCTTGCAACCTCACGGCGTATCGCCGTCCTTACCGGTGCCCGCCAGACGGGTAAAACGACACTTTCAAAACGGATTTACCCTGATTTAAGATACATTAATCTCGACTCGCCTGAAAACAGAGAGGCTTTGCGCGCACTCTCCTCGGCTGCGTGGGCCCAGTCGGTGGGTCACGCAACCATCGATGAGGCCCAGAAAGAGCCCATTGTTTTCGAAAAAGTTAAATATGCCTATGATGACAGAGGGATAAATTTCACACTATTGACCGGTTCCAGTCAGATCCTGCTCCTGAAAAAAATCAGGGAATCACTGGCAGGCAGGGCTTTCTTCTACGAATTGTGGCCGCTCATGCAGTGCGAGATAAATACTTCCCTGAAGGCCAAAGAACCGGCCGCCCCCTTGCTAAACGCCCTGCTTTCGCCAAGGCCCTTAGAGGAAACGCTATCCGGTGTTCCGGCTGCGCTTTTCGACAAGGATGATACCGCCTGTCGGGAAGCCGAAACACATCTGCTAAATTGGGGCGGCATACCGGCCCTGCTGCAACTGGATCCGGGTGAGCGCTGGTTGTGGCTCAAAAACTATGGGTACACCTACCTGGAACGGGATCTGGCCGATCTTGCCCGGCTTGACGACTTGAGCCCTTTTCGCAAGTTTCAGCAGCTGTCGGCCCTTAGATCGGGAATGCTGCTGAACTACTCTGAACTCGCCCGGGACGCCGGAATAAGTGTGGACACCGCCAGGCGATATATTGAATATTTGCGAATCTCCTACCAGACCGTCCTGCTCCAGCCCTATCGCCGGAATCTCACCAGTTCAGTGGTAAAGACACCGAAACTCTACTGGACCGACATTGGCATTTGGCGCCATTTGACCGGATTCACTGGTGAACTCACCGGGCAGCTTTATGAAACAATGGTTGTGGGTGAAATCGTAAAATGGATTCGGACGCAACAGCTTGATGCCAGCCTCTATTTTTATCGAACACGCTCCGGCAGAGAGGTTGATCTGCTGATAGAGACCGCCGGCGGCTTGATTGGCATTGAAATCAAATCCCGTGCTTCAGCGGCCGGCAAAGATATGCGCCCTATGCAGGCCCTGGCCGAGCGGCTCGGAAAACAGTGGCGGGGAGGCCTGGTCGTTTACACCGGCAGCAAGATTGAACAAATCGGGAAACCGAACATGTGGGCCGTCCCGTCCCGACGTCTATTCCAGTGAGGCTTTACCCTAAGGTTGCATAAACAACTCCCTGCTGGACTATATGCACCCGGAGCCGCTGGCCCTCCACAAACGCATGGTGGACCGGATCGCCAACAACAACCGGCGCGAGCTGCAGGCTCTTAAAAAAAGAAGTGCCCTAAAGGTCATATGAACAATAACCCAAATACTACCAAAACCCTGGATCACCAAGATCCCCGGCCTTTGATTCTGGAGATCAAAGGCAATTCCCTGGACGATGGTCCGGGTATCCGTTCGGTAGTCTTTTTCAAGGGCTGCCCGCTGACATGCGTCTGGTGCCACAACCCGGAGAGTAAAAACTCCCTATCCGAAATCAGTTTTGACGCCGGCGCCTGTGCCGGCTGCGATACCTGTCTTGCGACCTGCACCCGTCAGGCCCTCTCCCGGGACAACCCGTACTTTATCGACCGGGCCAGATGCGACCTGTGTTTCGACTGCACGAAAGCCTGCCCCTCGGGCGCGCTGGACCAAATTGGCCGGGAAATGTCCATGGCTGCCATCACCGCCGACATCTTGAAAGACAAACTTTTCTTTGAGACCTCCGGCGGTGGCGTGACCTTTTCGGGGGGCGAGCCGACGCTGAATATGCCGTTTTTGTCCCGGCTTTTAAAGTCTGTCCGCAACGCCGGTGTCCACGCCCTGCTTGAGACCTGTGGCTTATACAGCGGGTACCAGTGCGGCATGATCTGGGGCGCAGCCCTGGGCGCCGGGGCCCAGGCGTATCGTCTTTTGGGCCCCGGCTCACAAGCTGAAAGCAGGGCAATCATTGCAGCCCAGAGGCTTGTGGAAGTTTTCCATGACCGCCAGGGCACGATCAATTGCCACGATATAACAAATCTAAACGCATCATCCACCCATCTGCAGATGGTTAACTATTTCGTTTTAAAAGGCGGGACCATCGGTTGCTTTCGTATGGCCGCAGGCTATGCGCCGGACGCTTTCAGTGCGATAGATGCGATCGCCAGGTTTAGGGAATGCACCGACTATGAGTTCGAGTGCGCATCAATTGTCGGGCGAAAATTTGCCAGTCCTGACGATCATACCGGCTATTTACAGAACGGCGGCTGCGCGCAACTTATCGAAGCCCTGGCAACAACGTAAAGCCGATGAGTTTGAAGTGACTAAAGTGAACTAAAATTAATGCGTCGCTGCACGCCACTGATTTTACCAAAATTGAATTCAACTGGACAAAAAACCCTGAAACGTTGAGCCTTTCAAAACAATATCCGACTGGTGCTGAAAACAATTGGAGACATACACAAAAACAAAAGGATTTGAACAGCATCCACGCTATCTGCGTGACCGTGGGAATGCAATCGCAGCTTTGGATTTGAAGTCCATAGATGAACCCATTGTGGACATTGTTTCTGCCTTCGCCAGACTCGCGCACTGTTTTCCGCTACAGAGTTGCTGCGGGCATTTTATCTGTGACCCCAAACAGGATATCCTTACCCTTGACCCCATTCCAACAAATTACACGGGTTCCGTCAGGTACAGGATTGCCTATATCGCGGTGTGTATACAAAACAGCCGCAGCGGCCGGGTATTGCGTGATGCGCTGGCAAAAATCCCAACTCTGGATCCTGCGAATATTCAATTTGGATCAGCAGACTGGTTCTGGGAGCAGTTCGTGAACTCATATGTGCTCCAGGTTGAACCAGCAGGGTATATGGGACAAGATGAAGCGATTCTTGATGTGAAGGAAGCTCGGCAGGTCCAGATGGTCCGCAATCTGTTTTTCAAAGAGCTTAAAAATACGTTGTGTAATTCTTTGATGAACCAATAGACATACATTTGATGAACCAATAGACATACAATGGAAGGCATTAGGCTTACCAAGGATAGCAAAAGTGTAGAAGCGGCTTCTTTCTATCGGTACCGCCTGTAGTCTACCCCATACCGCTTGGCCTTATAGTTAAATTTTCTTACTGTTGTTTTCAGCAGGTCCGCCGCGGACGTTGCATTGCCCCGGGTATTTTTCAGGGCATCGATAATCATCTCCCGTTCGAGGGCCTCGACTGATTCTTCGAGGGACTGGGCGGGAAGCGTATTCGACTCTTCGCCGGTCTGGAGGGTCGGCGGCAGATGGTAACTGTGGATGACCCCCTCTTCGCAGAGCAGCACCGCCCGTTCTATACAGTTCTCAAGCTCGCGCACATTGCCCGGCCAGTGATAAGCCATAAGCATGTCAATGGCAGGGGTGGAGAAACGCTTGATGCTTTTTCGGTTTTCTCCTGCGTAGCGCTCAAGGAAAAAGTCGGAAAGCAGCAGGATATCGGTTTTGCGCTCCCGCAGGGGCGGCATATAGATGGGAAAGACATTCAGGCGGTAATACAGATCACCTCGGAAGCTCTCATCTTCAACTGCCCGTTCGAGGTTCTTGTTGGTGGCGGCCACGATCCTGACATCCGCCTTGATGGTTTTCTGGCCGCCCACCCGTTCAAACTCTTTTTCCTGGAGGACCCGGAGCAGGTTGGTCTGAACATCCAGCCCGATGGAACCAATTTCGTCCAGAAAGAGGGTGCCCTTGTGAGCCAGCTCGAACCGCCCCAGCTTCAGCCGAATAGCACCGGTAAAGGCACCTTTTTCGTGCCCGAAAAGTTCACTTTCAATCAGGTTGGCGGGAATGGCCGCACAATTGATCTTGATAAACGGTCCTTTGGCCCGCAAACTGTTGTAGTGGATGGAATTGGCCACCAGCTCCTTGCCGGTGCCGCTTTCACCCCGGACCAGCACCGTCGCGTTGCTCTTTGAAACCTGGGAAATCATCTGGTACACTTCCCGCATCTTGTTGCTGTTGCCGACGATGTTGGTGATGGTGTACTTGTTCTCCAGCTCCTTCTTCAAGCGCTTGTTCTCTTCCCGCAGCTGTTCCTTTTCCCGCTTGATGGTTTCCAGTCGGACCACATGCTGGGCAATCATGGCCGCAACCACCGACAGCAGTTTCTGCCCCTCCTTCAAGTGATAGGCCTTATCGAAAGAGCGGTCCACACTCAGGGCGCCGATCACCTGGCTGCCGGTTTTGATGGGCACGCAGATGAATGACCGTTCCTGGTCCTGCTTCGATCTGCGGGTGGCAGTCCGGTTTAAGAATCCGGGCTCCTCACTGATCCGTGGAATGGCAATGGGTCGCCCTTTTTCAATGACCTGGCCGGTGATCCCCTCCCCGACCTTGTATTTGACGTTGCGTGCCGCGCTGCGCGATATGCCATGGGCGACCTCAATATTGATTTCATTGCGCAGCAGATCCAGAATGGTGATTGTCCCCCGGACCATATCCATGGAACTTGAAAGGATATCCAGCACCGAGTAGAGCGACTTACGCAGATCCATATGTTCATTGAGTGCCTTGCTGATGGCGTACAGCAGGGTTACTTCTTCAATACGTTTCATGATTTCATTTCCTGCGCGGTACCAGGGGGCTCAATTTCCGGCAACCGCGTAAATCGCAATGGGTGAACGTCAATACACATTTGTTAAATACCATCTTAAAAGATACTATTTTGACAAATTGGTCTTTTTTGAATACATAATTGTAGAAAATAGGCCCTTTAAGAATTTTTGCAAGACTTAATTTGGGTTTGCCCCCCGATAAGCGGTGCTGCATGATTTTACACGTGGACATGGACGCATTTTATGCCTCGGTCGAGCAGATCGACAACCCCGAACTGAAGGGCAAGTGCGTGATCGTCGGCGGCAAATCAAAAAGAGGGGTTGTTGCCGCCGCCAGTTATGAAGCTCGGTATTGCGGCGTACACTCGGCCATGCCCATTTTCCAGGCCCGGAAACTGTGCCCCGAGGCGGTCTATGTCAAACCCCGCATGTATCGCTACAAACAGGTATCCAGAAAGGTCATGGAAACCATGACTGAATTTTCTCCATTCGTGGAGGCCGTCTCCATTGATGAAGCCTATCTGGACGTTTCCGGCTGCACCCGCCTGCACGGCCCACCCGCAGAGATTGCCCTCAAAATCAAACAGGCCATTAAAACCCGGACCGGCCTGACCTGTTCGGTGGGGATTGCCCCTTTAAAATTCCTGGCTAAAATTGCCTCCGACATGGACAAACCGGACGGCCTGACCGAGATCACCCCGGCGGAACAAGATGCTTTTATTGACAACCTGGACATCGCCAGGGTGCCCGGAGTCGGCAAGATTACCGGAAAAATCCTGACCGAAATGGGGGTTTACAAACTTGGCGATGTAAAAAAGTACACAGAGAAAGCCCTGACTGAAAGGCTGGGTAAGTTCGGGCTGCGGCTCATGGACCTGGCCGGCTCCCGCGATGCCGGCCGGGTCCAGAGCGAATCATCTGCCCATTCGATCAGCACGGAAAACACCCTGGCCGAGAACACGCAAGACCGCCGGCTGCTGGAAAACAGGCTCCTCGGCCAGTCGGAAACCGTTGCCCGGGAACTGCGGGCCAAAAAATTTAAAGCCCGGACGGTGACCCTCAAGGTCAAGCATGCGGACTTCAGGCTGGTGACCCGACGCACGACCCTGGCGCGCCCCACCCAGTCCGGCATGACCATTTACCGGGCCGCCGCGGCCCTTTTTCGAGCTTACCCCCTCACAGACGACCTGCGCCTCATCGGGGTGGGCGCTTCGGGGCTGCTCCCGGCGGACACACCGGTCCAGCAGGACCTGTTCAGTCCGGCGGCCGGCGCGGGACAAAAATGGGAAAAAGCGGATCAGGCGGTGGATGACATCACGTTGAAATTCGGCAAGGGAACCATCAAACGCGGGGCACTGGTAAACGACCGTGAACAGAAGTGAAGTACACCACGTAAGGCACTTGCTTCGCGACGCCGAAATTTGATGCGTCGCCACGCTCCACTGGCCTTATACAATCAGCACGATGCCTTACAGCGTTTCATGGGCAGATCCTTTCGTTCGACGCAAACCAAATCATACGCCCGGGCGTGTTCCGGCCCTGCCAGAAACTATTAAATACAGCCCTTCCGACACTACTTATCACCAGGGTCGACCCGTTCACACCGGGCGGCATCCTGCTTCATTGCATGGCCTTCAGGCAGCATCAAACCCGGCGGTACAGACATCCAGCAGCCGCCCTCCAAACCTTCCTCAAACCCAATCTGGAAAAGCGGACGCATGTAATCCGGATCAAACAGTTCGTCGGATCCCACGTGAAAATCGTTGGGCACGTGGGCCAGGAAGTAGTCGAACTCGTTGATCCTGGCTGTCACATAGAGACGGTAAAGATCACCGATCCCCTGGGTGCGAATGAGGCTGTCGATGGAGCGGCCGGCCAGGGATCGCAGTCGCGCCGGGGTAATTTCAAATTTTGCTGACAGGCGGTCATTGCGGATAATGTAGA
This sequence comes from uncultured Desulfobacterales bacterium, assembly GCA_964636125.1. Taxonomy (GTDB): domain Bacteria; phylum Desulfobacterota; class Desulfobacteria; order Desulfobacterales; family CAJINA01; genus CAJINA01. The sequence continues at coordinate 136,908 of CAZWPX010000001.1, read as the reverse complement.
GATCCGGTTTCCGCTGGATATCAAAATGTTTCGCAAACCCCTGCCAGTCCAGGCCCGAGGGAAATAAAAACACCTGGTTGGTAACCCCCCCGTCGGCGTGCAATTCCTGGTATGCTTGGCCCTTGTGGACCATGTCGATGACCACCGGGGGGAATGCCACCGGGATCGAGGCCGACGCCAGGATAATCCGGTGGATCAGGTCCAGGGCCTGGGGGGTGCCCTGCTTGGCGATTTTACCGATATTCCACAACACCGGCCGCAGGGCATCCATGTCGGTGGTGCCGATCAGCAAATTGCGGCCTTTGTCGTGCTCGACGGCAATGGCCTCCATCTCATCCATGGTAAGATATTCGGCAATCCTCTTCCGCAGGGGATTTGAATCGAAAAGAGCATCTGAAAAAAAACTGGGAATCAGGGCCCTGGCGGTCACCAGGTCTTCGGTCCCGTGCGTATTGTATATTTCCTGCAACGTCCAGTCGTAATCAGGGCCGAGGAAAGCAAAGGGCGCAATCAGGGCCCCGGTACTCACCCCGGTAACAATGGTAAACGTCGGCCGATGCCCCGACCGGGTCCACCCAGTGATCAATCCAGCGCCGTAGGCACCGTTGGCGCCGCCGCCGGATATGCTCAGAAAGTAGGGATGCTGGTTGAAATGGTCGGCAAATTGTTTGAACCGTGCCGACAGCTCGGAGGATGCAATCTGGCGGTTGAACTTCTCAGGCGGCTCATCGCCCCAGGTACGGATCTCCCAGCGGTCAAAAACCCGGATTTTGCCGGACAGCTCTTCAGTTACCGGCTGGGACCGTCGTGGCGCCCCCCCGCAGGCGGGCAGCACCATCGCGCAGCAAAGCACGGCCGCAAAGATCCTGGCGGCCAGGGGCAGCTTGAAAGAGAGGGTAAACGGGGATAGCTGGTCAGGATTCATAGTGGCTCCATGCTTGAAATTAGTCGCGCCTGCCGGACAAGGTGCGCCTTAAACCGGTTGTCGTTTGACTGTATCATAAGCGCTTGGCAACGCTCAAGCGTTCAGCGATACGCGCAACCAGCTGGTCGGGGGTAACCCCCGCAGCCGGAACGGAGAGGTGGGCGGTTTTTCGATATAGCGGCATGCGTTCAGCGTATAGATCAGCCAGGGACTGTCCCGGTGCGTACACCACCCCCCGGGCATCGATATCGTTCAACCGAATTTCCAGGTCCGCCAGATCGATCTCCAGGTAGACCACAACACCATGGGCCGCCAGGTGCGCCATGGCGGCATCCCGGTAAACGACACTGCCGCCGGTGGCGATCACGCTTGCGGTGCACTCCAGGGAGAGGATATGGCGCGCTTCAAGGTCGCAAAACTGCTGGAGACCGCTGGCCTGGATAAGTGCCTGCAGCGATTGTTTCTCCGCGGTCTGGAGGGTGATATCCGTATCCACAAAGGCCAGCCCCAGCCGCTTGGCCAACAGGACGCCCACGGAGCTTTTCCCCACGGCGGGCATGCCGGTCAGGATGATATTTTTTCCGGGTGTGTACATGGAGGGTATCTGCCGTTATTTCCAATAAAATACAAAAAGGGTTCGAGGAGTCAAGAGTTCAAGGGGCCAAGCGTTTTGAGATCTTCAAAATGCTTTTGACCTTCACTTGAATCTTTGAATTCTGTAACGCTTGGACTCTGTAACGCTTAAACCCTGCCCTATCAGAGTCGCCCCTTGCGGATGATGGCAATCAGGAGCCAGACCCCCATCACGGCCGCCGCCAGAAAACCGATTATCCCGATCAGGGAGATGCCGTAAAAGAGCGGCGGCGTTTTAGAGATGACAATCAGGGCGGAACCGATGAGCAGTGCGGCGATGATGATTGAAAAAGCAATCCGGTTGCTGATCTGGTGGTGGACGGCGATCAGGTCATCCTGTCGCTCGTTGAGGTATCTGACCACGAGCTTCTGGCGACGGACCTGCCGGGTAATCTGCAGCAGGTCCTTGGGGAAACGGTCCAGGAAATGCAGCATCTCGGTCCCAAACCGGAGGACATCCTCTGTCACCCGTTCCGGGCGGAAGCGGGCCAGCTTGACACCTTCTATAAATGGGGCCGTGCGTGAAATCATGTCGAATTCAGGATCGAGCATGCGCGCCACGCCCTCTACGGTCGCCAGCGCTTTCATCATCAAGAAGGTGTCCGGGGGAATTTTCAACCGGTGCCGGGAGGCCAGATCCATCAGGCGGTTGAGCAGTTTACCGATCTCCAGTTCCTTGAGCGACTTGAAGAGATAGCTCTCCATGAACTCGGTGGCATCTTTTTCGAGCAGACGCATATCCGGCTCGTGGTCCCATTCGGTGAGTTTCAACAGCACCCGGATGGTCTTGGAGGGCCTTTTGTGCACCACGTTGTCCACCAGGTCCACAAAGTCTTCACGGGTATGGAGATCCACCATGCCCATCATCCCAAAATCAAACAGGCAGATCACCTCCCCCGGCAATATATAGATATTGCCCGGATGCGGATCGGCGTGGAAAAAGCCGTGTTCGAAAATCTGGCTGAGATAAAAATCGGCCCCTTTGCGGGTAATAGACTGCGTATTCAGGCCCCTGGATTCAAGCTTTTCTATGTCTGATATTTTGGTCCCCTCCACAAACTCCATGGTGAGGACCCGGGCCGTGGTGGACTGTCGATACACCCGGGGAATATAGACATCGGGGTCGTCGTGGTAGTAGCTGGCCATGCGTTCCATGCTGGCCGCTTCGATGGTGTAGTCAATCTCATTTTCGAGTGCCCGGGCAAACTCTTCAACGATTTTGACGGGCCGGTAGAAAGCAACCTCCTCGATGTGCCGTTCCATCAGGGTCGCAAGGTGCAGCATAATTTCAAGATCTACTTCAATGATCTTCTTCATGCCCGGACGCTGAACCTTCACGGCCACATTGTCACCATTCTCAAGCACCGCCCGGTGCACCTGCCCGATGGACGCCGACGCGAGGGGTTCGGGGTCAAAACTGGCAAACACCTCATCCGGACGCGCCCCGAGTTCCCGGGTGGCCACCGCACTGATTTCTTCAAACCCGCAAGGCGGCACCCTGTCCTGCAAACGGGCCAGTTCATTGACAAGGTCCATGGGAATCAGATCGGGTCGGGTAGACAATATTTGACCCAGCTTCACATAGGTGGGGCCCAGCTCTTCAATAGCCATGCGTATCCGCACGGCCCGGGAGTCCCTGGCCACCGGCGCGGTCCTATCTTTGGAGATCAGCTTGAGCCCGACATCAAGGTACTGGTCCAGGCTGAGCAGATCCACCAGGTCGCCAAAACCATAGGACAACAGCACCGACAGGATCTGGCGATAACGATTCAGGTGGCGGTAGGTTCGCCCTATAACCCCTATTTTTCGAATACTGAGCATAGCGGAGATCGTCGTTCTGTTTTGTCAAGAGTACCGATCAAGTAGACCGGGTATCGGGTTGCCTCTGCAAGGGGCGGCTGCAACCAGCTGTATTGGATATAATTAATGGCCGCCTGGGGCGTGCCGCAGTTCAATGTTCAATGTTCGTTGTTGGGTGTTGGATGTTCAGCTGTACGGTCTTCAAAATTGCTTTTGGGGCGGGCTGATGATTGCGGCCACCTAATGCGGGGCCGGCCTGGCTCCGGGGAGCCAGGCCCTTACAAAAACACCTACTCAGAGGGTTCGCCGATGGCCTTTTTCAGCTCGCGAATTTCTTTCTTAAGGGCCTTGAGCTCTGCACCGGTGACCAGATCGGCCCTCTTCATGAAATCTTTGACCGCCTGTTCCACCCGCTGCTCAAGCTTGTCCTGGGTTTCATCCAGCCGGCTTTTGAATTCGGCCAGGAAACTCTGGCTGTCTTCATCCTTGAGGTTTAGCTTCTCTTCAAACTCTTTGAAAAGCTCCTCGACTTCATCCTTTCCCTTAAGGGCCAGGCCGACACCGGTAAGCATGGTTTTCTTGAAAAGGTCTACAAAATCAGCCACTTTTTAATACCTCCCCGCTATTCAAACAGCACGCCTGCTGTCTATGTCAGAAGAGCGAAAACGCTGCTCCCGGCCAAAAGATGCCGCTTGTGGACGGACACTACTTGAGCTTGCCCATGACACTGCTGGCAATAGTATTTTTCTGGATCTCCTTGGTGCCTTCGTACAGTTCGGTGATTTTGGCGTCCCGGTAAAATCGTTCCACCTCATACTCGGTCATGTACCCGTACCCGCCAAGCAGCTGGATGGCCTCATCGGCCACTTCCACGGCTGCGCGCGCCGCCACCATTTTGGCCATGGAGGTCAGTTTCGGGTCAATGCGGCCCTGGTCAAAATTCCAGGCCGCCTTGTAGGTCATCAGGCGCGCCAGTTCAATTTTAGTGGCCATGTCGGCCAGCTTATGCTGGCTGATCTGGAAGGCGGCGATCTTTTTGCCAAACTGTTTTCTTGATTTTACATATTTAAGAGCCCGGTCAAACGCGCCCTGGGCAGTTCCGAGAGCCTGGGCGGCAATTAAGATCCGGCTTTCGTCAAAAAATTCGAGTACCTGGTAAAAACCACGATTTTCTTTCCCGATCAGGTTTTCAGCCGGAACACGGACATCCTTGAAAATCACCTCGGCCGTATCCATCAGTTGAATCCCCATCTTCTGCCCCACGTCCACGGTTGAAACCCCTTCGCGATCCGCCTCGACCAGGAGGGTGCTCATGCCCCTGTGACTGGGGACAATATCCGGATCAGTCTGGCACAGGACACTGTAAAACCCGGCCATGGAGCCACCGTTGGTAATGAAAATCTTGCTGCCGTTGATCACCCAGTCCTCCCCATCACGGACTGCGGTGGTGTCCATGCGGGTAATATCGGAACCGTGGTCCGGTTCTGTGAAAGCGCCGCACGACAGGACTTCCCCTTCGGCAACTTTCGGCAACCACTTGGCTTTCATCTCGTCCGAGCCGAAATGGAGCACCACTTCGGAGGCAAAATCAGCCAGGATCAAACAGGCGCCGACGGATGAATCGCCCCGGCAGAGCTCCTCGGCCACCAAAATGTTTTCCATTACGCCAAGGCCTTCACCGGAATACGCTTCCGGAAAATGTATACCGATAAACCCCAGTCCAGCCGCCTTTTTCCAGATATCCGTGGGATATGCATGCGCCTCAACCAGCTTCTCGATGGCATCCTTTTTAAACTCTCCCTTAACGAAATCTCTGACCGCTTTTTGAATTTCCTTTTGCGACTTGCTCAGTTCAAAATCCATACCGATTCCCTCTTCTAATTAATGGTTAACACCGTGGCAGGAGACAAGTTTGTTGTGGTGTAACCCGGCAATGCCATGATCTTCTGCAAACAGTTGTTTTGACTCCGAACCTGGTTTGAGCAGTTTTAAGCCTGTTGGCTGAACAGATGCAGCCTGGCCGGTCCAAAAAAGCGCTGAACAGGCCGGAACCGAAAGATACCGTTTACGGGCGAATCACCCGTTAGCAGGGGTAACACAACCCCAGACCCATTGCAAGGCGTTTTACCGACCACAATCAGAGATATTAAGCAAACAGATCGGGCTGTTATCCAGGCATAGGGCATCATCAAACATGCGCCTGGCGACCCTTGCCCCGGCTTGCCTGGCCCCACCGGCCGGCCGATCCTTTATCGTCCCCGTAATCGTGAAAGAAGCTTGACTGTTTACTCGGACTGCCTTAACTACTGTATGGTTATTATTACTATCTCGAAAGGAATTACAGCTTATGCCATTTTCAATCGCCATGGCCGGCAAAGGTGGTACCGGAAAGACCACCGTGGCCGGCATGCTTATCAAGTATCTCGTAAAGTCTGAAAAAACGCCTGTACTCGGTGTGGATGCCGACTCCAACGCCAATCTCAATGAGGTTCTCGGCCTTGAAGTCAGTGACACGGTGGGCAATGCCCGGGAAGAAATGAAAAAGGGCGTGGTCCCCCGGGGCATGACCAAAGATGTGTTCATGTCCATGAAGCTCGAACAGGCCATCGTCGAATCGGCCGGCTACGACCTGATTGTCATGGGGCAGCCTGAAGGGTCCGGTTGCTATTGCGCGGCCAATACCCTGCTCACCGGGTTTCTAGAAAAATTAACCGGGAATTACCCCTATACCGTAATGGACAACGAGGCCGGGATGGAACATATCAGCCGCCTCACCACCCGCAATGTGGACCTGCTCCTGCTGGTTTCCGATACATCCCGGCGTGGTATCCAGGCCGCCACCCGCATTAATAAACTCGCCCAGGACCTCAATATCGGCTTTGCAGAGTGCGGCCTGATCATCAACCGGTGCCGGGAAGAGCCTTCCGATCGGATTATGCAGATTCTTGAAGAAAACGACCTGAAGCTGCTGGGAACCCTGCCGGATGACCGCACAGTGTATGATTATGACTTTGAAGGTCGCCCGACCGTGGAGATGCCGGCCGATAACCCGGCCATAGCCGCTTCGGAAAAAATATTCGAAGCGGTTATTCCCTGATGCCGGGAAAGTGGTTTTCAGGCACGCCCCAAGCCGGGGAACCCTGAAAGCAGCTGCCTGCATTCAGCCTGACCAACGACGCCACTGTAACTCTCCGGTTTTCCTGCGCTGCAGGATAACCGGAGCCGCCCGCCTGCCGGGCGGTTGCTCATACTGGAGTTTTTATGAACCGTACCGGATTTCTGTATGATAATCGTTACCTGCTGCATGACACAGGCCCCTATCACCCCGAAGTACCAGAACGCCTGCAGGCCATCGTCAAGGGGCTTGAAGAGGGCGACCTGCTTGAACAACTGGTCCGCATAACCGCCAGTCCAGCCGACATGCAGTGGATTGAAGCTGTGCATGCGGATGCCTATATCCGCCGTTTTGAAGCGGCCTGCATGGGCGGACGCAAAAGCATTGACTATCCCGACAACCAGATGTGTCAGGACACCTACGAGATCGCCCAGCTGGCCGTTGGCGGTATCCTGGATACCATCGATCTGCTGATGAAAGGCGATATCGACAATGCTTTTTGCGCGGTGCGCCCACCGGGCCACCATGCGGAAGTAGACTCCGCCATGGGGTTTTGTTATTTTAACAACATTGCCATCGCCGCCCGTTACCTGCAGCAGAAATGGAAGTTTGAACGGGTCGCCATCATCGACATTGATGTACACCACGGCAACGGCACCCAGCACATTTTCGAAAACGATGCTTCCGTTTACTACTTTTCAATTCACGAGCACCCGTCCTTCGCCTTTCCGGGTACCGGAAGATCTTTTGAGAGCGGGAACGGACCCGGCGCCGGTGCGACCTTGAATCTGCCCATCTTGCCCGGCCAGGGGGACAGTGAGTACGCCACTCATTTCGAAGCCGACCTGCGCCCGGCCCTGGCCGCATTCAAACCGGAGTTTATTCTGGTTTCCGCCGGCTTTGACGCGCACTGCGAGGATGACATGTCGGGGGTCAGCCTCAGCACAGAAGGATATTCAAAAATAATGGAGGCCCTGTTCGATATGGCCGCCGAACTCACCCAGGGAAGATTGATCTCGATACTGGAAGGTGGATACTGCCTGAATCGCCTGGGTGAACTGGCCAGAAATCATGTGGCTATACTCCTGAACAGATAACTGGAGGAAACAATGTTTGTAAGCAATTCGATGACCGCCAAGGTAATCACCATCACAGAAGAAGAAAACATCATCGCCGCCCGGGATCTCATGGTCACGCATAAAATCCGGCATCTACCGGTGGTTGCCGACGGTGATAAGCTGATCGGGATCGTATCCGACCGCGGCATCCGCAGTGCGCTGCCCTACGACCTGTACATCGGCACCGCCACCGATGAGGATATAAATAAAGCGGCCGAACTCAAAATTGGCGAGATCATGACCCGGGAGCCCAAGACAATCTCCCCCCTGGACACCATTCAAGATGCCCTGTTAAGAATCCAGCAAGACCGGGTAGGAGCCTTTCCGGTGGTGGACGACGACGGGCGGCTCAAGGGCATGCTCTCGGTGCGGGATCTTTTGAGGGCCTTCACCAACGTCCTCGGAATCGGGGAACCGGGCACCCTGCTGTGTGTCCTGGTGGAAGAAAAAGTCGGCCAGATGAAAAAAATTGTGGATGCCATCACGGAAGAGAACATTTCCATTGGCAGCATCCTCGTGGCCCGCTACTGGGAAGAAAATATGCGGGCCGTTTTTCCATACCTGCTGACATCAAACGTGGGCCCGATAAAAAGAAAACTTGAGGAACTGGGCTTTGCCCACCTGGATCCCATGCAGTGGTATATGGATCAACTGCCGCAGCACAAGTAAACCTCAAGGTAAGGCATCGATGAAACGGCAGCGCGCAGGTATAGCGGACCCTGATTCAGATCTTTATATATATTACCTTGAAGGCCGGGTTCCGCCCCGGGCCGACATTCGGGAAGAGACATTTATCGGCAACTGGGAGGAAGACGCCTTCTCTTTCCTCTTTTTCAGGCGGCCGGCTTCAAAAACGGTCTCGCGGCTGGTGCAGGCACACCCGCCTTTAAAACTGCTGGACAGCTACCAGATGACCTACGCCCAGTGGCAGGGCGACCGGGTTGCGCCGGTCGAAATCGGGCACTTCCTGCTGAACCCACCCTGGATGGCCCCCCCGCAGGCAAACAAACTGATTGAAATTCTGCTGGACCCCGGGGTGGTTTTCGGCACGGGGACACACCCCACCACAAAGGACTGCCTGGCCGCACTTGAACAGGTGTGTGAAGGCGGCGGGGTGCACCGCATGCTGGACCTGGGAACCGGTACAGGTGTCCTGGCCCTGGCCGCAATCAAACTGGGCTGCCGCCAGGCCCTGGCTCTTGATCTTAATTTTCTCGCCGCCCGGACCGCCCTGGCAAATGTGCACCTGAACCATCTGGAAGATCAGGTTCTGGTCGTAAACGGCCAGGCTGAATATTTCACCGCTGTTCCCGCAGACCTTCTGGTGGCCAACATTCACTACGATGTCATGCAGCGTCTGGTCCGGTCTGACGGTTTCCTCAAATATAGATGGTTTGTACTCTCCGGGCTGCTCCGCAGCGAGGCCAAAAGAATCACCGATTATCTTACAAACCGGCCGGTAAAGATCCTGAAACAATGGAATCAGGACGGCATCTGGCATACCTTTCTCGGTAAAACCCTTAATTATTGAAAAAATTCTATTTTTGTTATAACTTCTATTTATATCCAATGGTCAAGCGCCGCCACAGACTTTTGTAACCCTTAGCCGGGCTACCTTACCGGCTGGGATTTCGCACGGAGTCGCTATGCGCATTACATGCTGGGGATCAAGGGGGTCTACGCCTGTTTCAGGAAGAGAATACCTGAAATACGGCGGGGATACCTCCTGTATTGAAATCCGAACAGAAAATGACGAGATCATCATCGTAGATGCCGGCACCGGCGTCCGCCGCCTGGGGAACAGCCTTATCCAGGAAAACCGTTTTGACTACCATTTCATCTTCACCCATGCGCACTGGGACCATGTCATGGGGTTTCCTTTCTTTAAACCAGTGTTCTTCGAACACGCAAAATTTATCATCCACAAATGCCCTTTCCATACGGATTTTGTAGAGAAGATCCTCAAAAAAATTATGTCTCCGCCGAGTTTCCCGGTGAAATACTCTCAAATCAAAGCCACTATCGAGTACCCCGATGCCTGCCCGCATACCTTTAAAATCGGAACCGTCGCCATCGAACCGATTCCCCTGAGCCATCCCAACGGCGGAACGGGGTATAAATTCGTTGAAAATGGAAAATCATTTGTTTACCTGACCGATAACGAACTCGGTTACCGTCACGGCCAGGGCTTGACGCCGGATGAGTACCTGCCTTTTGCAAAGGATGCCGATCTTTTTATACACGATGCTGAGTACACCGACGAAGAATACCAGACAACGGTTGAATGGGGGCACAGCACCTATACCCAGGCACTGGACCTGGCTATCAAATCCCGGGTGAAAAAATTCGGCCTGTTTCACCTGAACCAGGACCGCTCTGATGATGCCATGGACGCCATCGTGAAGTCCTGCCGGGAACGCCTGCGGCGTGAAAATATAGAGATGGAATGCTTTGCGGTGGGTGCCGATATGACGTTTGAACTGTAACTGCTTAAGATATGCGCAATCTCATTGAAAAAGCGGCCGGCGACCTTGCCGGATCAAAACGGGCGGTGGCCCTGACCGGCGCAGGCATCAGCGTGGAGAGCGGTATCCCCCCGTTTCGCGGCAAAGGGGGGGTGTGGGAAAAATTTGACCCCATGGAGTTTGCCCACATCGATGCTTTCAGGCGCGACCCCAAAAAAGTGTGGGAAACGCTTATCGGCGCACTGGCCGCAACCCTGCATACCGCCCGGCCGAATGCCGGGCACATCGGACTTGCCCGCCTGGAAACGCTCGGCCTCCTGAAGACCGTCATTACTCAAAACGTAGACGGTCTCCATCAACTGGCCGGCAATACGGATGTAATCGAATTTCACGGATCATTCGCAGTGCTGCAATGCCTGCAATGCCGCCGGGAATACAGGACCGGTGCAGTGGCCATGGATGAGATGCCGCCCAAGTGCACGTGCGGCGGAATTCTGCGCCCGGCGTGCGTTTTTTTTGGAGAACTGATACCGCCGGAGCCTCTTATCCGGTCACAGAGAATTGCGTCGGAATGTGATCTGATGCTGGTGGTCGGCACTTCGGCGGTGGTCCAGCCGGCAGCTTTTATGCCGGAGATCGCCAGGCAAAACGGCGCCCGGGTTATAGAGATCAACCCTGAATCCACGCCCCTTACCCACACCACAAGCGACTACCTGGTTAAAGGAAAGGCCGGAGAGGTTATGACGGCCATTCTTTCCAAACTGGATCAGCACGCACCACGGAACCGATAAATCATGCCAAAAACACCCAGGGGATGGGTCGTGACCGTCCGTATGGCCGAACCTAGCCTGCAAAACAACACCGCCGACACCGAAAGAGTGCTGGCCGGTTTAAAACCTGCCCTACAGTCTGAGAGCGTTGCCATTGACCTTGCGCTACTCCGGGAACTGCCGGCCCTGATCCGGCAGGCAGGTACCCGCCTGGACTGCATCCTCTGCCGCCAGGGCAGCCACTGGACTTTAATCGGGGTGCGCCCCGGCAATGACCCGACACCCATAGCAGGACTCGCGGTGGATCTGGGTACTTCCCGGGTGGTGCTGAGGCTGGTTGATCTGCGCACTGGAAACACGCTGGCCGAGAACTCTTTTGACAACCCGCAAATTTCCATCGGCCCGGACATTCTCACCCGTATTCACCATGCAGACCAACCAGCGGGGCAAACGGAGCTTATGAATTTGATCATAGACGGGTTAAACCGTGAAACTGCCCGGCTATGTGAAACCTGCGGGATCAAACCGGCGCAGATCTTCCTGTCCGCTGTGGCCGGGAACACCGCCATGACCCACCTGTTCATGGGCCTCGAGCCAAAATGGATCATACGCGAACCCTACATTCCGGTCATCAATCGGCCCGGTCTGGTACCGGCCGCCGCGCTCGGACTGGCACTGAACCCCCGGGCCCGGGTCTTTATTTTCCCCAACATCGGCAGCTATTTCGGCGGCGACCTGATTGCAGGTATTTTGTATTCCGGAATCCATCGCCAGGTGGAAACCACCCTGCTGGTTGATGTCGGCACCAATGCCGAGGTGGTCCTGGGCAATAGAAACTGGCTGATCGCCTGTGCCGGCGCAGCGGGTCCCGCCCTGGAAGGCGGGGTGACCAGGATGGGAATGATGGCGGGCCCCGGGGTCATCGAACGGGTGGCCCTCGCACCCGAAAGCGGGCAATTTCAAATCCGCACGATTGAAAATCTGCCCCCGGTGGGTATTTGCGGCTCCGGCCTTATCGACCTGGCCGCCTGCCTTTTCCTTTCCGGGATGCTTGATATCCGCGGCAAACTGGTCCCCGCCAAATGCGGCCAAAGACTAAAAAAAGCAGATGGCCTGAATCACTTTGTAGTGGTGAGCGGGGAAAATTCGGGAACCGGAACAGACCTGAGCATCAGCCAGGTTGACCTGGACAGCCTGGTAAGATCCAAGGCCGCCATGTATACCATCCTGGAAACCATTAGTGAATCTGTGGGCATGGCCCTGAAAGAACTGTCCACATTCTTTGTGGCCGGGACTTTCGGCTCCTTTATCAATCCCCACTCCGCCATATCCATCGGCATGCTGCCCGACCTGCCCATCGACACCTTCCGCAGCCTGGGCAACAGCAGCCTCGGCGGCGCGACCCGCTTTTTGACCACCCCTGGTGATCTTGAAGAGATCGACCGGATAAGAGACAGCATTACCTACCTGGAACTGAACGTGAACCAGGATTTCATGAACCGGTTTTCCGCTGCAAAATTCCTGCCCCACACCAACACCGGCCTCTTCCCTTCGGTTGTCAGGGAGATGGAATAGAGACGCTTTGGGTCGAATCAAAACTACGCCCGATCAACCTTGAGTTTGCGCATCCGGGAAGCAAAGGTCGAACGATTGATGGCGGCTTCCCGTGCGGCCCGGGTAACATTGCCGCCATGTTTGTCCAGCAGGTGGTGCACATAGGCTCTTTCCACCTGCGCCCAGGTTCTATTCCCAAATGAAAGACCGGGACCGGCATTACCTGCAATTGTCGACACGCCCACTGTGGGCCCGCTGTTGCCAATGGCCTCGGCCCTTACGGCAGCCGGGTGTTCTTTTTCCAGGTCATAGAAAAACGGCAGGTCTTGGGGCTCAATGACATCCGAGTCGACCACCACCAGAAGATACCGGGCGATGTTTTCCAGTTCCCTGATATTCCCTACCCAGGGATAATTGATCAACATGCGCATGGCTTCAGGCACGGCCGGCTTGGCCGGCAGCCCCATCCTTAACGATTCGCGCTTCATAAAATGCCGGAACAGCAAGGGAATATCTTCTTTGCGGTCTCTAAGCGGCGGCAGCTGCAGCGGCAGCACAGAGAGCCGGAAAAAGAGGTCCTGCCGGAATTTACCGGTATTCACCGCCTGCTGGACATTCACATTGGTAGCGGAAATTATGCGTAAATCCACCTTCTTGACCTGGATCTGGCCCACCGGCTTAATCTCGCTGTTTTGAATGACCCTCAAAATCCTGGCCTGCAAATTCACAGGCATGTCCCCGATTTCATCGAGGAAAACGGTGCCGCCATCTGCGGCTTCAAAAAGCCCCACTTTGTTCTCTATGGCTCCAGAAAAAGCACCTTTGCGGTGACCGAAAAGCTCACTCTCCAACAGGTTTTCAGGTATGGCGCTGCAGTTCTGGACAAGAAACGGTTTGTCCCGACGCTCACTCAATTCATGGATGCGGTTGGCGACAAGTTCCTTTCCGGTTCCGCTCTCTCCGGTGAGCATCACAGGATATTCTGTGGCGGCATAACTCCTGACAAGTTCAAGCACTTTCAGAAACGCAGGACTCTGCCCCAGGATCACCCCTTCGCTCCTGATGATGTTCAGGGTCTGTTTTAGGAAGCGGGCTTCCCTAAGACTCTTGTTGTAGAAAATCGCATTGGCCAGGGATGTAGACCCGATGTTGACCAAGTTTTGAATATGGTCCAGGTAATTCTGATCCAGATTGACAGAACTCTTTTCAGGGGTTGTATCAATAATCTGCACAGCACCATACACAGTCTTGTCCCTTAAAAACAGGGGGAAACAGAGAATCAAACTGCTTTTTACGGCCAGCGGTTCTTCAAGCTCACCGTAATGGCGTTTATCCTCGCGCGGGTCAGCAATGGTCCTTTTACCCTGGTCTATCACCCAGCCCACAATACTCGGGTGGGCCGCATCAATTTCAACGCCTTTTATGTTTTCGCTCTCCACGCCTACGGCTTCAATACAGAGATATTTGTCCCCGCGTTTGATCCAGATGGACCCCCGCCCCACCCCCTGCAACTCAATCAGGGACAACAGGAATTTTCGCTGCAGTACTTTTGGGTCCAGTTCCTCGGACAGGGACCTGAACAGGCTTTTGTCTGAATTTTGCATAAGAGTATCGATATTTCATCACATCAATTGACGATATTCAACCATATACCTACTATATCTCAACATCAAGGTTTTTGTTAAAGAGCATGAAATCTGAATTGTCCTTTAATATTCAGACGCTTAAAGAAATTTATGAGTTTTGGTATGCTATTTGAAATGAAGAACAGTGTCCCTTAATTCACGGAGGAAAATAAATCATTCGCCCGATGACGCATCTGGGAATTAAGGGTTTGTCGGGAAGGGTGGCCGAATCATCCCACGGCCACCCTCTTTCCCATAGCATGAAGGGAGACAGAAAATGGCTGCAATCCAGACCGCCCAACAGACAAATCCAGACAGAAACGTTGAAAGCGCAGGCTATGCCTGCCTGGAATTCCCCATCCCTAATATGGGGGCCGTTTATCAATCAAAAATCTGGGAAGTTCCTTTAAAAGGACTCTTTTTTCTGGTAAAGGAAGGATCTTCGGTTCTCGCGCACCTGAGAACCGGCGATGAAATCAAGGCCCGCTACACGCCGGCAAACAGGAGAAAGCCGGGGAATTATACAAAAACAAAGATTCGCTACATTATGCAGGAACAGACCGGCCGCTTCAAAGGCCACTACCTGGTCGGCTTGGCGATGCTGGAAGAACCGGGGTAACCGAAACGGCAGGCTGCCACTGCCGGGACCCTACAGAAAGCAGACAGCGTATAAAATTTAGTCTATGCGAAAATCTTTTACATTCTACGTCTTAAGCAACACCAACTCGCCAGTGCGTCAGTTCACGATCTCCAGAATATTTTGCCGATCGGTCTACCTGCTGGCCATCCTGGCGCTTGGATTGACCGGCGCCGGCCTTTATGATTATCTCCAGGTCCGTGAAACAGCGCGCAATACCACGGAACTGGAAATTCTCAGCACCGTCCAGGTGCAGACGATAGCGGATCAGCGTTCCCAGCTTCAGAATTTTGCCCGGGAAATCGACACGCTCAAATCGCGACTTGTCGCCCTGAACACCTTTGAGAAAAAAATCCGGATCATCGCCAATATTGAGAATGGGGGCGAGAACCCGGGCCTCTTTGGAATGGGCGGTGCCGTACCTGCGGACCTGGATCCAAAAATGCCGCTCACTGAAAGGCACAACGCCCTCATCCGGGAAATGCATTCCCAGGCTGACCAACTGGACAACGCATCCGCCACCCAGGAAGCGGGCTTTGAAACATTACTGGAATACCTCGAAACCCAGGTCAACCTGCTGGCATCCACGCCCTCCATACGGCCTGCCCGGGGATGGGTGACATCCCGGTTTGCCCACCGGGTTTCTCCGTTTACCGGCCGGCGCGAGTTCCATAACGCCCTGGATATCGCCAACCGGACCGGTACACCGATCTTTGCGCCGGCCAACGGTAAAGTGACTTTTGCAGGACGCAAATGGCTCCTCGGCAATGTTATCGAACTGAACCACGGGCACGGCTTCGTGACCCGTTATGCGCACTGCAAAGATTTCAAGAAAAAAAAGGGCGACCGCGTCATGCGGGGCGATACCATCGCCCGCATCGGCAATACGGGCCGCAGCACGGGCCCCCACCTGCACTACCAGATTCTCCTCAATGGTGTCCCCGTCAATCCTGAGAAGTACATCATCAATTAGCAGCCGCATTTGCCCGATCGCCGTTTCCACCACAGCCAATCAATTTGCACCGCATTCGTCAGCCTCTGACCAGGTTTTAAATGTTGAATGAAAAAACTGTTGACAAAAAACTGTGTAACAACGAATCTGGTAATACCACCAGCCATTCAATGACCTCCGGCAAAGCTGAAGGTTTACCGATGATTATTCTGGAGAAGGTATGGACAAAGCCCTGCATCCCATCCGGACAGACAGCCTGAAGCAAGTCTTCATAAAAAAATTCGAAGCGCTAATATTTTCCGGCCACTTTTCAATCGGCGAGAAGCTGCCGCCGGAACGCGAACTGGCCAAAAAGCTGCAGGTCAGCCGGCCGGTCGTGCATGAAGGCCTTGTAAACCTGGCAGCCAAAGGCCTGGTCACCTTAAAACCCAGGGTGGGTGCGTATATTAACGATTATCGCCGGGACGGTTCGCTTTTCCTTCTGACCTCCCTGTTTCAGTACAGTGAAGGCCGGGTGTCTGACCAGCTGCTGGCCGGCATCCTCGACATGCGCATGCTTCTGGAGGTCGAGTGTGCGCGACTGGCTGCGATCAACCGTCAGGACGAACACATGATACAGTTCGAAGCTATTCTGGCAGAAGAGAACCGCACAGCCATAGCGGATACCCGGGCGCTGGCCGAAGTGGATTTTGGCTTTCACCATCTCATTGCGATCAGTTCCGGAAACCTGGTCTACCCGCTCATCATGAATTCCCTCAAACAATTCTATACCAATGTATCCAGGCAATTTTTTGCGGATCCGGCAATGGCCCCGGTTGTATTTGCCGCACATGGGGAACTGGTGGCGGCGCTTAAACAAAAAGACCCAAAGAGCGCCCAGCACATCATGCGGCAGATACTCGCCCATGGCGAGCAGCATGTGAAATAAACTGTCCAGCGGCCGCTGACACGATCGGTAAGGGGGGCAAAATGGCCAGCACGGCTAACGAAAAGCAGACAGAACACATCAAGGCACCCGGCCCATTGTCCACCCGGATAAAATGGCTCCGGGATTATTACTTCAAGGGCAATCAAAGAAAATGGAACAACGAATTCACCTGCTGGTCCACCGGAACTCCCTGGGACCTGCAGTATCATGAATTTACCTATTACATCGTACCCGAAGCCTACCCCATGTTCGATGTGATGCGTAACGGGTATAACCAGGCCGCCCGCAATGTCAAACTGCACAACGATTTCTGGTCCTGGGGTATCGCTCAGCGGCGCGTGTGGTTTGTCAAAGAGACCATGCTCAATTACGTCCCCCAGGAATTGCTGCCCGGTGATTTACTGGCCGGTGGCCGCTTTAACATCATGACCTCCATGTGCCTGAACCAGAAAGAACAAAGGCAGTACAACCACAGGCTTCTTGGAAAAACCGGTGCACGGGCAAAGGTAAAGTGGTTTCATGACCACGGTTACGGGAATGCCGGCGCCACCTGCGGCCACCTTGTACCGGGTCACGAGAAAATCCTGCAACAGGGCTGGCGGGGCATCTATGCGGAAATCAAAGCAAAACACGACGCCCTGGCAAAGGCCGACCGGCATGGCACACAGGGTGCCCAGCTGAAAGCCATGCTGACCGCGGCCAGTATGCCCGGAGACCTGGCCGCCCGATATGCTGGCCTGTGTGCGTCCCTGGTGGAAAAAGCCGAAAGCCCTGAACGCAAAGCCGAACTGGGCCAGATGGCCGCAAATCTGAAAAAGGTTCCCTGGGAACCGGCTACAACCTTCTGGGAAGCCCTGCAGGCGCTCTGGCTGAATCACATGCTGATCATGAGCGATGAAAATTACCCGGGCCCCGGCATCTCCCTGGGCAGAATCGACCAGTATCTGCTGCCTTACTGGCTGCATTCCAAGGCCGCCGGCATGGACCGGGAATTTGCCAAAGAGCTGTTAAAGTGTTTCTGGGTGCATTGCAACACCGCCTATGATGCCACCATTCGCTGTGGCAACCAGGGCATTACGGCCGGCTACGGCCAACTGATCACCCTGTCCGGGATGAACGCCGACAGCCATGATCTCACCAATGAGCTGACGTATATGATCCTTGAGGTGATCGATGAGATGTCACCGATTCTAGAACCGAAACCCAATGTCCGCCTGCATAAAAATTCACCTGACAAGCTGCTGGATATTTGCATTGATATGATCAAGCGCAGCCAGGGGGCACCCTTTTTGCTCAATTTCGATGAAAGGTCCATGGCCGGCATGTTGCACGAGGGTGAACGCAGCGGCCTGACCGGCTTGATCAACCGGGACACGGTACATGCTTATGCACCCGTGGGCTGCCTTGAAAACACCATGGTGGGCAACGACCGCTCCGGAACAGTGGACAACAACCTGAATCTTCTCAAGGCGGTGGAACTGGCCCTGGGCAACGGCCGGGATCTCACCCGGTTTGTAGATCCGATGACCGGCAAGGCCGAAAAAATAAAACAGGACGGGCCGGCCACCGGAAATGCCGCCGAATTTGAATCCTTTGACGATTTCTGGGAGGCCTACGCAACCCAGACCCGCTATATTATCAAACGGTGTGTCGATCTTTATGAGCTGTCCGAATCGGTCAGGGCGGACTGTTTCCCGACGCCGTTTCTCTCATGTTTTGTCAAAGGGTGCGCGGAAACCGGGACGGATATCACGGCCGGAGGGGCCCAAATCAGTTTCGTCACCCTGGAGGCTGTCACCTATGCCACCACGGTGGACGCCCTGCTGGCTATAAAACATCTGGTTTTCGACATGCGGGCCTGTACCATGGCGGAATTGATCCAGGCCTTGAAAGCCAACTGGGAAGGCTACGAGGTCCTCCAGGCCCGGGCCAAAAACCGGGCGCCGAAATATGGTCGGGACGATGACGAGGCAGATGCTCTGGCCAGAAAGGTCATGACCCTGTGGTGCGACGAAACCTGGAAGCATAAGACGATTTCCACCCACCGGCAGTTCCGGCCGGGCATGCTGAGCTGGAACTACTGGGCCGGTGACGGGTATGTCATGGCCGCCAGTGCAGACGGCCGCCAGCGGGGGCAGTTTCTGTCCAACGCCATCTGTCCCTCCAACGGGGCGGATACTCAGGGGCCCACTTCAAATGCCAATTCGGTGGGCAAAGTCCTGGGCGGAAAACGGGAAAGCGGCTGCGGCAGCTGGGAAGACTACGGCAACTGCCTGCCCAATGGGGCCAGCCATACGATCACCTTCAACCCGTCCATTACTAGAGACAGGGAACATCGTGAAAAATTCAAGGCATTTCTAAAAGGCTATACCGACAACGGCGGCACCGCGCTGCAAATCAACATGCTGGATCCAGCCACGCTCCGGGACGCCCAGAAAAACCCCCGGAATCATCGTCACCTGCTGGTACGCATAACGGGTTACAATGCCTATTTTACGACTATCGGCAAGGAGCTCCAGGACGAAGTCATTCACCGCATCAGCCACGGTAACTATTAAACATGTCAGTAAAAAACGATGCCCAAACCGGGGGGACCGTCCTTGAAATCCAGCGCATGTCCACAGAAGACGGCCCCGGGATCCGCACGACAGCCTTCTTGAAAGGGTGCTCTCTCAAATGCTCCTGGTGCCACAATCCCGAGAGCTTGATGATCGCCCCGCAGGTACACTGGCTCGCCCCCGGCTGCATCGGGTGCGGCACCTGTGTTGAAACCTGCGAGCAGCAGGCAGTGACCCTGTCCGCGGATGGTGTTCTCATCGACCGGAACCTCTGCCGGGGCTGCGGGGCGTGTGCCCGGGAGTGTCCATCCGCGGCCATGGAGCTGCTCGGCAAGCGCTGGGAGCCCGCAGAGCTGGTTGCCGAGCTCATCAAGGACCGGGCTTACTTTGCGAATTCCGGCGGGGGGGTCACCCTGTCAGGAGGCGAAGCCGTCCTGCAGGCCAACTTTACCCGCCGGGTTTTAAGAGACCTGGCATCCCGGGGAATCCACACGGCCCTGGACACCTGTGGCCACTGCGGCCGGACAGCCCTCGCCGCACTGCTGCCGCATGTGGATCTGGTACTGTTTGATTTAAAAGAGATCGATCCCGAAAAACATAAAAAATTCACAGCTTGCACCAATGAAACGATTCTGCAGAACCTCAAGTTTGTTGCCGGGTTCATTGCATCTAACCCGAAACCGGAGGCATTGTGGGTAAGGACCCCGATAATTCCGGGGACCACGGCCCGGGCAGGCAATATCCGCGGCATTGGTGAATTCATGGCCGCTTACCTGGGCGACGCAGTAACCCGCTGGGAGCTGTGCGCTTTCAACAACCTTTGCAAAGACAAATACCTGCGCCTGGGCCTCGACTGGGCGCATAAAAACGACGATCTTCTAACACACGAATTTATGGCTGACATGGCCATGATGGCCCAAAACACAGGGGTACGACCCGAAATCGTGCACTGGAGCGGACAGGTGAAAGGCCCGTGACAGGGGATTGGTCGCTGCAGCAGTTAAGTGTGAAGTGACTAAAATGACCCAAAGCCTTGATGGAGACCGATGCTATGAAAACCAGCGACAGGTTTAACGACAAAGATATAAAACGGATCGAACCACTTGAGAAAATCGGCCTTTATGCGACCGTCAACCCGGAGGGGCTGCCGCACCTGACTTTCATCAATTCCCTCATGGCCCTGGATGCCCGTTCAATGGCTTTCGGGCAGTTCGTCAGGGGTGACAGCAAGTGGTTTATGCAGAAATACCCGCGCATCTCATTTTTCATACTGTCGCCGCATGTCAAAAAAATGTGGCTCGGTAAAGCCAAATGGACCCATAAAAAATTCGACGGCCCGGAACTCGAGTGCTACAAAGCCATGCCCATGCAGCGCTATAACGCCTACTTTCCCATCAACATGGTGCACTATCTGGACCTGGTGGAAACCACTGCAGCCCTGGGTCTGCCGATACCCGCCATGCTTATCTCCGCGCTTTTAACCCGCACTGCCCGGTCTCGGGCCGCCACTGGCCTGGATGACCGCATTTTAAAACCCTATGCGGAAAAACTCTTTAACAAATTGACGACCTTCAAATTCCTCTCTTTTGTGGGTGACGACGGGTATCCGCACATCGCCCCCTTTGTGCAGTGCCTGGCCGCAGACAGCCGGCGACTTGTTTTTTCACCCTTTTTGCAGGGTGAGCGGGTCAGGGATCTTACGCCGGGAACTGAGCTGGCCGCCTATTGTCTCTCAACCACCCTTGAATCGGTACTCACCCGGGGAACGTTCAGGGGTTATCGGCGCTTTCTGGGAATAAAACTCGGCCTTATTGATCTGAACTGGGTCTACAATTCAATGCCGCCCAATGCCGGGCAGATTTACCCGGAAGTCAGGCTGGAACCGGTGGTGAACTTTTAGCTGCACCATTTTAAACTTTTCAGAATTGACAAACCGGCAAACCATGAGAATTTTAGCTGGACAATTAACCATTCTATGAATTGGGGGAGCCTGCATGGGAAACAAGCAGAAAAAAGGGGAAAAGCTGTATAAATTTGAAACCCTGGCAATAGCCGTATGTGTGGCGGTGGCCTTCGGATTTATGGCCGGCGCCGCCGTTGCTGTCTACAAGCTGGACAAGGCCGAACCCGTCTCCCGGATGCCCCCGCCATCCTCCGGTGCCGCCGCTCCCGTGGACCCCGGCAAAGACAGCCGGATTGCCATGCTTGAAAAAGTGGTGGCGCAAGAGCCCGCCAATGGAAAAATCTGGAAGGAGCTTGGGCATCTCTATTTTGACACGGCCCGGCACGCGGAGGCCATCGATGCCTATAATAAGTCCCTTGCCATTTTACCTGACGACCCGAATGTCCTGACCGATCTGGGTGTTATGTATCGACGCACCGGCAACTCGGAAAAAGCCGTTGAAACCTTTGACCGGGCCATTGCTGCGGACCCCCAACATGAAACCGCTCGGCTTAACAAAGGCATTGTACTGCTCCACGACCTCAAAGACGAAAAAGGGGCCATTGCCGCCTGGCGGGGGCTGCTGGCAGTCAACCCACTGGCCATGGCTCCCAACGGCCAGACCGTGGATGAGCTGATTAAACATTTCGAATCGCACGCGGAAAAGTAACGCTATGTCCGCCACAGTCAACAGCACCAGCGAACGGTACCGGGGCCGGGTCTTTACCCTGGTGCGCGCAGGACGCATCCGGGATGCAAAAACCATCGCCGGACTGTTCATGGCCCAGCAGCACCTCCAACAGGTGCAGGACGCCGGCCTGTAAACCCCAAGGTTGGGGTAAAAGTTCCTGAAAAAGAGAAGACGAGACCCTGGTAGCGAAAAAATGAACCTTGAACCCATCGGCACCCTGCACTCCTGCTTTAAAGAAAAATTCGGCATCCCGCGGCAACCCGGCCTGGTTCCCGCGGCCCGGGCCAGCCTGGTGCTCTGGCCGCCTTACAACGTCGCCGAAGCGCTGGTCGGCCTGGAATCCTTTTCGCACGTCTGGCTGATTTACGCCTTTCACGCCATTGAAAAAAGGAAGTGGCAACCGACGGTAAGGCCGCCGCGACTGGGCGGAAACCGCAGGGTCGGGGTTTTTGCTTCCCGATCGAATTTCCGCCCGAACCCCATCGGCCTGTCAGTGCTCAAACTTGAAAAGATAGTCCGGGAAGGCAAGCGGCTGACACTGGAACTCAGCGGGGCAGACCTTCTGGATGGAACCCCGGTTTTTGATATCAAACCCTACCTGCCCTATGCCGACGGCATTGCCGATGCCCGGGGCGGCTATGCCTCCAATGCTCCAGAGGCAGCCTTCAGCGTGGCCTTCAGCCCGCAAGCCAGGGCGGCCTGCAAACAGCTTGAGGCCGGCACAACGCCGGGTATTACTGCCTTGCTCGAGCAGATGCTGGCCCTGGACCCCCGACCGGCCTATACCGGCCGCAACAATCCGGACCGGATATACGGCACAAGAGTATATGATGTTGATGTTCGCTGGAAAGTCGCAACAGACCGAGTGGTCGTTGTAGAAGTATGTCATCCCGGTTTTGAGGACCCGGTAACGATTGACCCCTGAACAGGGCCTGGAGGTTGAACGCGTTGAATTTAGCCTGTTATTTTTAAGGCCGCTAACGATGAAGAATCCCCCCACAGGCCAGGAAAGTCCTGGCCTGCAGACGACTCTCGCAACAGTTATTTACCTTATTTGCGAGGCACAACCCTAGTCCGTGCGACTGGTCACTTCCAGCACATGATAACCAAAATCTGTTTTAACCGGACCCTGGGCAACCCCCACTTCCGCGCTGAAAACAACTTTGTCGAATTCCGGGACCATCATGCCGGGGCCGAACTCGCCGAGGTCTCCGCCGCGCTGTCCGGAAGGGCACTTGGAATGCTGCTTGGCAAGATCGCCAAAATCTTCGCCAGCCTTGATTTTTTCAATGAGAGCTTCACAATCTTCTTTCTTATCAACCAGAATATGCCGGGCTTCTGCTTTCGCCATGTCAAAAACTCCTTTATATAATTTGCATAAAAAAGCGCCGGAATCCGGCGCCGTTCTCATCCTGCCGGATAACCTAAGACACGCGCGCTCCAAAATCAATGACCGGTTGATTTTTTTACTGATTCGATTATGATGCCTGTCAATCGGCCACGACCGCTGGAATCCGGCCTGAAAACCTGGTCAAGTATAACGCCAGCCCCATAGAGGCTATGTCAGGATGCCCAATTTGGTCTCAGGTCAAGGAAGGCTTAAATTTTACCCGGACGCAGAAACCGGGAGGCCCGATCCTTCGGGCGCGACCCTGATCCTGCTGCGAGTGGAGGCCACATATGGATTTTAAACAGCTCATTGAAGCGACATTCAACCTCACCCTGGAAAATATCGTCCCGCTGATTCTGTTAACCCTGGTGCTGCTTGTGGTCAGTGCCCTCTCCTTCGGCCTGCTGGCCCCGGTTGCCTCGGCCGGATATACGCATGCCATGGTCCTGCTAGTCAGGGAAAAACGCGAGCCCCGGCTGCAGGATATCTTTTCCCAGCTGCATCTTTTCCTGCCCCTGCTGGGCTTCAGCATTCTGGCCTTTATAATCGTGTTTATCGGTTACACGCTCCTGATCATCCCCGGCGTCGCCCTGGCCTGCCTGATCGCCTATGTCTGCCTCTACCTGCAGCCCCTGATGACCGATCAGCAGCTGCCCCTTATGGCGGCCATCAAGGAAAGTTATCGCATGACCACCACCGGCAGCATGGTGGACAATATTGTTGTGGCGGCTTTGTTTATCGGGGTGGTTACCCTCGGCGGCTCCACCCTGCTGGGAACCCTGCTGACCCAGCCTTTTGCCACAGTATTCATTGCCATGGCATATGAAATAAAACTCCGTAGCTGATGTCCACAGCGACGTGCCGGGCCAAAGGACCCCGCTGTGGCCGGCCTTATAAAAGGCACTGTCCCCAATTTTTCACGGCATAGCCAATTTTCTCTGATCTGACGCTGAGGACCAGGTTTCAAAGGGCAGTATGAATACGGCCGCTAACACCAGCAGCAGCGTATAGCCCCTCTTGACACGCCCTACCAATGAATATACATACTCTTTCAAGAATACGCCCCAAACACAGCGGGAGGTGTCAAATGGCCAAGAAGATCACCGTCAGCGTCCCGGATGAACTACACCAAAAAATGACCGAGTGGCGTGAATCCTTCAATTTTTCCAAGATCTTCCAAATGGCCGTCTCCTCAATGATCCAGCGCAAGGAGGAGTTCCAGCAACGGATGCGCAGCAACATCGACATGGGAGCCATCGTCGAACGACTGCGCCAGGAAAAGGCTGAATCCCAGAGTGAAAGCTCTGAACTGGGTAAAAAAGAAGGGGTTAAATGGGCCCGGTCCGCTCACTATGAAGAACTGCAGTATGCCTTGAGGTGGCTCCCTGAAAAAGACCCCCAACGCAATGAAGTCATGGGAGACTATTTCATGACCCTGTTCGCCTCGGACAGGGAACTGCAGCTGATTGCACCAGAAGGCACGGCCAAGTCCAACGAATTTGTCCGGATGTTTTTGCAAGGCTGGAAAGAAGGGGTCGAAGCCTTCTGGAATGAAATCAAGGATAAGATATAGGCATAACCATGGAACTGTTTCTCCGTGTACTCTATCAACCTTATAAATGGCTGATCTTCGGACCTTTTCTGGTTTGCACCACATTTTTGTGCGGCTCCCTGGCCATTGGCTGCGCCGCCTTGCTGGGCCCCCGGGCCGCCAGCATTTTCGGCGTTCTCTGGGCTCGTTTGAACAGCGGTGCCACACCTATCCTGGTAAATGTCCGGGGAAAAGCACACATCGACAAAACCCAATCCTATGTTATTGTATCCAATCACCAGAGCCAGTACGACATATTCGTGCTTTACGGCTGGCTGGGCATCGATTTCAAATGGGTCATGAAACAGGAGCTGCGCAAGGTACCCGCCCTGGGAATTGCCTGTGAAAAGATCGGCCACATTTTTATCGACCGGTCAAACACGGAGGCAGCACTGCGCTCTCTGGATGAAGCCAAAAGCAAAATCGTCAACGGGACTTCGGTCATCTTTTTCCCGGAAGGTACCCGCAGCCGGGACAGAAGCCTGGGAAGATTCAAAAAAGGCGCTTTCCGGATGGCACTCGATCTCAAACTGCCCATCCTGCCGGTAACCATTTCCGGTACCCGGGAAATCCTGCCGACCCGGTCCACCGCCCTTTTCCCGGGACGGGCGGTTATGACCATCCACCCCCCGATCGACATCTCCGATTACGATAAGACAAGTATTAAAGCCCTGATAGAAAAAACCCGCACGCTTATCGGCTCTGTCCCGCGTTGATCACAAGCGCAGCATCTTCCAGCCGGATGCGCGAGGCCGCCTGTGGAATCAACCAGTGTCCGTCCATAAATGGAAGAGTTTCTTTAAGTTCTAGGACAGCGAAAATTTCCCCGATAGGCGGGATTTCCCTCTAACATGTTTCCTGCAGTGGGTCATAACCGCAGGAATACACTGGGTATTTGGAGGATTGAAATTTGGGTCGGACGCAGAAATTGGGAAATATCCGGGCTAGTTGGGGGCCACGGCAATACACACACTCCCCGGGCCCGTATGGACAGAGATGGTTGCACCCACCTCAGCCAACTGCATCTCCTCCACCCTTCTACCTGTGCGGGCAGCGAGTTTATCCCGTGTGATCAACGCTTCGGCCTTATTCCCGGCATAGGCCAGCCAAACGCTGCAGTTACCGTTGTACTGCCGGATTTTTTCTGCAGCCATGGTGACCAGTCTTTTCAGGGCCGGCTTCTTACCCCGGTGTTTTTCAATGGGAACCAGTTTGGCATTGTCCAGGTTAATGATTGGTTTTATATCCAGCATGCCACCAACAAACGCTGAGAAGGCACTGACCCGCCCGCCCTTTTTGAGGTATTTCAGATTGTCGACCGTAAATCCCATAAAGGCATGTTTTTTATAGGGGGCAAGCCTCTTCTCGATGGTCTCAAGGTTGCTGTCCGCCTTGAGCAGTTCAACGGCCTTTTTGACCACCAGCCCCAGACTTACCGAAACACTGCCGAGATCCAGAACCTTTACCCGGGCAGCATCTTCACTGAACAGCAGGTTGCGAGCATTGACAGCACTTTTATAGCAACCGGACAATTCCGTTGAAAGGTGGCAAGAAACAATCTTGTCATATCTGCCGAGGAGTTTCTCATAATAGTCAGCACACTCGAATGGATAGAACGGTTTGGTCGACACGTCCTTTTTGTCCTGCAGTTTTTTGATTACCTCGGCGTTGCTGATGGAAATGCCGTGAAGATGATCTTTTGCCCCAACCATGATATGCACCGGCAGGGTGTGAATCCGAAGCTTCCTCGCCAAACCGGGTGGGAAATCGGCGGTGCTGTCGCAAACAAATCCTATTTTTTCTGCCATTCTATATGCCCCTTTTTTTCCAGGCCGCGCGGCCTTATTAATTATTTCTTATACTTCCAGCAACCTGTTTACGGTACCAGGCCGGCCTGAGCCGCATTCATTCGATAAATTTGACTCAACATATCAGACCCTTATCGCATAATCCGCAAACTTATAGCCAAAGAGAGTCAACTTGTCAAGCAACTTAACGTTGACGTAATTAATAACCAAAATCACCATAGCAAACCCCGGCTAAGCCGTTAATAGTTGACTTTGCAAGATCAGATTTCTATGCTTTCCACAGGAGTTTCAAAAATGAAACTGACCACCCGCCGAGAAATAATTAAATCAGCACTCTACACACTCATGGCAGGCCTGGCACCCACCATCAATGGCAGCTGCTTCGGGGACCGGTCGGAGATAGCCGGGCCGCCTTTAGAGCCGGGCTATTTAAAGCTGCATAAAAGTGGCGAATTGCGACAGCGCGGCGAATATCTCTGGGCCCGCATGGAAAACTGCGACCTGTGTCCGCGTTTGTGCGGGGTGAACAAATTAAAGGGGCAAAAAGGTTTTTGCGGGGCCGGCGCACAACTGGAAATTTCAGATTTTTACCCCCATTTCGGAGAGGAACGACCCCTGGTGGGCAGCAACGGTTCCGGCACTATCTTTCTAACCAACTGTGGGCTGCGATGTGTGTTTTGTATTAACTGGGAGACCAGTCAGGGCGGGGATGGCCATGCCCAGCAGATCGAAAATTTTGCCAAGATGATGCTGTCCCTGCAGGCGAAAGGCTGCCCCAACATCAATTTTGTAACCCCGACGCACTATGCCCCCCACATCCTGCTCGCCGTGGACAAAGCCGCGGCCGGAGGATTGCGAGTACCCCTCGTATACAACACCTGTGGCTGGGAACGGTTGGCGATCCTGAAAATACTCGATGGCATCGTTGATATCTACCTGCCGGATTTCAAATATGCAGACAACCGCATGGCTGCCAAATATTCATCCGGGGCACATTCATATGTTGAGGACACCCAGTCGGCCCTCCTTGAAATGCACCGCCAGGTGGGCGTCGCCCGCCCCGGTGCGGACGGACTGGTGCACCGGGGCTTGATGATCCGCCACCTGATAATGCCCAACAATATCAGCGGGACCAGGGCGGTCATCGATTGGATCGCACACAACCTGCCAAAGGACACCTATGTGAATCTCATGGCCCAATACACACCGGCGTTCAAGGCCTCGAAATATCCCGAGATCGCCCGCCGGATTACCTACAAAGAATACCGGCAGGCCGTTGACTGGGCCAGGGCTGCGGGTTTGAGCAATCTGGACATTCAAAGGTTCGCTTACCTGACACACTTTCCAAAATCCACCCAGGCGTCTTAAACATTTCTCAATTTATTTGCATTTTTAAAGTTTGACTGTTATGGGCATCAGAATTGTGCGATATTGCGCAGGGCAAATTAAGCAGGCCCTTAAAAACCAGCAATACCAAAAGCCAGTTGAACCTGGGAGGGAGACAAGGATACCGCGATGGGTGATTTTCAAGAAACACTGGAGATGTTGAGACAGGCGGATGCCACCAAAATCTTTTTTACGGATCTTCATGGCAGGATCATGAGCCTTCCGGTAAATCCGGAAAACATGGAATCCATTTGCGAAACCGGCATTGGATTTGACGGTAGTTCCATCCCGGGCTTTGCCGCGGTGGAAAAGAGCGACCGAATCCTGAAACCGGTCAAAGAGAGTTTCCGCCTGGTACAATTCGCCGATGAGAAGGTCGGTTTCTTTGTCGGGGATGTCTACAACGAGGAGGGGCTGCGCGCCCTGGCCGATCCGCGCGCCTTGCTTGAGAATGTCCTGGCCAAGGCCAAAGAGGAATTTGGCTATACGTTCACCGTGGGACCGGAACATGAATTTTTCCTCCTGCAGGGGGATACCTTCGATGAACATGCGCACACAGACCGCGGCGGCTATTTTCAGGCCAGCCCCCACGACAAGGGGGAGGCGGTACGTAACCGGATTATTACCGTTTTAAATGCGTGCGGCATTGCATTTGAAAAATCTCACCATGAAGTGACGCCTTCCCAACACGAAATCAATCTGGTATGCACCGACCCGCTCAATGGGGCGGACCGGACCGTATTGTTCAACTATGTGACCCAGAAAGTGGCTACCGAGTTCGGTTATCATGCCGCGTTCATGCCCAAGCCATTCGACGGGTATAACCGCAACGCGTTTCACATACATCTTTCCATGCAGGACCGGGAGGGGAACAATGTATTTTATGACGCCGCGGCTGAGAAAAACATCGGCAGCATTGCCCGCCAGTTTATCGCCGGAATCTTAAAATATGCGCGGGAAACCTCCATCATCATGGCGTCCACGTTCAATTCGTACAAGGCCTATGTCATTGAGCGGGAAGCACCGGTTGTCCGGAACTGGGGTTTCAGCAACCGCAGTTCCATGGTCAGGATTCCCCACGCTCTCACGCCTCAAGGAACCCGCCTGGAACTGCGCAGCCCGGACCCCTGCGGCAATCCCTACCTGCAGATCGCGGTGTTGATTGCCATGGGGCTCGAAGGCATCCGGCAGGGCCTGACCTGTGGACCGGCTATTTCGGGCAGCACCTACCGGAGAAGCTGGAAGATGAAGGTCTGGGACAAGCGGTTCCTGCCGAAATGCATGTATGAAGCCCTGGTTGAGGCCGAACGGAGCCAGTTCCTTAAAAAGACGCTGGGACCGCGCATTTATGAAAACTATATGGCCCTTAAGGTGAGCGACTGGGAAGAACACCGTACCCATGTGACGCCCAGAGAGCACAGCAAGTATCTCAGTCGCTAACTTGACCGGCCTCTCCACCGGAACACCAAAGGAGTTTCAATAACGGGTGAGTTTGAAGTGACGAAAGAGATCTAAACAGTAATGGCAAGGAGATAATTGATGGAAGCATGGGTTGAGGAACTTCAAAACAGCGTGAATACGCTCGAGCGCCTGCGAGACTATATTGATGTCACCCCTGAAGAAGAGCAGGCAATAACAACACTGAATACCAAATGGGGCACGACCCCCTATTTTGCATCCCTGATGGATCGCACGGACCCCAATTGCCCGGTCCGGCGGCAGGTACTGCCCTCAATGGCGGAAACTGTCAATGAGTTCGGTGTGGAAAACTACCTGATCTGGAAAGAAAACCGGGCCACCGATGAAGTCCGGCCTGACAGTATTGCCCGGCAGTACCACGACCGGGTGGCCTTTACCGTGACCGACGTGTGCGCCAACTACTGCCGGCACTGTTTCCGCAAGGAACTGGTTGTCGACCGGGATATTTCGTTCCGCATGGACCTTGAAGAAGGACTGGCGTGGATAAAAAAGCACAAAGAGGTGCGGGATGTCCTGATCACCGGCGGAGACCCCTTCATTCTCTCCGATGAGAAAATCGAATTCCTGATTCGCAAACTGCGCGAGTTCGATCATCTTGAAATGATCCGGTTCGGAACGCGCACCCCGATCGTTTTACCCCAGCGGATTACGCCGGGTCTGAAAAAAATTCTCAACCCGTACCACAAAATCCCCCTGTGGATAAACACCCAGTGCAACCATCCCAAGGAGATAACTGACGATACGGCCCGGGCGGTGTTCGACCTGCTTTCCTGCGGGGTCAATGTGGGCAACCAGGCCGTATTGCTGAAGGGGATAAACGATGACCCCGAAACATTCCGCAGACTGCACCAGAAACTGCTGCAGGTCCGGATTCGACCCTATTATGTGTTTTATTGTGAACCGGCGCCGGGCATCGATCATTTCCGGACAACGGTCGAAAAAGGCGCCGAACTGATCCGGGATGCCATCCGCGGCCATACAACCGGTCTGGCCCAGCCCATGTATGTGATCGCCACCAATATCGGCAAGATTCCGCTGATGCCCGACTACTACATTATGGGCAAAGACGACAAGGAGTATACTTTAAAAAATTACAGTGGCAAGCTCACCAAATGGCCAAACATGCCGGAATAACGCAACAGGCTCCTGGACACCGGGCCTGAAGGCAGGGACCCGGGCACGCAGTCCCATTTCGGACGTCTGCGGTTGCTCATAAAACCTTCCGCCCGCAATTGATTGGCTGGAGAGAATAGATGGATAAGAGAATCCGCTTTGCGTGCCCGCTGGACTGTTTCGATCTATGCGGCCTGATTGCTACCGTAGCGGATGGCCGGGTAACCCGGATCCAGGGGGACCCGGATCATCCGGTTACCCGGGGCCGGGCCTGCGTAAAAGGGAAAAAGCTGCTTGAACGCCTGTACCACCCTGAAAGACTGACGACGCCCCTGAAAAAAAGAGGCGGCCGCTGGGTGCCACTGTCATGGGACGATGCCCAGGCCGAAATTGCAGAAAAACTGTCCGGCGTAAAAAGCGCATACGGCAGTACGGCCATCCTGCACTACAGCGACGCCGGTTACGGCGGCATCGCAAAGAGTGCTGACCGGATGTTTTTCAATTACTTTGGCGGTGTCACCGTCCCCAGGGGCAGCCTCTGCTGGGCGGCCGGACTGGCCGCGCAAAAATATGATTTCGGCGACTCCCGCGGTCACCACCCCGAAGATATTGCCCGGGCCAAAACCATCCTGCTGTGGAGCCGCAACCCGGTCTATACCAACACCCACCTGGTCGATTTCATCAATCAGGCTCGCAAGAACGGTGCAACGGTGGTCCTTATCGACCCCGTACGTTCCGCTTCGGCCAGCCTCGCCGACACCCATATCCCGATAACCCCGGGCAGTGATGGCGCGCTGGCCCTGGGCATGTGTAAAATCATCCTGGACAATAATTGGGAAAACAGCGCCTATCTGCACGAACATGTGGTTGGCTTTGAAGCCTTTCAAGACACACTGGCCGACTTCTCCCTCACCACAGTGCAGCAGATGACCGGAATTGCCGAAGCCCGCCTGCACCGGCTCGCTGAAGCCTACGCCTGCGGGGGTCCGGCCGCAATTGTGGTCGGCTACGGCCTGCAAAGGTACACAAACGGTGGCAACACCGTCCGCTGCATCGACGCGCTGGGAGCCCTCACCGGCAACATCGGCCGCAGCGGCGGTGGGGTCAATTACGCCAATCGACACATGGCGCGGTTTATAGAGGGGGCGTTGGCGGCCAGTGAAAGAGCGGTTTCAAACCGCCGGCTTTTCAGCCTGCCGCGGTTTTCTCAATTCCTGGAAACAGCTGATGATCCACCGGTCCAAGGTATTTTCATCACCAAGGCCAACCCCCTGGTCCAGATGCCGGACGTCAACCGGACCACGGCAGCTTTTGCAGGGGTGAATTTCAAAGTCGTCATAGACATGTTTATGACCGACACTGCCCGGCACGCGGATATTGTACTCCCTTGTACCAGCATTCTGGAAGAAGAGGATATCGTTGTCACCTCCATGTTTTCACCGTGCCTGAACTACTCATACCCTGCAGTGTCGGCGCCGGACAACATCATCGGTGAATTTGAATTTTTCCGGCGTTTGGCTAAGCAGATGGGATTGAACGGGTATCCGGACATTGACCAGACCACCTTTTTGAAACAAGCCGTAAAACCGCTCAACCAGGAATTCGGAATCAACTGGGAAACCATCCGTGACACGTACGTCACCCTGCCCGGCAGCCGGATCCCCTGGCAGGCTGGGGACTTTCTGACCCCCAGCGGAAAATATGAGCTTTATTCCGAAAAGGCCGCTGAAGACGGGTTCTCACCCCTTCCGATCCTTTCCGCACCTTCCCGGGCTCCGGCTGCGTATCCCCTGCGCCTATTAACCCCGCATGCCCGGCAATCCATGCACTCGCAGCATTTTGCCTTTACGGATACAGCCCCGACGGCCTACCTTTGCATGGCGTCGTTGCGGTCTTATGGGCTGCGTGACGGTCAGAACGCCCTGCTCATTTCACCGGCGGGACGCCTGCCGGTCACCGTCGCTTGTAATGACGGTATCCTGCCGGACCTGGTGGTGGTTTACCAGGGTTGGTGGCACAAAAGCGGTTCGGTGAATACGCTTACGGAAATCCGGGTTTCAGACATGGGCCGTAATGCCGCCTACAATGAGTGCTTCTGCCGCATTGAAAAAATGGGGTAGGCCCATAAATCTGTGTGTACCTGCACAGATTTATGGGCGAAGGCTACTTTGCAGCCAGCACCTCTTTTAAAAAGCGTCCGGTATAACTCTTTTTAGACCGGGCCACCGCTTCCGGCGTTCCCTGGGCCACAACCCGGCCGCCCCCGGCACCGCCTTCCGGCCCCAGATCGATGACCCAATCGCAGGTTTTGACAACATCGAGGTTATGTTCGATAACCACCACCGTGTTGCCGGCATCGGACAGGCGTCGTAAAACAGCCAGCAGCATGGCAATATCCTGGAAATGGAGTCCGGTAGTGGGTTCATCCAAAATATACAAGGTCTTGCCGGTGTCCCGCTTGGCAAGTTCCCGGGCCAGCTTTATTCGCTGCGCTTCACCGCCGGAGAGGGTCGTGGCCGGCTGTCCCAGTTTAATGTAAGAAAGCCCCACATCCATCAGGGTGTCGAGAATCTTGCGAATTTTGGGATGATTTTTGAAAAGTTCATGCGCCTGATGCACGGACAGATCGAGTACGTCCGCGATGGAATGCCCCTTGTATTTGATTTCCAGGGTAGCCTCGTTAAACCGCTTGCCGCCGCAGCTCTCACAGGGAACATACACATCCGCCAGAAAATGCATCTCCACCCTGAGAAACCCGTCCCCACGGCAGGCTTCACAGCGGCCCCCCTTCACATTGAAAGAAAAACGACCCTTTTTATACGCACGGGCCTTTGATTCGGGCAGTTTCGCAAAGAAATCCCGGACATGGTCAAAAACCTTGGTGTAGGTAGCCGGATTGCTCCGGGGCGTCCTTCCAATGGCCTTCTGGTTGATGTTAATCACCTTGTCGATACTGGCCAGGCCGGACACACCTTTGTGGCGCCCGACCTCATGGGTGGCGGCATGGAGTTTCCGCGCCAGGGCCGGATAGAGGATCTGATTTATCAGGGTCGATTTGCCGGCCCCGGAGACACCGGTAACTGCGGTTAAAAGTCCCGGGGGGATTTTCACGGTGATGTTGGCCAGGTTATTGGCCTGTGCTCCCCGTATGGTAATCCAGCCGCGGCCTTTCCCCGTGGGCGCTTTGCGCTGCTGCGGAATGCTGATTTCCTTTTTGCCGCTTAGATACAGTCCGGTTATAGAAGTCCGATTTTTAATAATCTGCGGTAAATTCCCCTGGGCCACAATCTGCCCGCCCAGGTGACCCGCCCCGGGGCCGAAATCAAGGATCCAGTCGGCGGTCTCCATGGTCTCGCGGTCATGCTCTACCACAATCAGCGTGTTCCCGATGTCCCGCAGGTGGCAGAGCGTATCAAGCAGGCGAATATTGTCGCGCTGGTGGAGCCCGATGGACGGCTCATCCAGGATGTAGAGAACCCCCGTAAGTTCCGACCCGACCTGTGAGGCCAGGCGTATTCGCTGGGACTCACCACCGGACAGGGTTGGGCCCTTGCGGTTCAAAGAGAGGTAGTCCAGGCCGACATTGATGAGAAACTTGAGCCGGCCCTGAATCTCTTTGAGCAGTTCCTCGGCAATGATCTTGCGGTTACCGGTAAGCTTGATGGAGCCCAGGAATTGATAGGCATCCAGCACGGACATTTCCGTGATGTCAATGATCGACCTGTTTTTGATTTTTATATTGAGGACTTCCGGTTTCAGGCGTTTGCCACCACAGGTGCCACACCTTTTTTCAGACAGGAATTTAGAGTACCATTTCTTGGCGCTCTCCGACTTGGTCTGCCGGTAGCGACGCATCATGCTGTTCAGGATACCTTCAAACGCCATGGTCACTTCGCCCTGGATCTTCTGTGAGCTCCAGTTGACAATCAGTTCACGCCCGTTGGAACCCCTCAAGATCAGGTCTTTATGCTTTTTAGGCAGCTTCTTCCAAGGTGTATCATAGTCAACCCCGCACTGCTCTTCGACGGCCACCAGCTGCTGGGCGCCCCAGGAACCATTGGCGGAAGAATTGGGTTTGAGAAAATAGTTCTGCCAGGGAAGAACGGCACCTTCTCTGATGGAAAGCGATTTTTCGGGTATAATCTTATCCACATCCATGGAGAGCAGGCTGCCGATGCCGTTGCAGTCCGGGCACATTCCCAGGGGGGAATTAAAGGAGAACAGGGGCGGGGCCAGTTCCGGATAAGCAATCCCGCAGCAGGAACGGGCCTCGCTCATGCGGACATCTTCACGCCCGAGGATGTGAACAATCAGACTCCCCTGGCCGATTCGCAGGGCCGTTTCGACCGAGTCGGTCAGGCGCTTGCGAAAATCCCGGCCGGCTTTCATCTGGAGCCGATCCACGACGACTTCGATGTTGTGCTTTTTATGCCGGGCCAGGCTCTGTACATCTTCCAGGGCCTGAACCACGCCATCTATGCGAATCCGGGCAAAGCCCTCTTTCTGCAGTTTTTTGAACAGGGCCTTGTGCTCCCCTTTTCTGTTTTCGATCACCGGGGCCAGCAGCAGGATCCGGGATGCTTCGGGGATCTGCAAAATCTGGGTGACCATACCCTGGGCATTGCCGCGGCCCACTTTCCGGCCGCATTTATAGCAATACTGCTCCCCCACGCGCGCGAAGAGAACCCGCAGGTAATCATAAATCTCGGTAATCGTGCCGACCGTGGAACGGGGGTTTTTGCTGGCCGCTTTCTGTTCGATGGATATGGTCGGCGATAGCCCCCGGATGGTTTCATATTTCGGCTTTTCCATCTGCCCGATAAATTGACGGGCATAGGCCGACAGGGACTCCACATAGCGCCGCTGACCTTCCGCGAAAATGGTATCAAACGCCAGGCTGGACTTGCCGGAACCGGACACACCTGTAAAAACGATCAGCTTTTTCTTGGGCAGCTCTACTTGAATATCTTTGAGGTTATGCTCCCGGGCCCCTTTGACCACAATGGTATCCAGTTCCAGTGAGCCGCGGGCACTCTTTTTTCTCCGGCGGCCCTTGGCCGCGCCGCCTGCAATTTTTCGTTTCATGTGACCTGATTATTGTGGGGTTCCGCCTGGGCGTTAAAATTCACATTCCGAGCAGACAAAATAGGGTCGAATCCTGCAAATAGCAAGCTGGAAAGTAAAGAATCATAGCCCTGCAAGCCAGGCATTTAATTGCCCCCTTATGGGGCGAGTAACAATCCGAGGCTCAGTCACAGCGTGCCCGGATTCAGGTTTTCAGGCCTAAAACTGGAGGCTGTAGGAAAACCTTGAGACACAGCCCGCCCGATCCAATTTTGTTCGGTATTGGCTTGATTGTAATGGAATCTCTGGTAGGCGGCACCATCGGGCTGCTCGGTCGACGCCTGCACGCTTATTATCAGATAGCAACGGACAGCTTGTCGAAAATGTCGGATCTTGAACTCCCCTCTTATAGAAGTCACCAACGGACGAGGGTGTCGCGGATGGAGGGAAATTTCTGGCGGCCACGGCTGTCCGCAGCCACATGCATGATGGTCAGCTTGGCCTTGGCGGCCACGGCAATGGCCAGGGTATGGGCAAAGGCGGCGTGGCTTTGCGGTGAAAAATCAGTGGGGTGAAAGATCGAATCGATTAACGCTATGTCTGGATAGTTGGTTGTTTTCATAGCAATTTTTCTTACCACAATTTCCCGGGTCGTACAAGCTGCAGACAAACGGCAGAAAACCAAAACGCCGTGTAAACAGATTGCCTGCCCCACAGGCTTGGCACATTTTATAATAATCATCACATCAGCAGTTCGTTATATCCCGGAACTGTCAAACTCCGGGAGTCTCCCCAGCAAAGCCTGAGGTTTACCGATGATTATTATCCATGCATGATCCGGAAAATTTCCCGTACCTGGCTGCAAAGGGTCGCAAATTGTTCCGGATAGAGCGACTGGGCGCCATCGCTGAGCGCCTTTTCCGGTTGATGATGCACCTCCACCATGAGCCCGTGGGCGTCCCCGGCCACGGAAGCCCGGCTGAGCGGAATAACCTGGCCCCTGCGCCCTGCAGCGTGGCTGGGGTCGATAATAATCGGCAGGTGGCTTTCATTACGGACATAAGGAATTGCGGAAATGTCCAAAGTGTTGCGGCTGTGGCTGACGAAGGTCCGCACGCCCCGCTCGCAGAGGATTACGTTGTGGTTGCCGCCCTCCATGATATATTCCGCGGCCATAAACCACTCGTCGATGGTGGCGGCCATGCCTCTTTTCAGGAAAACCGGCCGGGCAGATTTGCCCGCGCGTTTCAACAGGCTGTAATTCTGCATGTTGCGGGTGCCGATCTGGACGATATCCGCATATTGTTCGACCAGCCCGAACGTCTGTTCATCCATCACCTCAGTGACCACCGGCATACCGGTCTCTTCCCTGACCCGGGCCAGGATCTGAAGGCCCTCTTCACCCAGCCCCTGAAATGAATAGGGTGACGTCCGCGGCTTGAAGGCGCCGCCCCGAAAGACAGATGCCCCAGCCGCTTTTACCAGCCGCGCGATGGTCATGGCCTGGTCCTCGCTTTCAATCGCGCAAGGCCCGGCTATCATGGTCATGTTCCCGTTACCGATGTCCACCCCCCCCACCGAGACGATGGTATCTTCCGGCTTGAACTCCCGGCTGACCAGCTTGTAGGGCCGGGTCACCGGAATCACATCCTTAACGCCCGGCAGCCCGAGAAACAAGGCCGCGTCCAGGGGGCCTTTGTTATGCAGCACGCCGATAGACACCCGGTCACCACCCGGTATGGGCCGCGCTTTGCAGTCATTGCGCTCAACAACGCCTACGACTTCGTCAATTTCCGCCGGGCTCGCAGTGTTACTCATTACAATCAGCATGTATCCTCCTTGTTCAGTGATAAGACCGCATTGGGTATCAAAAATAAAAGGGGCTGCCGTCACTTCGCAGCCCCTTAAAAAGCAAAGGACCGTGAGCTTTGGGGCTCACGGTCCTTATGGTTATCTTCTAATGATTACAACAGATCAATCCGGACGGCGTCTCCCCTTTTCGCAGGTTTGCCACCACCAGCACCAGATTGTTGTGTTTTCAAACGTCATCGTTATTGTTTGCCTGTTTGGTTTAAATCTGCCGGACCATAATGGATAGTCCGGCAGCTGTCAAGGCTCTCTTTTCCAAGTCCTATCCGGCATCCCCGCTGGCGTGAATCTGGCTCACCAGGGCGGCGATGGTCTCGGCCTGGACCGGACTCTCTTTTTTAAACCGGATGCCGATGCCGTTTTCCAGCGTGCGCATGATCTCCCCGGGGATCTTAAACGGTTTTTGCTGATCCGGAGACATGAAGGTCATGAGAATCTCCTGGCCGGGTTCAAAATTCTGGCGGGTTTTAATGAAAACCCCGCCATCACTCATGTCCTGGATAAAGTCTCGATAGTAACGCCCGGCCACCACATAATCCACCGTCATGAAAAAGTCCTTGCGATCGTCCTGGCGAGATTTCACTCCCCAGCGGTCATCAATCAGGGCCAGCAATTCGGTCTGCTGCCCGGCTGTCAAGGTCTTAATTTTATCTATCAACTGTTCATAGACGGGGGCATCCGGGGCCGGACTGTCACCAGCTTGCATGGCGGTATCCTTTTGTTAAGGGGGCCTTCACTGTTCTTTTCGGCATTATTAAAGAAACTCCAGGCAAAATAGCACTTTGCAATACATCCATCCGGCTGTTCCAGAGTAATTTTTAATAATCATCACCGCAACGACTTGTTATATACCGGGATTGTCAACCTCCGACAGTCTCTCCAGCAAAGCTGGAAGTTTACCGATGATTATTATATCTATATGATATTAATATATAATTTTCCGTTTGTCAAATGTTCTCACGTCCCTTTTCATAGGCACAGAATCAGGCTGGTCGAAACAGTTTGGGATTTTTCCAGGGATCCCCATACGGATCAGACTCACTTTTTACTTCGGGAAGCTTGGAGGCTTCAAAATCAACGGCCAGGATATTCTCACACAGCCTCCCCAGCGTCTGCCCGACCATCAGGTGCGCCGGGTGGGTTTGATACTGCCTCAGGGTTTCCAGGTTGGCAAATACGGATACCAGGGCGAAATCGTAGGATCGTTCCGACCCCACCAGGTCCCGTCCAAATTCATAACTTTGAATCTCGGTTATTTTCTCAGGCAGGGCATCAAAACTGGCCTCCAAATCCATTATTTCCTGTTCACTGACACCGTCTTTGAACTTCATCATCACAACGTGGGTAATCATGGGGTTGCTCCTTAAATTCAATAAGGGGGACACAAGGGAAGCGAAACTTTCTCCTAGAAATGTCCTCCCATGTTGGTGGAAGTCCCCAGGAAGTTCATGACAGAGATGAATATCAGGGCTGTTGACAAGGTCAACCCCAGCAGGCCGCAGACAAAAGGGTGCCTGATAAACACAGAATCCACATCCACAGAAAGGGTGTCAAGTGAGTGCGAAACCGCCCCGGTTTCAATCCAGACGTTTACTTTTTGACCCAGGGCTTTAAACTTCGCCGGGGAAAAAAACAGGAGTGCGCCGGCTGCAAACCCTGTAATTCCGGCCGTTTTACCCAGGATGATTGAAAACTCCAGGGACAGGTCCACAAAGAAGCCAAACCCTGACGGCACCAGGGAGTGCAGGAAAAGAAACAACAGGATAAAAACCGAACCGGCCACGAGCACCCCCCCGCAGGCAACATGGTGCCGCAACACTAAGGGTTCCGACCTCACCGTGGCGTTCAAAGCGATCAGCTGGTTTTCACTCAGTATTTTTTTGTTCAGAGCCTGATTGACGGCCTGAATCGTATTGGGGGACAGCAACAGGGCCAGCGAAACCAGGACCCCGGCTGCACCGGCAACGATTGTCAGAATTTCAACAGCCCGGATAACTATTTCTATGATCAGCTGCATTTTCCTCCCACCAGGTCACGCGTCTTCATCGACCTCAATTATCTCACCCCAATCAATTTCGTCAAACTCAGCCTTGCTGGAGACCCCCTCTTCAATGAGTGCCCACAGGCTCTTCTTTATCCGCCGGGGAATCTTTTTTTCCGGGAAATGCCTGAATTTGAAGGCGGCCTTTTCAAAGCCCAGAATCTGAATGGCCGCAGTTTCGCCTTTCAAACCTGTAAACTTCGCGTCATAGAGATTGCCCCTGTCAAAGTAGAGCAGCCCCCGCTCTTCACCTTCCGGCTGCACTTCGAAGAGGCAGGTCTTTTTTTCCATCTCTATCATTGTGCAGAAATTGGCCACGGAGATCCCTCGCAAAACCCCCCTGGGAATATCCCTTGCAACCGTCTTGATCACGGCCTGAACCAGGTTTTCGATCTCAAAGGGTTTGGGGAAAAACCGGATCAGGTCCCGGGGCAGCTTGGGTTTGACTTTGGGTGTTTCCAAACCCGTCATTACAAAGCAGGGGATCACCGGATAATGTTCACTGACATGCGCCAGGAGCATAAAACCATCGACTTCGGGCATATGTAAATCCGTGACCAACAGGGCGATATGGTGTTTTCCCAGGACATCAATGGCCGCCTTTCCATCCCCGACTTCAATCACATCCAGGTGATCGTGTTTGTTCAGCGCCTTGACCAGGCGCAAAGCGAGGACTTTGTCATCTTCCGCAATCAAAATTTTTTTCATGCACACGCCCCCTGATGTGTGGGCAGTGTCTGTCCACAAATGGAAAATTTCGCCAGGCACAAAGATGGCGGAAAGTTTACCACCGAAATACAGGGACGTATTGCAAGGGCAAAATAGAAGTCAGACGCCGAATTTGGTGAAATTTGCTATTTATGGATGGGCACCAGTTATGTTTCACAGCCCGCACCGCTATAGTGTCAGTATATCTATGAAAATCCTGCCGTCAAGGCATGAAATCGCCCGAAGCCAGTCCGGAACATGCGGCCGGCCGGGCCCGGTTGTACGGTATGTGTCGCCGCACTGTACACCAATTGCCGGTTTTCCCGGTGTGCAGTTTTTGCCCCCTGATCCACAAACTAAAATTTATCCTTAAAATATAAAGAGTTAAAAAGATATTCCAATACTGGCATACGCTTTGTATAAAAAGCCCCGTTAACGCTAAAAATTGTAACCTTTCAAGGGAATACCATGATCACGCAAACTGAAAAAAAAATAGTCATCAGCGGAACCGGCCTGTTCACCCCTCCGGAATCCATCAGCAATGATGAACTGGTGGCTTCTTTCAACACTTTTGTCACCCGCTACAATGAAAAACATCATGGGGAGATTGAATCCGGTGCCCGGGAAGCCCTGCAGACATCCTCCGCCGCTTTCATCGAAAAAGCATCCGGAATAAAAAGCCGCTATGTGATGGAAAAAGAGGGCATCCTGGACCCGGAAAGGATGTGCCCGCAGATACCGGAACGCCCGGATTCAGAGTCATCCATCCAGTGTGAAATTGCCGTGGCCGCCATTAAAGAGGCACTGGCGCAGGCCAATAAGCAGCCTGCCGATGTGGATGCGGTGATCGTCTCCTGCGCAAATATGCAGCGGGCCTATCCGGCCATAGCCATTGAAATCCAGGACGTGCTGGGCATCGAAGGTTTTGCTTATGATATGAACGTGGCCTGCTCGGCGGCCACATTCGCCATCCAGTCCGCCGTGGACACGATAAAATCGGGATCTGCAAACTGTGTCGTCACCGTAAATCCTGAGATCTGTACCGGACATCTGAATTTCAAGGATCGCGACAGTCATTTCATTTTTGGCGATGTGTGCACCGCCATGGTCATTGAGGATTCCCGGACCTGCACAGCTCCTGAATCATTCCAGATTATAGGCACCAAAATGATAACCCGGTTTTCAAACAATGTGCGCAACAATTTTGGGTATCTCAACCGAACAGATGAGGACGGCATCGGCCAAGCAGACAAACTGTTCATGCAAAATGGCACCAAGGTTTTCAAGGAAGTGATCCCCATCGCCTCCGGGTTGATAAAATCTCACCTGGAAGCACTGGACATTCCGGTTGCGGCCGCCAAAAGGCTGTGGCTGCACCAGGCCAATATCAACATGAACAACCTGGTGGCGGAAAAAGTCCTGGGCCGCAAGGCCACTGTCGCTGAAGCCCCGGTGGTCCTGGATGAATACGGCAACACCGCCTCGGCCGGCTCCATCATCGTTTTTCACAAGTATCGCCAGGACCTGGCAGCCGGCGACATCGGCGTGATCTGTTCCTTCGGCGCCGGCTATTCCGCTGGAAGCGTGGTGGTGCAGAAGACTTGAAAAACCGGCCGGGCTGTTGACATCTTTTTTAATTTCATTCTTAATGTGCGTATGCAGACACTGCCCGGAAAAATTGTCCAGGCGCTCACCGAAGCCGCCCGGGGCAAGATCAAGGTCTCTGAACCACTGGCCGCCTACACCTCCTATCGCATCGGCGGCCCCACGGCCCTGATGGTTTTCCCCGACAGTGAATCAAGAATCGCCCGCGTCCTCAAAATTGTGCACGCTGAAAAAATACCCCTGCTGGTAATCGGCCGGGGGTCGAACCTGCTGGTGTCCGACTATGGCTGGGAAGGGGTCACGCTGTACCTGGGAGACAATCTGTCCGGGTGGCGGTTTGAGAACGGGCAGGCGTGTTCCCTGGCCGGAACCGTCCTGCTGGATTTCATCCGGGCCTGCTCCGCAAAAGGCTTGACCGGCCTGGAACGCCTGGCGGGCATCCCCGGCACCGTTGGGGGCGCTTTGAAAATGAATGCCGGCGCATTCGGGCAGGAGATTGGAGCGGTCACCCGGACCGTCCACGGGTGTTATGCCGATGGCCAGCCTTTTGTCGCCGCCGGCACAGAGATTGGTTTTAACTACCGCCAGGCTCCGGGCCTCGAAAATATCATCATCACCCGCTGTTGTTTCGATCTGCTCCCGGGCGCCTGCGAACCCGTGCAAAAAGAGCTGGAAGCCACCCTGACCCGGCGAGCTGCCCGGCAACCGCTCTCATGTCCCTCCTGCGGCAGTGTTTTTAAACGCCCGGACGGCCACTATGCCGGGGCCCTCATAGAAGCCGCCGGACTCAAGGGCAAAAAATCAGGCGGTGCCAGGGTCAGCCCCAAACACGCGGGTTTCATCATAAACA
This sequence comes from uncultured Desulfobacterales bacterium, assembly GCA_964636125.1. Lineage (GTDB taxonomy): Bacteria > Desulfobacterota > Desulfobacteria > Desulfobacterales > CAJINA01 > CAJINA01. The sequence continues at coordinate 94,291 of CAZWPX010000001.1, read as the reverse complement.
CGGGTACGGCCTCGGCGGCCGATGTTTACGCCCTGATCCAATTCATAGAAGCCAGGGTAAAATCAGAATTCGGCGTGACACTGGAGAGAGAAGTGAAGCTAATTGGACGATTCGACGATTAGAAGCCCCCCTCCAAAAAACTGAACATCCAACATTCAACTTCGAACGTTCAACTTTGAATTTGGCGGGCGCTTCGCTTTGCTGATTTGTAGGATATTTTCTACCTGTCATTCTGAGGAGCACGGAAACAAAGAAACCCTCTCAAGACAATGTATCCTGCCCCTACGGGAGGTGCTTGGCCGCTGTGCACCTTTTAAGAATAATATGCCCTCGGGTTATCACCTCAAGGCCCTGCGTATGTTCGCACTCGCCGAGTCCAGCCGGGCAGCCAGTTTGCTTTGACAAACGGGCGCGGATCCGCATTGGCCCGACGGGTCAGGACCCTTTCAGCCGCGGCGGCGAACTCGGCTTCAGCGCCGACCAGGCTTTGGGAAGGATTCATATCAGCCAGGACCTGGAGCAGCCCCCACCCCGAGCCGCCGATGCGTTCGGACGGAGAGATGCCTTCACCCTTGAAATTGACATAGTCCACCAGCGCATAGCGTCCCCGGGCGGTGCGGGCAACCTGGTAGAACGTCTTTTCTATCTCCAGCCGCCGGCTGGCGGGTGCCGCTTTGAGCATCCGGGGCAGCGCCCGATCCAGGCGAATGAGTAAAAACCGGGTCTGCAGCGCAATGGTGTCCTCCAGGAAGCGCCGCAGGGCAAGGGTCTCTTCGGATTCCTTAAATTTCAAGTACGTCGCCCGATCCGGCCAGGGGCAGCCAGGCAGCGGCCGGCCAGCCAGCATAGTCGGCAATCTGGCCTGGCGGTGGGCCGCATACTGGACAAAAGATAGAAAACTTTCCGTATAGGGGCCGCTGCTGCCCCGGGGATACCAGATAAAATGACCAATTCCGAGGGAAATAAAGGCTTCGCCCCGATTCCAGGTGATAAGATTGTCAGGATTCGAGCCGCACTCGTTGGCGTAAATCTTCCGGCCAATGATCCCCAGGTCGGAATGGTTGATGCCAGCCGCCCAGGTAAGTGCTGCGGTGCCGGCAAGGCACACGGCTGCGGCTAAAATCAAGACAAGTACTTTTCTCATATGGCCATCCCGAAGCAAAACATGTACAGTTGAAAAATACTTGTATTTCAAAAAAGATATGAAAAAGCAAACTGCGAAAATGGAACCGCTTAAAATCCTGGCGTCCGGCCACGGCTGGCTGGCAGTGGAAAAGCCCGCCGGCATGAGTATTCACAATGACCCGGGTCAGGACCTCTGCACGCACCTGTCCGCGCACCTTCAGAAAGACGCCGACCTGCAGGCTGCCACCGGTCTGGATCCAGAAAACCGCCTGAGCGCAGTCCACCGACTGGACCGTGAAACCAGCGGAATCGTGCTGCTGGCCGGTGAACGACCCACGCTACGTCATTTCGCAGCTCAATTCGAAGCCCGCAAAGTAGAAAAAACCTACACGGCCCTGCTGCATGGTCATCTCCAGCAAAGTGACAGACACAAGCTCTGGATAGACTGGCGATGGTCCCTTTCCAAAGCCTCCGGAGGCAGAAAAGATCCCCGGGGAAGGGGCTCCCGCAAAGCCTGCCAAACGCTTGTGCGCCCCTGCGCTCACAGTACCCACTATACCCTGGCGGAGTGCCGGCCTTTATCCGGACGTAAACACCAGATCCGCCGGCACGCGAAACTGGCCGGCCACCCGGTTGTCGGGGACCACCGCTATGGTTCTAAGCGGGCCCTGCAGTTTCTCACCACGCGCCACAATTTCAACCGCCTGGGCCTGCATGCCAGCCGTCTTGAAATCAGGCTTCCCGACAACAGCCTGATGATAATCCGATCATCCGAGCTTCCAGGGACGATACAGCAGCTGTTTGATCAGGACGGGTAAAGAGCCGGCGGGGTATTGGCTTTCCGAAAACTGTTGCCGACAGATTGTACGGATTTTGGAGCCTGTGACAACCTGTTGATATCAAAGTACTTTCGTGGAATTGATATATTCCCTGCGCGGCAAGCAATCTGTAATCCAGCCGGTAAAAAACAACTCTGCAAAGAAATAATATCATTATCAAAAAAAGCAGCCTTCAACACAGCATGGCCAGGCCGCTTTTCCGGACCGGCAGTTTGGGATTCAGAAAGCGGGATATCGTCAATTTTGTATTGACCGGTCAGTTTTTCCATTGACAGCGAATCTTCCCTCTAATATATTTTGAACTTCATGCAGAAACATTTAAATTGAATATAATTTCAAGCTGTTCACAAGCATACCGATTATGAAAAACAAACTGAAAAAAGACAAAATCATCGCTGCGGCCAGTATTGTCTTTTCCCAAAAAGGATTTCATCAGGCCAAAATGGATGAGATCGCCCAGATGGCCCGGGTTGCCAAGGGCACCCTGTATTACAATTATGCGAGCAAAGCCAAGTTGTTCGCCGCTACCGTCACCCAGGGCCTCAACCAGATCATGGAAACCATCGAATCGGAAATAGAGTCAGACCTGCCCTTTCAGGAACATTTTCATGGAATTGTGGCCACCTTGATCCGCCTGTATGTCGCAAACAGCGAAGTCACCCGCATCTATGCCAATGAGATGTCCAGCGGCATCGATGACAACGTTCTGGTGGAGATTAAAAGCGTGCGCCGGAAATTCCACGCGTTTATTGAAGAACGGCTTCAATATGGTCAGGCAAAGGGCTATATCCGCCCTTTGCACTCGCACCTCTCGGCGTTGGCCTGTGTCGGCATCATTGATACCCTTTGCAGCCACCACCTGGAAAATCCGGATGATCACCCCCTTGAAGAGATCATTGAGACCGTCTTTACAATTCTTACCCGGGGCCTGGCCCGGTCCAGGACAGATTGATCAGATCTGCCGGACAAATCCGCAGGCAGACCCTTTCCAAAATTCAGGCCGCATTAAGTTCCCGGAACAGCTTTCTGTTCTGTTTGTATAATTTCTTGAATACCGGGAACATCCGCGCATAGACCGCCTGTGCTCCGGGATCGGGAGAGTAGGTCGATTCAATCCGAATGAGCGGTTTGGCCGCCTGGACAGACGAAATCATCTGGAGCCCCAGGGCGCAGACAATGGCCGCCCCGGCAGCCCCCACATTCTGGGGGTCCTCGGGCACCTTTATGTGGTGACCGGTGATGTCTGCCATGATCTGGCACAAAGCTGTGGACTTTGCCCCACCCCCCACCAGTCGAAGCGTCTCCTGCCGGGGAACCTTCTTTTCGATAGCCTCCAGCATCCACCGTTTGTGAAAGGCAATCCCCTCAAGCACAGCCCTGATCAGAGCCCGTTTGCCGGTCTGGAGCCCGATGTTGAAAAACATGCCCCGTGCATAAGGGTCCTCCCGGGGAGCCCGGTTGCCATGCAGCCAGGGCGCAAAAATCACGCCGCCCGATCCCGGTTCAATTTCGGCAACCTTCCGGTTCATCAAATCATACAGGTGGTTGTTTTCCAGGACATCCGGCGTGTCCTCAGTGCCGTCCAGGTAGACGCCGATTGCATCCAGAGCCAGGTGGTCCCGGACCCACTGGAGGCAAATGCCCGAGGTCTCCTGCTCGGCCACATAGTTATAATGACCCGGTATGGCCCCGGCAATGGAAGCAATAAAATTCTGCAAATCCACCATCCGTTTGTCCACGTTGGCCACCACCCAGCCGGACGTGCCCACGTAGACATGGGTATCGTGCAGATCCACACAACCGCTGCCCAATGAGATCAGGGTGACATCACCGCCCCCGCCGAATACCGGCGTACCCGCGGAGAGCCCGAGGTCTGCGGCCGCCCGTGCCGTGAGTTGTCCGGACATCTCGGCAGCGTCCTGGACCCGGGGAAGGTGCTCCGGGTCCACCTCAAACAGGCGGCACAAATGGGGAGACCACCCCTCGCACCCCGGGCGGGTATTGTACAAAAAGGTTAAATTGGCAGAATCCCGGGTCATGGCAAAATTGCCGGTACAGCGCAGCGCGAGATAATCTCTGACATCCAGCCATTTGTAAGTCCGGGCGAAATTTTCGGGTTCGTTTTCCCTGACCCAGTGGTATTTCCACAAGGGGTCTTTGGCTGTGGCGGCCGCACCGCCGGTAATATAGAGGGTTGTCAGGAGCTTGCGGGCATGCAGGTTTTCAATCCGCGGGAACCCGCAGGCAAATTTTTCCTGGAACACCCGGGTAGCCCGTCCATCCATGTACCCCATGGGATTTCGGATGGCATTCCCTGCTTTATCCACCAGAATCAAGGCCTGCATCTGGCAACAAAAAGATATCGCCCGGATACTGTCCCGGGAACACCCGGTCCGTGACAAAATGGCCTGCGAGCCCTCGCCGATGGCCTGCCACCAGTCCTCTACCCTCTGCTCGGAACCCCCATCCGGCGTGGTCAGCAGGGGATACCCCACCACCTCGGAATCAATGAGCTCAAGTTCCGGGCCCAACCTGAAAAGACAGGTTTTCGCACCGGTGGTGCCAATGTCGTAGGCCATAATGAGATTGGATTGCAGCATGCGCACCCCCTATAAAACAAAAACCATATACTGACCGGTCAGTACAATCAAGTGAATTTTATGAATTCATCTCAAATTCAAGATACCATTTTCCCACGCTTCCGACAACACCCTGTTATTGATAGTAATTTTTTTCTTGACAACTGCGACGCAATTTGGTTGTTTATATACTGACTGGTCAGTACAATTATTGACTGCCAAAATTTCCCCGCTCCGAAGTACTCGTTTACGGATGCGAATAAAAGCTGCAACAGTGAAGATACAACCTGAATCTGAAGGGAAAGGTAAACATATGAACCCGATCACGGTCCCGACAGGCGAGCCTGGCGCCCGAGAAAACTTTGCCATACAAGAATATCATGACACCCGGTTGATCATGAAACGCCTGAATGCCTTGATCACCCAGCCTATCCGCAGGCTGACCAAAGAGGCCCGCGAAGTGTACCTGACCTACTTTAATGAGCGCTGCACAGCCTCTAAAACCCAGATTGCTGAGGCCCGGGAATTTATACCGGGCGGCGTCCAGCACAACCTGGCTTTTAACCACCCCTTCCCCCTTGTTTTTACCGAAGCCCGGGGAGCCTACCTCAAAGACCTGGACGGCAACCGGTACATTGATTTCCTCCAGGCCGGCGGCCCCACCCTGCTGGGCAGCAACCCGGACACCATCCGGGAACAGGTCATCGACCTGCTCAATACCTGCGGTCCGGCCACCGGGCTTTTTCATGAGTACGAACTCAAACTGGCCCGCAAAGTGGTTCAACACATGCAGGGAGTGGACATGTTCCGGATGCTGGGTTCCGGTACCGAGGCCGACATGGCTGCTATCCGCATTGCCCGCCTGGCCACCAAAAAAAAATATGTGCTGAAAATGGGCGGGGCCTACCATGGCTGGAGTGACCAATTGGCCTACGGCATCCGCCTGCCCGGGATCAAGCACCTGGAAGCCCACGGGGTACCCAAAAACTGCTTTAAATATACCCAGGAATTTTTCCCCAACGACATCAAGGACCTTGAAAAAACACTTTGGCGCAATAAGTTCAGGGGTGGCACCGCGGCTGTCCTCATGGAACCCATCGGACCCGAAAGCGGTACCCGCCCCCTGGACCGGAACTTCAACGCCCAGGTCCGACAGCTGTGCGATCGCTACGGTGCGCTGCTGATCTTTGACGAGGTGGTCACGGCCTTCAGGATAGGTATGGGCGGCGCCCAGGGGTATTTCGATGTCACCCCTGACCTGACGGTGTTTGGGAAAATAATTGCCGGTGGCTATCCTTCCGCCGGCGGCCTGGGCGGCAAGCGCAAGTATATGGCCTACCTGGCGGCTGGAATCCAGAGCGGGGCCAAAAAGGCACTGGTGGGCGGCACCATGGCCGCCAACCCCCTGAGTTCTGCAGCCGGCTACCTGACCCTGTGCGAAATCGAGAAAACCAATGCGCCGGTCAAAGCGGGACGTGCGGGAGACAGATTGACCCGGGGCCTGGAGGGACTGATTCAAAAATATGACCTGCCGTTTGTGGCCTTTAACCAGGGGTCGGTCTGCCACCTGGAAACGGTGGGCACCATGCTCTTTCACATCCCCTGGGAGCGCCCCTGGAAAATCCCAGGAACGATCAAGCAGATTCATGCCCGCAAGGAGGTCATGGAGGAGATGGGGGCCGCCTATATGGCTGCAGGGCTCGTCACCCTGGCCGGGTCGCGGCTCTACACCAGTGCCGCGGACACCGATGAAATCATCGATGATGCCCTGGCCCGGTTTGAAAAAGTGTTTCAAAATATAGAGGGCGTCTAATGGAAAATTTCAAGAGCGAAAAAGAACAGGTGTCCGCAGCCGGGCAACAATTACTGGAAAGGGGTCTCGTGGAAGGGACCTGGGGTAACTGTAGTCTGAGGATCGACGACCGGCTTATGGCCATCACCCCCAGCGGGCGGCGGTATGAAGACCTTGCCCCGGACGATATTGTGGTCATGGATTACCACAGCATGGAGGCACTTGGAGACATCAAACCCTCCTCGGAAAAAAAGCTCCATGCCCGGATATACCAGACCCGTAAAGAGGTCAATGCCGTCATCCACACCCATCAACCCCATGCCTCCACAGTGGCGGCGGCCCGGCGTGAGGTACCGCCCATCCTGGATGACCAGGCCCAGATTCTCGGCCCCAGTGTCCGTTGTGCCGATTATGCTCTGCCCAATACAAAGAAGCTCGTCAAGACAACGGTAAAAGCTCTCAAGGGCCGTTATGCCGCCCTCATCGCCAACCACGGCGCCGTCACTCTCGGCCGCACCCTGGAAGAGGCCGTCACCGCCGCCCTGGTCCTTGAAAAGGCCTGCAGGGCCTTTATCGAAGCCGAGTTTCTCGGCGGCGCCAAAAGCATCGGCCCGGTGGATGCGTGGGTCATGCACAAGGTCTACCTGTTCATGTATTCCCGGAAGAAAGAAAAAAACAGGTAATTTCATTTTGTAATGCCAAACCCGCCCGTGCCCTTCAGAAATGGTTAATTTGGTCAAGTTCAAGGCCGGCTAAGATTTAAACCGCAGGAATACCAGGAAGTATTTCGGGGATTAAAGTTTAAGTCGGACGCCTAAATTTATGAAATTGGCCGTTAATGGATGGGGGCCTGATTAACATTTCCCTGCGAAAAAAATTGCGTCCCCCAAACTCTCCTCAATCCCCGGCAGGCACATCATTATGCGCGCCTTGGGGTAAGAAGAAACCATAATTCCCGGAACTTAGATTGCATTAATTCAACGCCATTGTTATGCTGGCGATGTACTGCAACTACAAATTCATACGGCACGAAATTCAATTCAACTGATATTCTGGCCTGCGGGTTTTGCGCAAAAGGGGGTGCCATTGAAATGGATCCAACCGAAACCATGACCATAAAGTATGTCTTGCGGTTTGAAGACGGGCTTGAAAAAACGTTCACCCTTATCCTGAACAATCAAACCATGGAGGTTATCAACCCTGAAAAGGATGAACTCCCGGAATGGACCATTCTCACCCAGCATCAATGTGAGGTGTGCCCATTGGACCCGGAGCGCAACATGTACTGTCCCACCGCCATCAGCATGCTCGACATCATTCAAAATTTCGGGGATGTGTTTTCATATGAGATGGTCGAAACCCATATTGAAACGGAAGAACGCGTATACTCGCGAAAAGGACCCGTCCAGGAGACACTCAGTTCCCTGGTGGGAGCCTGCATGGCCGCCAGCGGCTGCCCGATTTTAAAAAAGCTGCAGCCCATGGTCAGGTTTCACCTGCCCTTTGCATCTGTTGAAGAGACTGAATATCGCGTTCTGTCCATGTATATGCTGGCCCAGTTCTTTGTTCACAAAATGAATACGCCACCCGATTTAGAATTTAAGGGCCTTCTTAAAATTTATAAAAATATCAGCACTGTAAATAGAGATTTCTTAAAAAGACTTAAGACGATTGTGACCAAGGACTCCAGCTTGAACGCCATCATCACGCTGGATTGTTTTGCACAAAGTTTTAGCTGCCCCAGCGCCATGATAGATTTGAGTAGCTTCGAAAGGCTTTTTGAACCTTACCTGTAGAGACAGTGTGCCGATATTCACACTGTTTCCCCCGTCTTAGAAAGCAAATATGCCTGATGAAAGTCCGGCTAATGAAACACACCCACAATCTGTAAATCATGGATTTCCTCACTATGGGCAAGCCTTACGGCATCGTTGTGGTGTTGACAGATTCAGCCTTTACGCCAGGGCTGCATCTTAATATCCCTGCAGTCTGTCAACGGGGTTTAAGACTTTGCGGCCGGCTCTCACCCGCCGGTAGTTTTCCAGGATCTGGGGAATAACCGCAGCCGGGTTGGTGAGGCTGGCGATGTGCGGCGTCACGGTAATTTCCGGGTGCTGCCAGAAAGGATGGTCTTCCGGCAGAGGCTCGGTCCGAAAAACGTCCAGGCAGGCCCCGGAAAGCCGACCCGAATCGATGGCGGCCAGAAGGTCCGCTTCCACCAGATGTTCGCCCCGGGCCACGTTGATGAGGTAGGCCCCTTTAGGCAGCTGCCGGAAGAGGTGCCGATCCAGAATGCTGTCTGTTTCAGCAGTCAATGGCAGCAGGTTGATGATGATACGGCTTTGGGCCAGAAAGACATTGAGCTGCTCCGGGCCGCTGAACGTCGCCACGCCCTTCGCCGGACGGTCAGACCGCCGCCACCCGGCCACTTTGAAGCCAAGGGCTGTCAGCTTGCGGGCTGCGTCCAACCCGAGCTGCCCCAGGCCCAGGATACCAATGGTCTCCCGACCGGCCAGCTTCGGGATCGCAGGCTGCCACCGGGCCTGAAACTCCTGTTCCCTGAAGAACCGTGTCTGGCGGCAGTAATTTAATACGCTCAAGACTACATATTCACTCATGGACTGGGCCATGGAGTCTTCGACAATCCGGGTGACGGGTATCCCCGCCGGCAGCTCGGCGTCAAGGAGAATATTGTCCACGCCGGCCCCTATCGACGCAATGCACTTCAGATTCGGAAAACGGCGGAATTCACCGTGGGGGTGCCGCCAGGCCAGTGCGAATTCAATATCCTCACACAATCCAACCGCAGGCCAGATCCGTAAATCAATTCCGGGCTCTGCCGCCCGGATTCGCTTTTCCCAGGCAGACGTTTGCAGGGTCGGCATAAGCATTAGAAAAGTCATTTTGTCACCCCGTTTGGTTCAATTCCCGGCTCACGGCTGCCGCCAGCGAATTCAGGGAGTATGGCTTTAAGGTATGGGGTCATAAAAATAGTCCACGCACCGTGGCAATATGCCTATATGAGTGGGGGTACTGCCGAAAAGTTCCCCGTCGGGCAGCAAATTTTTTACCGGCGTTGTCTGGACCCGGGCTTGTCGGCCCCGGTAAAATCGTACGGCCCGGTTCTCGCCGTGACGGCCCTTGAATAGTTTCGGCAAGGTCGCAATCAGGCTGATCCGCCCCAGGGGCCCGGCGACCACCACATCAAACCAGCCGTCATCAATCTGCGCCGCAGGCGCCATCAGCATATCACCGCCGGTATATCTTGAATTGCAGAATTCAACAAAACAGTTTGGCCCGGCAATCATTTGGCCATCGATATCCAGCACCATGTCATAGGTCTTCAATCCCAAAACTCGGTGAAAGACCCCCAGGATATAACTCAAATCGCCCGCACGACGAAAGCGGGCCGCCGTCGCGGCCACATCGGTCACAAAGCCGAAGCCCATAAGGTTGACAAAATACCAGATCCGGCTGCCCTGGGAAAAGCTGCAGACATCCACGGGGCGGATCTGTCGCCGGATAATGGCATTCAGGCCGTCATCGATGGAAAACAGGTTCAAATCCCGTGCAAAAGAGTTCCCCCGCCCCACGGGAATGAGGCCGATAATGGGTGGCTTCCGACCTGCGCAGTTGTTCAGAACGGCGTTGATGACCTGGAAATTGGTCCCATCGCCACCCATGGCCACCACCGCATCGTATTGGGACAGCGGCAATTCATCCAGCAGACGTACGCCATGACCGTGGTACTGTGTGACATACAAATCGACTTTATATCGGGCAGCTTCCAATTTTTCCCGAACCCGGGCAATATCTGCGCGGGGCACCCTGCCCCGGGAATATGGGTTTACAACCAGTACCAGTTTCAAAATATAAAACCCCAATTGTTTGCAAAGTGCCGCTGGTCTGTCCTGCGGCCAAACCTGACGGGCGCATCACTGCTAACCCCTCAAAAATATGCTGTATATTTACCCACTAAACGGTTTTAGTCAATAGCTTAACCACATGAACTATAATTGCCACCCAGCTGTACATCCTATGTCTAATTATTTATACTAAATGGTTCCTGTGAGATGGGCCCACCGCGTCTAACCAGCCTGATTATCATAACATACAAGAAATAAATCGTTATGGCACAAATTTTGTAGTATTACGGAACTATATCAGAAAGATTCTATAGTTTACCGCAGTGCGGTAGCGGAATCAGGACGCCCTCCCCCAATCCCCACACCCCATAGCGCCCTGATTCCGCAGCATTTTAAGGTTACTTTCTCAAGTTTTGAACAAGGAGGCCCAAATGTACGAAATCAACCTCGACCCCAAGGATTATGGTATCGAAGCGCTCATGGAAGGAATGGGCAACACTCTGGTGGCTTTTAATGCGGAAGATCGTCAAAAGTGGGCCAGTGAAATCGGCGATTTTGCTGTCAAGCTCGATGAACTTTCAGACCGGGCAAAAAACCTGCAGTCTCTCTTTAGCAGTGGCAATGCCATCAATGCCACACCGGCTTCCCTGAAAACTTTCAAAATTCAACTTTTTAATATCAACGACGCGCTAAATTCATCCCTGGAGATTGCCAACAAACTCGACGCCCAGATCCTCCAGAAATAACCCCCTGCCCGGGCGCGGCGGATAGCCGCCCCGGGCTGAAAAGCTCCCACCGCCCGAACCCTCCCGGAACCTTCCCGGCCAGCGCTGGCTTTTGCCTTTTAGCAATTAGTGTGATAGGCGTAGCGCCATACCGCCCGGTAAGAATTAATTGAGTTTCAATAAGCCGTTTCGGGTTGCACACAATAACAGACAGGAGGATGACGATGGATACCCACATTCCTACCAGAGAGGAAGCGTTTGCCCTTTTAACCCGGTACAACAAATCCGCCAGCCTGGTGAAACACGCCCTGGCCGTAGAAGGGGTCATGCGCTACATGGCTAAAAAAAACGGTGCGGACGAGGAAAAATGGGGTGTCATAGGTCTTATCCACGACCTGGACTATGAGCAGTTTCCTGATCAGCACTGCGCCAAGACAAAAGAGATCCTTGAAGAAAATAGCTGGCCCGCGGATTATATCCGGGCGGTAGTCAGTCACGGCTGGGGTATCTGTTCGGATGTTAAACCCGAAACCAATCTCGAAATGACGCTCTATGCCATCGATGAACTGACCGGCCTGGTGGCCACCAGCGCCCTGGTCAGACCTTCCAAGAGCGTGCTTGATATGAAAACCAAATCGGTAAAAAAGAAATGGAAAGACAAACGTTTCGCAGCCGGGGTGGACCGCTCAATCATTGCCCGGGGCGCAGAAATGTTAGGGGTTGAAATCCCGGATCTGATTACCGATACGATTATGGGTATGCGTACGGTGGCCGCGGATATCGGCTTGAAGGGCAACGCCTGAAAGTAAAGATAGCCCAGAGGGAAGGCTTTGGGTGGTCCCTTGAAAGGGCTTACGACACAACACCGATGAGTTTGAAATGACTAAAGATCACTTCAAACCTTAGTTCACTTTAGGCACTTGCCTCAAAGGATTCAAACAGCTTGCCGGCCTGTTCTGAGGCGGCACGGGGTGTCTGGGTCAATATGTTTTTGGTTTTAAACCAGCTCAGGGCCAGGCTGGATCCGAATCCCAACATTTTTGCACCGGGTTCAACCGGATTGCCGTATCCGGCCAGGGCCGCATAGGTGAGGCGGCCGGAAGAAACATAAAAAGCGGTGCTGTCCAGCATAAAAGCCCTGTGCTCGCCTTCGACGACAACAGCCAGGCGCGCAACACCGTTTCCAGCAGTTTCCGTGGCGACGATTTCTCCAACCGGGACTCCCCGGGCATAAATCTGGTTGCCAAAAATATTCGGGGTGCTTTCAAACATGATAAAGTAGACATTGCCGGTTGATTCCTGGCAACCGGTAAAAAAACTCAAAGCAAGAATAACCGTGAGTAATAACGTGCGCTGCATGCATCCTCCTGAGCAATTTCTAATGTTGCGACTGTCAAGTCAGGCACCATATAACCCGCAGGGAATTAAATCAAGAAAAACAAGGTTTACGGCTGAGGCTTGCAATACGTGTAAAACTGTTTAGAGTGATGCAGATCAGCTGTCCTAACCCGACTCTCACAATGGCACTGTTTTGATACGTCTTCCAGATCAGAAAACACGAAATTTCATAGGCTTATCGTCTTTCCAGATGCTGGCCATGTTTCGCCGGGGTTTGTTTTACAGTTTTCTGACCATCTACCTGCGCCATTTTTTCGGCCTGAGTGTCACCGAGACCACCCTGTTCGCCACCGGACCGATGGTTATGAATGTCCTGTTTCAGACCTTCACCTGGGGACCGCTTTCCGACCGGTGGCAACTGCGCCGCACGTTTATCATCGCCGGTGAACTCCTGGCCGGGGTCGGCACGCTGGTGGTCTGGTATGCGCACACGCTCCCGAATTCTCCCATGGCAGCCGGTTACGTCATTATAATCGGCCTGTCGATCATTGAAATCTTCTGGTCTATGTCCAATGTGGGCTGGAGTGCTCTGATTTCGGATCTATATCCGGCCGCCAACCGCAGCGCAGTCCAGGGAAACCTCTCCTCCGTGGGCGGCCTGGGCCGTATTCTCGGCGTGTGGATCGGGGGTGTTCTATACGACGGTTACGGCCTGGCCTATGCGGGTTGGGGATTCTACAGCGGTGCGCTGTTTTTTGTAGCGGCCGGCGTGATGCTTGTCTCGGTCTTCCCGCTGCTGCTCCTTCCCGAAGGCGGTATAAAAATCGAAGTCGATCAAAAACCACGGGGGCCTCAAGTGGCCGCAGATACCTCTGCACACGTCTTTATCATCTTCCTGGCGGCCATGACGTTTATAAACTTCGGCCGGAACTCCATTGCAGTGATTTTCCCCCAATATCTCGTGCTGGAAGCTGGTTTCGCGGTATCCAGTGCAACCCTCAGCCACATCGTAAACATGCAGTCCGTGGCCATCGTGCTCACCGGTCTGTTGGCCGGGTGGATAACGAAGAGAACTGGAGATGACCTGGCGCTTTTGGCCGGAACCGCCCTCACAATTTTCGCCCTGGCCGCAATGGCCACCACCGCCAGCCTGCCGCTGCTCTACCTGGCCAACTTCGCCCGCGGCATATCAGAGGTCCTGATTTTCTCCTCTTCTTACGCCTGCGCCTCCATCCTGATCCCGCCCGAGAACCGGGCACGGCTTTTCGGCCTCTTCAACGCCACCTTTTTTCTCAGCTGGGGGCTGGCCGGAACCTTTATCGCCGGCCCGGTCATTGATCGACTGGTCGCCACCGGCACCGAGGAAGCCTTCGCGTATCGGGTCTCATTCTGGTTGGCCGCCCTGATTACAATGATTGGCTTCGGCATTGAGTTTTTCCTGATGCGAAGCAGAGCCGCCAGCAAAGCCTGAAGCGGAGAGTCTAATTCAAAATTAGATCGCCCCGACCTCACCCCGCCTGATCAAAACGATCCGGTTGTCGATTATCTGGATTTCGGTTTTCCACTTGTCAGCCAGCCACTGAAATGATTCCGGTGAGAAAAAGCAGATGTGGGTAGGGTCCCGGATGTAATGCCATTTTGAGAAGGCCGCCCGGTCTTTGACCAGCCCGGTCATCATCCCGAGGAGACCACCGGGTTTCAGGCCGGCATACAGGCTATCCAGGACCCGCCCCGGGGCCCGCAGGTGCTCTAAGACCTCACTGGCCGTAATAAAATCATACCGCACTTCCAATACAGACGCATCCGCAGCGTAATAGGGATCGTAAACTTTCATCCGGTGACCGGCCCGGTCAAACATCCGGGCCAGCTCCGGCCCCGGCCCGCAACCAAAATCAAGCCCCCGGCTGCCAACCGGCAGCAGCCGGTTCACCGGCTGGAAGAGCCGGTTCAAAAACCGCTGATAGCCGGGGTCGTCCGCCGTGTTCTGATGCAGGTCATATTCGGCTTTTTCCTCCGCCGGAGAGAGGTGGTACACCGGGGGGACAAAAATCAGTCGACAGGCGGGACAGCGCTCATATTCGCGCTGTGAATCCCGGTAAAAAAAAACGGCCGCACGATTCCGGCACAGGGGGCACTCAGATGGGTTCATGGCAAAATCCAGGTCCTTATTAAAATTCGCTCAATACCGGCTACCGGGCACTTTCGTCTTTTAGCCGGCAGACTTAGCTAAAGATACTATTTAGTAAACAAAAATGACACCCGCTATTCAGCAATCTTTTTTAGCAGGCTTTTGAGCCGAGAAGCTATTGACATAACAACTTAATTTAACTATAGTTTCCCCGATCCATCCCGGATGGATGCACAAGGTCCGGAATTCACCCCGCAGGCCACACCCTGGAACGGAAAATTTGGAGGACGTAAAATGGCCCTACTGAAAAAATCATTGCCCTGGCTTATGGCCGGCATTTTCATCTTCAGCATCACCCCGGTGGAGGCCGCCGCCCCTGATTTTAATGCCGATCGGCGGGTCAACCTCAAATGCCCCAGTTCCATCGACAAAGACCGGGTGGGGCAATTTGAGTTAGACGGATTCAAACAAACCCTCAGGCGCCTGTACCATGGCCTCGACACCAATCTGTCCAGCGCAGCCAAAGAGAACAGCGCCGGTTATACTTTCAGCAGCAACCCGAATAAAGGGTCTTTTTTCGTCTGCCATGCCAAGGCTTCCTTTCCCGTTGGGCACCTGCAGAGCCTGACACCGCAGGAAAAAATCTCTTTTCAGGAAGTATTTTTTGTAACTGATATCGACTGGGAAAAGCACGAAGTTCAGATTGTCCAGCAGCGGGGCCGCAAAAAATTTAAAATTGGCGTAAGCGATTTTGAGAAGGGCTTTCTTTGGTACAATGCCCTCCTTGATAAGGAAAAGGCCTATATTCCGGTTTACGGCTTCCTGAGTTTACCCGGCGAAGCGAGTTCTTTCCCGACTATCTGGACAAGCTGGGAGGAGGGCCGCCAGGACATGGCCACACCCCCGGAGAGCCTGATAGATTACGATTTTTACAAGATCCTTGATTTCCGCGGGGACTACTACCTTTTAGGCCAGGATTTCAATGAACTGGACTACCGCGGCAATGTGGAGGATTACGGCATCATCGGCTGGGTTGAAAAGAAGTATATCACCCTCTGGCGCTCCAGGCTCTACTACCACCCCCGGCAGCGGGTCCCGTTTTTTGATAATGCCACCGCAGAGGAACCGTCCACCCAGACAGACGAGATCAACCGATTTTACGTGGATCACGCGTATATGCAAGAGCGCCTTTTCAGGGACATTGTCGAAAAACTCGACCAGGAGAGCCTGCACCGGTTTTACACCCATTTCGGATTTCCCCAATTGGGCAACCCGGAATACTTCAACGATACCGGCCGGACCCGGGTATTCATACCCGGGGCGTTTACCCCCCGCCTGATGCGTCTGCTGGCGCGCTCAATGAAAAAGAACCTGAACACATTCTTTCTTCTGGATGTCTCCCAGAGCATGCGTCCCTTTGCAGACTACGTAAAATCTTTCAATGTGGCCGTGCGGGATATGAAACACGAAGGCATCGGGCTGCGGGTCAATCGCACATTTGCCTACTGGGATTCTGATAACAGCGATGAAGACCCCCAGGCTGAACCCAATTTCGTGCGGGTCAAGCGGCCGGAACAGATCATATTCCCCCGGGAATCCAAAGACCGCAACTACGCGGAACCCCTCATGCGCGCATTGGTCAAGGTCCTGGATGAAATCCAGATGCTGCAGGACGATAAAACAATTCTGCCGCTGCATCAAAAACTCCTGTTTATCATCACGGATGCAGGCCCCAACGATCTTAACGAAGCAGTGCTGGCCGAAACCATTCAAAAAGCCAAGACCTTGAATCTGAGTATCTATTTTATTTATCCCCGGGAAACCGGTGTCCGCCAGGCCAGTCCCAACCTGGAAGACACCCCCACCGACACTTACAATGATCTCAAGGTGTTAATGTCCCGCTATACCGACAGCAGCGCAGACGGCCAGGCCATCAATGTGCGACAGTTTCAGTTTGAAAGGAAAGTTCTGCAATCTCAACAGGAGCGCAAAAAATACTTTGCGGCCCAGCAGCGCCGCCTGCTCGGGGGTGTCAAAGACTACATTGACCATGTCTTCAGCAGCAGCCCGAACACTGAAATCTCCAGGGACGTGGTCCTTTTCTTCTCAGATGATCAATTGCTGACCGAAATGCGCAAGTGGAGCGACCGAAAAATCCAAGTGCTGAATCACGTGACAAAGTATATCGAGGATTTCAAATCTCCCGCTGTCTGGGAAGAACGCATCGCCATACCGGCCAAACCCATAGAAGCCTACCTGCGGGCGGCCCGTATCCAGGATGATGTCTCCCTGTCCGACCTTAAGAAACTGGTCATTATCAACTCCCTGGTCAGTGTCGATGATATCGAAACGTGCCGTAAATTGTATGACCACATTAAACCGCTCATTGAACGCAAGATGTTGAAAACCGCGGATGCTGTTTTTTACGAGGCCCTGACCAACAAGGGTATCGGTAAAAATGTCCAGTGGAACAGTGCCCTGGGAGAAACCCGGGGACCGTTGACCGAATACCTGTCCGGTCGGGGATTTCACCTGAACTCCTTCAATCAGGCGATCCAGCGCAAGTTCATGTACCTCAAGGTTGAAGATCTCTATGTCACCGGGGAAGCCTCTGGCCAGTAAAAAAGCCCGATTCGCAAAACCCTGGTTAAAACTGAAAAAAGGAACGTCATGCCAAAAACAATTAAATTGGCCGGCCTCTTTTTCGTCCTCAGCGGCCTTTGCACCGCCGCCGCCTTCGCCGCAAACCTGTTTCCAGAACGGAAAATCTACCTGAGCAACACCGCCAATGCAACCCTGCGGATAGGTGTTACCGGGACGACCTCGGGGCACAATTTTATTGCCCTGGTTGAAAGTGCCCGGCAGGAAACAATCTCACTGGGCCGCTTCGGCTATTGGGAAAAAGTGGCAGACCCGCCGGCGTTTCTCCGCAACTATGACCTTCAGCTGAATATCAAAAACAGGGCTTCCGGAAATTTTCGCCTTGAGCTGGCCTATGACCCGACAACCAATAATATACGCTACAAGGTACTTGACGGCGCCGTGAAAGCCAGCCTCGATCTCAAAGATTACTACTCGACACTGGTCATCGCCGACGCGGTCTCGCTTGAATCCGCAGCCCCGGATGCAGTAGCCTCGGCGGCCACCGGGCAGCGCAGTCTCTTTTTCGACTTCAACAGTTTTGACGCCGACCTGCGCAAGTATTACGGGAAAGTTAAAAAGGCGCTGGGCAACCCGGATTTTAGAGCCTATTTCTATTACTACGAATCGGCCGACTACAATAAATATTACTTCAAAACCTACCGGGATACCGCTGAGCTGGACACTGAGAAAATGGGGCTTTCCCTTGAAAATGGAACCCTGGAATATTACCAGAGAGTTCTCGACAATCTTAAATCCCTTCATGGCAACGGTCTGGCCGGTGAAATTATCCTGGTCACCCGTTACGGGAAGAAATACGCCCGGGCACTTAAAAAGTATGCCCGGGACATTGGTGTCGGCAACAAGACTTCCGTTGTGATCTGGTCATATGAAGATGTTCACTAGAAGGACAAATTGATTTGTATCTGACCCTGCTTTTCAAACACGATTTTTGGAAACTTCTGGCCGTCTGCCTGAAAATGCTTTTTCGGAAATCCACCCGCAAGCGATTTGTCTGCCTGGTGGCGGCTTTTCTTTTTACCCTGGGCTTCAACACCCACGGATACATTAAAAAGTTCCAGGATTCGGAAAGCAGCAAACAGAAAATTCTCGCGGAAAAGGCCTTCAACGTGTTTTTTTTACGCTTCAGGAGCAAAGCCGACGGCTTGCGATTTTATAACCGGCACGCACAGGCACTATCCCGGTTGAATGCCGTCCCTCTCAAAATGGCTTTTATCTACCAGAACAACCTGTACGTTCAATTCCAGCGCCCTTTAAAGCCGGACGCGGAACAGACGGATCCGGAAATGCAGGGCCTGGCACTGCTTTACGATCTATTCGGTATAGAGCGGGCCGCCCTCGCCTTTCTGGTCGAAAACAACCCTGACGCCTACACCGTCAAGGTGAAAAACAATTATATCGACCACAATGGACGCGGCCTGGACCTTGACATTGTTCTCGCACGCAACATTACCTTGAAAGGTGACCTGGCAGATGCCGCCAACCTGATACGCGGTAACCTGAGCGGCAAACGGCTGGCCGTGTTCAACGACCTGACCTGGCGCATTACCAACAATATCCAAAGAGTACCGCTGGCGAAGACCCATGCAGTAAACCCGTTTTTCAGTCGGGTGGCCCTGATCGTGCCGTTGAATCTTTTTCCGCTTTTCAAGAATATGGCCAACGACAATACCACCGACGTACTCGACTACGCCGAATCGATCCGGGCCCTGGAAAACGCGGTCCTCGAGATCGAAAAAACCTACCTGCAGCCGCCCCCGGGCTATTGGGCCACTCGGCAGCACAGCCGCATAGAGTTGTACCCCCGATACATCCCCTTGTACGTGCCCGATTTACTGAGCACCCGTTGGCACTGGATGCTCTACGAGGATATCGCCCTCAACGAAGCCTTCATAGAAAAACTTGGCCGGCTGCATTTTAAGGGCAATTACATGTTTTCATTTGAAAAGACACTCAGCATTAAAGAACGTGCAGATAAGATCAATGCCGACTTGTACACCAACCACATCAATTTTTATATCACCGACCTTTCAATGGGAATCGTGTTTCCGTTCATGATTTCACTTTTTGCGTTCATCCATTTAAAGTCGGAGCTGGCTTTTTTACTGATGTTTAAAAACAGGGTGCGTGAGCTGCTGATGATTTTCTGGCTGCTCCCTTTGGGTTTGATGCTGCTGGTAAAGGGCGGCCTGGCATACCTGTATGCGGCCGGACCGCTGGCTGCCGGAATGGCCACGTCGGCAGCCATGACCATGGGGCTGCCCATGGTCGTTTCTTTTATAGTGGCCGCGATTGTCTTTTTTCCAATTAACAGGTGGTGCTTCAGTCAGCTCACTGGCGAAAACCTGAACCTTGCCATGCTGCATAAAGGGAGGTAAGCATATGCCCGGCCGGTTTGAGGTGATTTTTCCCCTGGTTCTGGAGTGGGGGGTCTCATCTTCAATTACCTTCACGTCACAGGAAAATGGCCGCCTGGTTTTTTCCGACGGCATCTACTATCTGGAAGGAGACAACGGTTCCGGCAAGACCACGTTTATCAGCATGCTGGCCCTGACAGCCGGACAGATCAGTAGAAAAAGCATCCCGGGCAGGGGTACGGCATCTTTCGATGATACCGCTTACCAAGGCAGCGGCCTGACCCCCCTGAAAGCAGCTGACATCCGGGAAAAGAGCTTTTGCATCTACCCCCAGAAAGCCTTCTTCCTGCCGGTTTCCACTCGTGACAATTATCGCATGCTCAATGGCTCGGACCCGGAAAAGGCCCTGACCTTCTCAACACACCAGTTCCCGGACCTGCTATCCGGCGGTCAGCAGCAGAAAGTACTCATGGATATTGTCCTGGACGATAAAAAACCGGTCTGGTTCCTGGATGAACCGTTGACCAACCTGGATGCCGAACGGCGCCTCTATTTCTGGAAGACAGTACGCGGCGGCTACAGCAAAGCCGTGCAGACGATTTTTTTCATCGACCACTGGATCGGGTCTGAAATTAAAGACGACCCCCATTTTGAGTTGTATGACTCTCTGCAGGTTACCATGCAAAACAGTCAGGGTGACACGCAGTCTGAAAGCGAGCACAA
This sequence comes from uncultured Desulfobacterales bacterium, assembly GCA_964636125.1. GTDB lineage: Bacteria > Desulfobacterota > Desulfobacteria > Desulfobacterales > CAJINA01 > CAJINA01. Next base: position 74,158 of record CAZWPX010000001.1, on the reverse strand, counting down.
ACGGATTGACATCTTCAAGAGTCATGCACCTGAAACCTTCTTTGAACATCAGATCGAAAGATCTGAAAGAGACGGACTATGTTCATCTTTACCCTGAATAAAAATAATGACCCCGGTCCCTTGAAAAACAAACCCGGTAATCGGCGCCTGGCGCACAGCCCCGGCCGTGGCGCGTGGCTCCCCGGAGCCCCAAAATCGTCTGCGGCGGTCAGGAACCCGGCCGCACGCACCGCCAGCCTGTTTTCAGTGCCGGCCGGCCGGATGGTCCAGTTCCTGCTGCTGGTCGTTTGGATTGGAATCGTCGCCGGTGCGTGCAGCCCGGCCGCGGCTGTCGAATTCGTCACCCGCCAGGCATTCAGTGTGGAAAAAAACGCCTACAAGGACTATCCTTTCCGGGTATTGTTCCAGAAATTGAGCACCAGCGAGGGTGCTGAAAAAATAAAAATCCGGAATGTGATCATCTTAAAACAGGTTTTCGAACCGGAGATGCAAAAGCGTGCCCGGGACGCCGGGGTAAAATTTGAACAATTCTATGGTGTGGTTAAATCGGTCGATGAAGAAAACCTGCGCCTGTGGCTGCCCCAAAGCGACACCTTCAAAGATTTCCCCATGGGGATTGACCGCCTCCCCCTGGAAAACAAACAGGACTACAAAGCCACCGCAGAAAGTATCAGCAAGTTTGCCGCCATTGTGCATGTCCTGGACAATCGGGTTTATAAACTGACACTCAGTTTTGCCCTGCCGGCACCTGAAAAACTGGCGGTCCAGCGTCAGGGAGAACTCAACGTTGTCAGCTGGCCCCTGCCGAGAACTGTGCAAAAACCGACCGAGTACCGGGTCTTCGTCAATGGCAAACCGTTTAAAACCGTTTCAGGCACATCGGTGGAAATTCCCCGTTCCCGGGAACAGGCCGATGAATTTTTTGTAAAGTCGGTCTACCTGCACCACAAGGGACGCATCGAATCGGAAGCATCGCCCACCCTGTATGACGCGGCCTCAGCCAAAGAGATCCAGTTGCGGCAGGAGGCCGGCGCCCTGTATGCTACGATCCTGGCCGCCACAGTACGCGCGGACCGGAACGCCGCCAGCAAATTGCTGGATGAAAATCAACAACTGCTCAATGGTTACCTGAATCCAGAGCGTAAAATGCAGATGGCAACCCTTGGGAGCTTTTTCCAGTCCTTGAACCAGGGAGACCGTTTGACCGGCCAGCGTCCCGAAACACCGGAAAACCTCACTGGCGCCCTGGCAGCCTACCAAGCGGCCGCAGCAGCCGCGGAAAAGCTGCCCCCGGATTTTAACCTCACGCCCCTGTACCAGGAAAAAATCGGGGAAAATGCTGTGCTTGCAACCCGGCTGGAGACCCGTTTGCAAAAACAGGCGGCGGCGGGAGCGCTGGCACAGATATCGGCCGACCTGAATCCCGACAACTGGACGCAAGCCCGAAAACGGCTCTATCAACAACAGGATTTTCTAGCGCAACAACTGGCCCCGCAGGAGAGAACCGCCGTGCTGTCCCTGGCGGCGTTTTTCAAGCATATCGATGCGGGCGACCTGAAAGCCGCCACCCAGCCCCTGACTTCCGGGCATCTTGAAGAAGCCCTGGACAGCTACCGGCAAGCCCAGGAGATCGGACGCGGCCTGCCAGCGAATCTGGATGCCGGGTTTATTGCCCGGGAAAAGATTCAGGCCACCGTCAACCGACAAGCTTCCCTGGCAGACGAAAAGCAGAAAGCCCTGGCCGCCCAAACCTGGGCGACACTCGGCGTGGCCCTGAATCCCACTGAATGGCAAACAGCCCAAACCATGCTGGCAGACAATCGCGCACTGCTGATGGCAAACCTGGATCCGGCCAGCAAAGCAGCCATGGCGTCTCTGGTGGACTTTTTCGGATCCATAGACGAAGGGGACCGTTTTGCCGCCAGCCAGCCAGCCACAATTGAAAATCTGGAAATGGCGGCCATGTTTTACCAGCGGGCCGACCAGAAGGCCCAAACCCTGCCTGCCAGCCTGGATGTTGACTTTATTACACGCATTAAGATGAACGGCATTGAAAAGGAAAAATCGAGTTTGCAGGCCAAACTACTCCTTCAGGAAAGTGAAGAGACCTATCAGAAAATCGTTGTGGCCCTGGACACAGGCGACTGGCGACTGGCCCGCGGCCTGGTTATCGATCAGCAGGCCCTGCTGGTGCAGCGCCTCGATGCCACGCGCAAAGCCGACCTTTTAACCCTTGCAGCGGTTTTTAAGGCTCTCGAGGCCGGTGACCGCCTGGCCAATAGCCAGCCGCCTACCCCGCAGAGCCTCAACAGCGCCCTTAACAGTTACCGTAAAGCCGTGGAAAAAAGCCAATCCCTGCCTGCCAGCATGGACACGGGTGTGCTTGTCAGACAAAAAATTCGTGCCGTTGTTGAACGCCAGGACCTGATGGCCACGGGGGAGCAGCAAGACCTGGCCCGAAAATCCTACGACCGGATCATCGCAGCCCTGACGCCGGTGACCTGGAAAACAGCCCAGGCTCTCCTGGTTGAAAATGAGGCCCTGTTATCCACGCACCCGGACCCAGCCCTCAAAACGGCCAGCAACCGGCTGTCTACCTTTTTTGAACTCATTGATGAGGGCGACCGCCTGACCACCCAAAAACCTGAAACCATAGACAACCTCAACATGGCCCTTTCGGCCTACCGCCTGGCAAATAAAAAGTTGCCGGATCTCGCCGGGATTGCGGACCTGACCTTTCTGACCAAACTGAAAATCGAAACCTGCAACGCACAGCGTACCGCCCTGGAATCGAAAGCCCGGCAAGAACAGGCCGGACAGGTATATGCACAGGTCCGGGCCAGCCTGAAGCCTGCTGGATGGGAGCCGGGAATGCGCCTGGCCCTGGAAAAACTGCCACCGGTCCTGGAAGATCTTAATAAGCAGGAACAGGAGAACGCCCGTCAGCTCGTCGCCTTTTTCCAGGATGTTGAAGCCGGTGACAAACTGGCCTATATGCGCCCTGAAACCGACGCTAACCTTGAAAAGGCCCAGAGCAATTACCGCCTGGCGGCTAAAAAGGCACAATCCCTGGAAGGCCGCCTGGAAGTTCTGTTTATCGCCCAGGCCCGCATGAGCAGCCTCAACATCCAGAGGGCGGAACTGGTCAAGCGGCAGCAGGCACTCCTGGCAGCCCAACAGGCGCCCCGGACTTCGGTCGCGGCGGTACCAACACCTCGGGTACCCGCGGCCTCCGCGCTGGCCGCCTTCGATGCCACCGTTGATAAAAAGACCGCCGCCAAACGGGGCATGAAAAACTTCGGCAAACAGAACTATGACCTGGCCCTGAAATATTTTGAAAAAGCCTATACCCAAAAAATTGTGAAACTTAAAAAATCCGGTAAAAAACAGTCTTTTGCAGTCCTCCAGATTCCGCCCAAAGTCAGGGCGGAAATCATATACCTGGTTCAACTGGACGCACTAAAGAAGAGCTGCGGGGGCGATGAAGAGTTGCTGAGAGACGGCCTTATGGAAATCCAAAACGAGGTTGAGGGTGCTACCGGCCCCTGGTCGATCATCAAAGAACGCAAACGCAACCGTATCCTGAAACATATTGAGCACTATCCGTTTTAGGACTGAATCAATCCCACGTTTCGGGGCCGCACCGTTTTTTCTCTGGACAATTCATAACACACCGACTATACAGCTCGATGCTTGTAATGAACGCCCATCCCGCGCCAAATTTGGCGCGGGATGCAACTTGTGGCGCGGCACACAACTGACGCAGCAACCCGTGCCACCCGGAGAACCTGGCAGTAAATGCACACCGAATCACCCCCCAAAACAGACGGCCGGCCCTCCCTGCGCAGCGACGCGGAACGCCAGGGGTCCTACCGGGCAATCGTAGATGCGATTCCAGATATGATCATCCGACTGGACCGGAATGGCGTTTTCTGCAGCTTTGAGGGTGCGGTGCAGGAACTTTACTGGCCGGCCGACACGTATCTGGGCAAGACGCTCCAGGCTGTCCTGCCGCCGGAGACAGCTGCACTCTTCAGGCGCAAACTGGACCGGACATTTAAAAGCGGTAAAATCCAGTCACTTGAATATACCCTCCAGTTTGCCGGGGTACCGCGGCACTATGAATCACGCATGGTGCGCAGTTCCGCAGACGAAGTCCTCGTTATCGTTCGCAATGTCACCCGTAAAAAGAAAATTGACCAGCTGATCGGCCAGTACCATGAACAGCTAAAGGTCGAAATGCAGGCCCGCACCGAGGACCTGTCCCTGGCGGAAAGCAAATATCAGCGTATTTTTCACCATTCCGGTTCCCCTTCCATCATCGTGGAAGCAGATGTCACCATTTCCATGGCCAACCCTAAGTTTGAAGACCTGACCGGTTTTCGCCGGGATGAAATCGAAGGCCTCCTGAAATGGACGGATTTCATCGATCCGGCTGACCGCCAGATGGTCGAAAAATACCACTATGCCCGCCGGGCCAAAGAAGACGGCGCCCCGACTGAATATGAGTGCAGAATCATGGACCGCCAGGGACACGCCAAAGACATCTTTATCAAAGTCGGCATGCTGCCGGACAAGGGCCGCAGCATTGCCTCGCTCATTGATATCACCTCACTGAAAAAGACAGAGCAGGACCTGCGCGATCGCGATACGCTGTACAGTGCCATCCTCGAAGGCTATGATGGACTGATCTATACCATCGACAAGGGCTACCGAATCCGTTTCATGAACGAGAATCTCATCAACCAGCTGGGGGTCAATGCCACCGGCAAGATCTGCTACCAGGCGATCCACCAGCGGAGCTCAAAATGTGCCTGGTGCGCAGCTGAAAGGGTTTTTAAGGGGCAGAGCGTCGGTTTCGAAATGAAAAATCCGCACGATGACCGCTGGTACCACAGTGTCAACGTGCCGGTGCAGCTGTCCGACGATTCGGTCTACTGCCAGGCGATGATTACCGACATCAACAAGCGCAAAGAAATGGAAGAGGCCCTGCGCAACAGTGAAGCCCACCTGCGGGAGGAAAATATCCGCCTGCGCGTCACCATTGATGACCACCATAAATTCCGTGATATCGTAGGCAAAAGCCAGGTGATGCAGGAGATTTTTGAGTTGATGCTGATGGCGGCGTCCGCAGAAACCAACATCATTGTCTACGGTGAATCCGGTACCGGCAAGGAACTGGTCGCACGGGCCATCCACGACATCAGTGACCGCCAGGAGGGCCCCTTTATTCCCGTAAACTGCGGTGCCATTCCGGAAAACCTGTTGGAAAGCGAGTTTTTCGGCCATAAAAAAGGCGCCTTCACCGGGGCCGACCGGGATAAATCAGGATTTTTATGTGAGGCGGACGGCGGCAGCCTGTTTCTTGATGAAATCGGTGAAATCAAACCGGAACTCCAGGTAAAACTGCTCCGGGCCATTGAAGGCGGCGGCTACACCCCGGTGGGCGGCAATGAAACCCTGGCCTCCGGATTCAGGATCGTGGCCGCAACCAACCGCAACCTGCACGAACTGATTAAGCAGGGCAAGATGCGCAGTGATTTCTTCTACCGCATCCATATCATTCCCATTCACTTGCCGCCTTTAAGGGAGCGCAAAGAGGATATCCCCCTGCTGGTGGAGCACTTTTTAAAGGCCTATGATCGTAAAATCCGCCCGAAAGTCACCCCGGCGGACATCCAGACCTTGACCGGTTACCACTGGCCCGGGAATGTGCGCGAATTGCAGAATGTCATGTACCGCTTCGTCACCCTGAAACGGCTTGACCTGGTGGGCGACACCGCCGGCATTGGGCCGGGAGCAGGAACACACACAGAAATACCACCGGCGGCGTCCCTTCCGGAGGCCGTGGCCGCCTTTGAAGAGCAGCAGATCCGGGCCGCCCTGGCCACGCATCGCTGGAATCGGACCCACACCGCCCGGAACCTTAAAATTGGCCTGCGGACCCTGCAGCGAAAAATGAACACCTACCAAATTAAATAGTGCCTTCCACAAATGGTAGATTTTGGTTCAGGGCAAGGCTTGAGCAATTTTGAAACCGCAGTAATAGCGGGCTATTTCGAGGATTTCAAAAGAGCGAAAACGCCGCCCTGGGCCGAAAGATGCCGTTTGTGGATGGGCACTAAATAGTGCCCGCCCGACTTCTCTCCAAATATCGATAAATCAACTGCGCCACATTCGGCCCTAAGTGCGCCATTTATGGCGTGTACGTTTTTTATCTTTCATTTCTTATAGTTAGGGAAAGATTCGCCCCAGGGGTGCCAGGTTCGACATGGTTCGGTTCAAAAGAAAGTCGCCGGCACACACCTGGCAGAATATTTAGAAATCAAATTTTTATCCATATTTACAGATCATTAGAAAATCACAGGCGCTATCCGGAGCATTGTGGCACGCAACTTGATAAAGAAAGGGCTGTCAAGACACCGGCACAATCGAAACCCCGGTGTCGGACCCAAACTGCTTATAAATAAAAAGATACTTTACAGGAGACGACAATGAAAACCAATTTTGCGACACCGTATGATCAGAACCCCACCCGGATTGCCATGGTTGCCAGAAACATTAGAAGAAGAGGTGGGTTTACGATTCCGCGAATCGTCGGCACCCTGGCTTCCCTCCAGCTGGCGGCACTCTTCGTCTGGAATACATTGGCGTAGTCCGTCCGGCAGCCTGTCATCCAGGCGTCGTCCACAGCAGGGTACGGTTGAGGTCTTGCCACAGGTGCTCGGGCGGTTGGGGCAGTTTCACACCATCAACCGCAAGGACCGGCACCGCACCCATAAGTGAATTGGTCAGCAAGATCTGATCCGCTGCATAAAGGTCTTCCGGACGCAGGCAGACCTTCCGAATACGATACCCCCGGTGTCCGAGGTCACTGCAAACGGCCTGCTCCATCACGCCCGGCAGAACGTGCGGTGAAACGGGCTTGAGAACATCCGCCCCGCGGAGAACCAGAATATTGGCGCTGTGGGTTTCGGAAACAGTACCGTCCGGATTCAAGATCACCGCCTCATCCCAGCCTTTGGCCCGTGCCCACCGGCCGGCAAGCAGATAATACGCGTAGCTCAGGGTTTTGTGTCCGGCCAGCGGGGATTGCCGCGGTTCAGGGTAAATACCCAGATATTGACCGGCCGGTTTTTTGCCTGTCAGCCGGTGTCTATATGGCCGGGCGGAGACCATCAGGCCGTGATCGTAGGGCGGTGTATCCCGGGTACCGCCAGTGGCCAGGATTTTAACTGCGGCAACCCCGCTCTGCAGGTCGTTGGCCGCCAGGACCTGCTGGATGATCTGTTCCCAGTGGACATCCGCCACCGGTGTGTCGAACAGAGCCTCCCAGGCCCGTCGAAACCGCGCAAGGTGTCTGCCCAGAAAGCTGATGCGGCCCGCATCCACCCGGATGGTTTCAAAAAACCCATACCCATGCTGCAGGCCCCTGTCAAAGACACTCACCACCGCGTTTTCTGCAGGCAGAAGCTTGCCGTCCAGCCACACTTGACCGGCTACGAATTCGCCGCTTTCCCGCGCACCCTTAAAAACATCCAGCAGGGTGCGGCCCTTGTGCAGGGTTTCATCAAATTCATCAGCCGGATCCGAATCAAATACAATCCCCCCGCCCACAGAAAACACAACCTTCCCATTGAGCAGGGTCGCCGTCCGGATCGCAATGGATAGATCCAGGGTGTCGTGAAAACTGATGTACCCGATGGACCCTGTGTAGATATGCCGTCTGCGGGGCTCAAGTTCGTCGATGATCTCCATGGCCCGGATTTTCGGGCAGCCGGTGATGGAGCCCCCTGGAAAAGTCGCCTTGATCAGATCCACCGAATCTTTTCCGATCTCAAGTTCCCCGGCAATATCGGAAACCAGGTGGTAAACATTCTGGTAAGCTTCCAGCCGTTTGTGGGTGCTGACCGTCACCGTGCCGCCCTGGCACACCTTGCCGATGTCGTTCCTTAAGAGATCAACGATCATGGAGAGTTCAGCATCATCCTTGACGCTTTGTTCAAGTTCCTGGCGCAGGGACCGGTCCTGTTCGGCGGTCTGCCCCCTGGGCCGGGTGCCCTTGATGGGGCGCGTTTCGACCCGGGACCCCACCCGGGAGAGAAATCGCTCGGGCGAAGTCGAAATGATCTGGTGATCCCCTGCTTGGACATAGGCAAAAAAGGGTGCCGGATTCCGGCTGAACAGCGCCTTGAAAAAACCAAATCCCTTTCCGTTGAAGTCCGCTTCAAACCGTTGGGACAGGTTGACCTGGTAGACATGCCCGGCCGCAATATATTCCCTGATAGCCTCCACGGCCGCCATGTATTCCGAGCGCTCAAAGCCGGATTTGAGGCTGTCCGTGTTTCCCTCAAAACCGGTCTCCTCGGGCGCCGGCCGGCTGAGCCGGTGGTGAAATCTCTCAACGCGCTGCCGGCACGAAGTGTTGTGTCCGGCTGAAAACCGGGGGACTTGCAGGGTCGTGGTTCCGGTAAGGCAATCCTGAATCACGATGACGGATGGGGCATAGAGACAAATGTCCGGCAGGTCCAGATCATCCACCGCGGTTCGAGGCAAGGTTTCGAGGTGGTCCTTGAGGTCGTAGGCCAGGTAGCCCATCAATCCAGCTGAAATGGGCAGGGCCGATTCACCTGTCTTTAGCGTGAAAAGATTCAGAACGTTCCGCAGGGCCTCGAACGGGTCCTGGGTCAGCGACAGCTCTTCTCCGGAAACGGACACCTGTATATCCCGGTTTTTCCCTTTGAATGTCAACCAGGGCCACAGGCCAAGCAGATGATAGCGGGCACAGTCCAGGTCTCCGCCGCTCATCAGCACAACCGTGCCCGGTTCATCCGCAAAGCGGGCAGCCAGTTCCTCAAATGGCTGATCCAGCCTCAGGCTCTCAGTATGAACCCCGGTCAGCCGACCGGTCACATGTTTGAGTCTCTGCATGGAAGTGCCTAAATTACCCGGGCAGGTAGCTGTGCCGGCTTCACAGAACTTATGCAGCCAAAGGCAAAGGTTTCACAGACCGGTTTGATCTGACGTGGATTTCGCAATTTTCCAAGTGCCAGAAAGTTTTCAATCATGGTATAACCCTGCTCGGTGAGAAAGCTCTCCGGGTGAAACTGAACCCCATGCAGGGGATAGCGCGGGTGATAAAGCCCCATCACCGCTCCGTCATCACTCACGGCACTGATTTTAAGCCCCGCATCTGCATTCACGCAGGTGACCAGCGAATGATACCGCGCAGCCCTGAAGGGGGAGGCCAGCCCCCCGAACAGGCTTGTGTTCCTGTGGGTGACCAGGCTGGTCTTGCCGTGCACTGGCAGGGCCGCCCGCACGGTTTCGCCGCCAAACACCTCGTTGATGCACTGCATGCCCAGGCAAACCCCCAGCAGTGGGGTTTCTCGGTAGAAAGCCTGAATCAGGGTTTTGGATATCCCGGCCTGGGCCGGGTCCTTGGGGCCCGGGCTGATGAGGATATAGTCCGGTCCCAACGACCGGACCTGTTCCAGGGAGATACGATCCGCCCGGTGCACGTCGATGGTCAGGTCATAGCACTGGAACATCTGGACCAGGTTGTAGGTAAACGAATCGTAGTTGTCGATCACTAATAATTTCGAAGTCATACGCTCTCCAAAATAAAACAGGCCGCCCTAAGGAGTCTGGGTGGCCTGAACCTGTTAGAAGCTATCTCAAAAAACCTTTTGTCCCAATCTCGGCGTTGGGCGCCCGTTTCAAATCCTCGAAATACGTCATAGTATTCCTCCGGTTTGAAACCCACGGCCGCCTTGACCTTGAACCAAAATCCACTTTTGGGGATGGCTTCTACATAACTCACATCAAATGATGTCTATTTTGAGTTTCACATACCTGAAAACCCGCCCACCGGTCAAGCAAAGAATTCTCCGGCGCAGCCGGGCCCAACCGGTTTACAAGTGCGCTTACAACCGTGACCAGGATTGACATCACCCCCCCGGCTCCTTATCTAGTCCCCATGGCAGATAGAACACGACTGTTTCGGGTCTCCCACAGCAGCCTCAGGATTCTGGCCGCCCTGGTCTGGCATGCGGGCAGTGCGGTATTAATCATCAAGGGCAGCCAGCTTCTGGTGGCGGCCGATGCGCTGCAGCCGGCCAAAAGCTGGCCGTGGATAACCGCTGGAACCGGTGTGCTCATCGGTGGTATAAAAGCAAAATTCATTTTCAGCCGCGGCTGTCGGAAAAACCTGCATCGAATCAAAACACTGGACCAACCCAGGCTCTGGCAATTTTTCAGGCCGGGATTCTTTGCGTTTCTGGCCCTGATGATTCTTGCCGGGACCGCGCTGTCCCGGCTGGCCCATGGCAGCTACCCCCTGCTGCTGGGCGTGGCCGGCCTGGACCTGAGCATTGCCACTGCCCTGCTGCTGAGTGGTCTTGTTTTCTGGAAACCGGAGCCTTGAAGCACCTGGTATTGACTTTCTCCAGACGCTGTACTTAAAAGAAACCGCTGTGCGTATATGGCGGCGGCCTGCAACGCAAAAGGTGGCTGCTGGATTTCGAACAGGCCAGAGGTCCTCAGATCACTCTTTTTGACGATTGAATTTTGCTGACAGGACAAACCACAGCAAACCCAGCGCCTGGAGCACCAGCATGACGCCGAACCCTACCTGGTAGGCTTCAACCGGGAATTTTCCCTGGGCGGAAGGTTCCCACAGGTTGACAATGACCCCGATCCCCCATTGCCCGGCAAAAGCCGCCACAAAAACCAACAGGTTCAATCCGGTGTTAACCCGGCCGGCCAGATGCGGTGGAAATTGGCGCGACAATTCGGCATAGGTCACTATCCCCGCAGTCCCGAAAAACCCGAATGCAATCCAGATCAACCAGGACGGTAATGCGCTGGAGAATATCAAGATCAGCAGAACCCCCATGAACGCAGTCATCCCCGCCACCGGTACGGCAAAAACCCTTTTACCCTGGGCCGGCAGCCTGGCGGCCAGGGCACCCAGGAGAATAAACCCGGCAATCATGGAAACGGCTGTCAGGAAAAGCACAAACGCCGCCTGCTGGCGATCGAGGCCGGCGACGTCCTTAAGCCAGGGCCCGGACCAGAGCCCGTGGATGGACAGGGCACAGGCCTGGGACATAACGGTCAGGGGTGCAATCCGCCAGAAAATAAAACTGGTGAAAACCTGTCGGATACCCTGGATTTGATCCCCCAGCCGGGTGCCGGCCACCGCCTGGCGTTTTTCGGGCACAACAAACAGGACCGTTACCGCTATGACAATCGCAAATCCTGCCAGGCCCATAAAAAGTCCGCGCCAATCCGCAATTTCAAGGGCTTTCTGTACCGGGACCGTCCCCGCCACGGCGCCCAGCCCACCTGCGGCCATCTGGAAACCATTGATCAGGGGTAGTTGCCTGGCCGGGAACCAGAGGACAAACGCGGTGAATGCCGCCATGAGGCAGGCAGAAACACCAAAGCCGATCAGTGCCCGGCCGACCAGCAGCCCGGTCACAGTCTCCGCCCGGGCAAACACAAAAGCCCCCAGCCCCGCGAACAGCAACAGCAGCGCTTCGGTTTTGCGTGGGCCGAACCTGTCTAACAGAACCCCCAGGGGCAGCTGAAAGGCCGCAAAAGTCAGAAAATAGGCCGCTGTCAACAAACCGAGATCAGATGGGTTCATTCCGATATCGGCCACCAGGTCGGGTGCAATGACGGCATTCACCACCCGGAACAGGTAGGAGAGAAAATAGCCGGCTGCAAACGGAAAAAATACTCTTAAAATGGTGGGCAGGGACATCCGCATAAACCGCCTTGATATTCAATTATTTAGGATGGTAAGGCATTGAAACGTTCGGTATCGGGACGTATACCGGTAAAAAAATGCACCCTAGCATTATGTGCTTTTAAAAACAATGGTCTTCAAAATCCGGACGTCATTATTTCAAGTCGCAAAGCGGCCGATATTAAAAAAACTTAGGCTCATACTAACCCAATGATTTCGAATAGGTTGACTATATATGCAACGATTTACAGGGCCCGGTGATCTTGACAAAAGCGATCACAAGACAATAGAATAAGAGTAACCCAAATCGGGTTGTGCGACCCTGGAGTCTGGAAAACACAATCCGCTGGCAGGCTGGCCTTGCGGTCAAACCTGCCGAACCCAATGCAACCCACAGGTTACAAAAGGAGGTAAAACCCACTTAGATCAGTTTTTGGACAACTCATCTCATTAATGCCACAAGGTGATGGTGGAACACAAAAAACATCACCAGGGAGGGAAAAGTATGAACGTATCGGTTACTTTTTTGAACTTGAAATCCTCCGACCATTTCAAAGATTATGTCCACGAAAAACTCAACAGGTTTGACAAGCTGTTAGATGAACCCGGATCCGCCAGCGTTGTACTGAGATCCGAAAAGCTTAGGAAAACCGCTGAAATCAACCTCGCCTCAGGCCGCCTTGAAGTCCACGCTAAAGAAGAGCATGAAGACATGCATGCGGCCATTGACCTCGTTCTGGACAAAGTCAGATCCCAAATCACTAAGAATAAGGACAAGCTCCAAAACCGCAGAACCCGTATCAACAGTCGCACCCTCAGGGCTTCAGAACTTGTAGAAGAATCCGCCGCCCTGCAGGCATAAAACATTAGGAACTTGAACTGAAAATACATTGGGGTCGAGAGCCATCTCGACCCCTTTCCTTTTTTTGAGGTTCCCCGTTCAACGTTCAGGGTTCCAGGTTCCAGGTCAAAACCCTGATACTCTGCCACCCTTAAACTCTGCTACTCCGAACCCCGGCCCTTTAAAACCGCAGCGAAAGACACGACAGCCCGCCGTCCATCTTTTGAAACTCCGACATCTCAACTTCGATGAGATGATATCCACGCTGGGTCAGAGCCTTTTTTACCCCGGGAAACCCGGCGGGAACAAGCACCTGGTCATTGACCCGGATACAGTTGGCCGCATAGGTCTCATCCGACGCGACAGGGATGCTCTTGAATGCGCTGAATGCCGGGTTGTCCATCAACTCCCCGGCCGCAAGCAGATCCCGGTCGCCAATCCAGGACACCCCGGTCTTAAGGTGCAAAAAGGCGTTGAGTGATACGGTTGCACCGCTGTAGCCGTTCTTCTCCAGGATGGTGATGAATTGCCGGGCACCCTCTGCATTCGTGCGGGCAGTAAGACCAATATAAAAGTGCCCATTGACGTCCATGACATCTCCACCGTCAAGTGTTCCCGGCGCAATAATCCGGTCGAGATCCGCATAAAACTGTTCGATAATCGGGGCGATGGCCTCTTTTTCACCATTTCTGCCTGCCGCACCGGGATTGGTCAGGATCGCGGCCCGAGGGGTGAGAATGGCCGTATCCTCCACAAACGTTGAATCCGGGTAGTTTTCGTCCGCCGGCAGAATCGTCACCGCCAGGCCGCACGTCGCCAGTGCTTCAACATAAGCCGCATGTTGGTCCAGCGCCAGGGAAAGGTTCGGTTTTCCCAGGTTTGCTGCGGTAATCCCGTTGACGAATGACTGGCCGGGTTTTCTTACAATGGCACGCGTAAACATACTAATCGGTCTCTCCTTGATCAGTCTCAATTTCAAAGGTTTCGCATTCAAACCCAGCCATGCAGGCCTGTCAAGCCACAAATGCCCGGCAAACACCTGCAGGCACCCGGAAAATTCGGTACTTTTCGAGCTGGTGCATGTGTTGCCTATTGACCCGGCCCCATAAAAATTTATATAGAAACCCAGTTTACAGATGCATATTAAAGTTACCGATATCTTTTACCGGGGAGGAACGAATGTTGAAAAAATTAATTTTACCCGTCATGGCGCTGTTTATCATCACGGGACTGTTGACGATCATGGGGTGCGGCAAATCTGAAGAGCCCCAGAAACCAGCCGCAACCAAAAAAGCGGAAGCCCCCGCTAAGGTCGCCGAAAAACCGGCTGAACCTTTTATTTTCGGATTGCTCCTGGTGGGACCTTACAACGACCACGGGTGGAGCCAGGCGCACTACGACGGCGGCCTGTATGTTGAAAAAAATGTTCCCAACACCAAGATGATCTATATAGACAAGGTAAATCCGGCCGATCGGGCCGGTGTCACCATTCCGATGCTGGTGGATGACATGGCCGAAAAGGGCGCCAAACTGATTATTGCCAACTCGGATGATATGAAAGACGGTACCCGGGAAGCGGCGTTGAAACATCCGGACATTAAGTTTATCCATATCTCTGGGGATGACGTCCTCACCGGCAAAGGGTCGCCCAACCTGGCCAACCTGATGGGCAAGATGGAATATGGCAAGATGATGGCCGGCTTTGCAGCAGCCATGACCACCAAAACCGGTAAAATCGGCTACCTCGGACCCCTGATCAATGAAGAAACCCGGCGCCTGGTCGCCTCTTGTTACCTTGGTGCGAAATATGCCTGGACCGAAGTGCTGAAGAAAGACCCCGCCGACCTCCAGTTCCAGGTGACCTGGATCGGTTTCTGGTTCAACATCCCCGGGGTAACCTCTGATCCGACCCAGGTTTCCCAATTTTTCTTTGACTCCGGGTATGATGTCCTCATCTCAGGTATCGACACGACCGAAGCTGTTATTGTGGCCAACCAGAAACGCAAACTGGGCAAGGAGGTCTGGGCAATCCCGTACGATTATGAAGGCGCCTGTGAAGGCGGTTCCGAAGTGTGTCTCGGTGTACCCTACTTCAATTGGGGACCTGACTATGTCAAGGCCATCAAACAGACCATGGCGGGTCAGTGGCAGGCGTCCTGGGTTTGGTCCGGACCGGACTGGCAGGATATCAACAACCACGACACCAGCGCCGTGGGATACAAAAAGGGCGCCGCTCTGTCCGCGGAAGCCGGCCAGGCCCTGGACACGTTTATAAAAGGTCTGGGAGACGGCAGCATCAACCTTTTCAAAGGGCCGCTTAACTACCAGGACGGCAGCCCGTATCTACAGGCCGACGAACTCGCCACCGACAAGCAAATCTGGTATATGCAACAGCTGCTGTCCGGTATCGAGGGTCAAAGCAGCGCCAAATAGAGCAAACCATAAAGTGTGAAGTGACTAAAGTGAGCTAAAATGCCTGAAGTTGAAGAGTCACTGCGTTCCACTGGTTTTATCAATCCAGTAGAATACCTTAACTTTAGATCATTTCAAACTTTAGCGCACTTTAAGCACTTTTATACGCAATACATATCCCTGCAGGAACCGGTTCGCCCGGTTCCTGCGGTTTTTTTTCAGCACGGCGGATAGTCCGGAATGAAAATAGAACTCACAGAAATCCATAAGCATTACGGCGCGGTCAAAGCCAATAACGGGATCAACCTGTGCGTTGAGCCTGGGTCCATTCACGGCATTCTGGGTGAAAACGGCGCCGGCAAAAGCACCCTGATGAAAATTTTGTCAGGATTTAGCAGTAAAACTGACGGCCGCATTTGCCTGAACGGCAACCCGGAGGACTACAGCACCCCGGCCAGGGCGACCCGCCTGGGGATCGGCATGCTGTACCAGGATCCCCTGGATTTCCCCTCGCTCACAGTCCTGGAAAACTTCGCCCTGGGCCGCGCAAAAGCCCCGGGCAGCACCCAGGCTGATTTACGCGAAAGCCTCCTGACCCTGGCTGAATCGGTTGGTTTCAGCCTGGATCCGGCCCAACTGCTGAAAACCCTGACCGTAGGTGAACGGCAACAGCTTGAAATTCTCAGGCTGCTGGCCCTGGGCATTGAGGTGCTCATTCTGGATGAACCCACCACCGGCATTTCGGCCTACCAGAAAGAGACCCTCTTCCAGGCCCTGAATACCATGACCGGAGAAGGCAAAAGCGTCATCCTGGTCTCCCACAAACTTGAAGATGTGGAAGCCCTTTGCCATCGGGTCACCGTCCTGAGAAAAGGCCGGGTAACCGGTGAGATGGGTCAACCATTCGATACCGGCGGGCTTTTGGCAATGATGTTTGGCACGCCGCCGCAAACGCCGGCCCGGCAGCCGCAACCCCCCGGCGACGTTCTGCTCACGCTTGAAAGTGTAACCGCAAAGGGCGGCCGCAGCGGATTGCGCGATTGTACTTTCAAGGTCCGGGAAAAAGAGATTGTCGGGTTGGCCGGCCTGGAAGGCAGCGGCCAGTCTGTATTTTTACGCACAGCCGCCGGGCTGACAAGCCCGCGCAGCGGCACCATCCGCTTTCGCCGGGACAATATGACCGGTCGTACGTATCACCATTTCACCCAAAAGGGCCTGACGTTCCTCCCCACGGACCGCCTGGAAGAAGGCCTGGTCGGTGACCTCACCATCGCAGAACATTACGCCATCCGGGATAAAACCAGGGGGTTTTTTCTTAACCGCGAGCACGCAAACGCAAGTGCCGGTCGAAATATAAAGCGGTTCCGAATCATAGGCCGGAAGGATTCCACCGCCGAATCCCTGTCGGGAGGCAATCAGCAACGGCTCCTGCTCTCTTTCTTACCCCAGACCCCGAGCCTGCTGCTGCTGGAGAACCCGACCCGGGGCCTGGACCTGGGGTCCGCTCACTGGGTCTGGGAACACCTGCAAACGTATTGTGACGCCGGCACCGGCATTGTTTTTTCTTCGTCGGAACTGGATGAAATCCTCATGGTCGCCCACCGGGTGCTGGTCTTTTTCAATGGTCGCATCATTATGGACATCGCCACAGACCAAACCGATGTAAAACGCCTGGGCCGGGCCCTGGCGGGGAAAGCGTAATGGAAAAGCGTCCCCCGGCCCATACACGGTGGCTCCGGATTTTTGGGCAATTGTGCATTACCCTGGGGGTCGTGATCACATTTACAACGCTGATCCTGGTGTTTTCAGGCGCCCCCCCTTTTGCCGCCTTTGCCCAGATTACCAAAGGTGCCCTGGGTTCCTGGGGCAAATTCACCCACGTCATCATGGCCTGGATTCCCCTGACCCTCTGCGGGATGGGCCTTTTGTACACCTTTAGAATTGGATTGTGGAATATCGGCATCGAGGGCCAGGTGATTGCCGGCGCAATCCTGACCACCGCAATGTTAAAACTCGGCCTCAATAGCGGTTCCCCCCACCTGATCCTGACCCTGGCAATCGCGGGTGGGGCCGTCGGCGGAGCCGTGTGGGCCGTTCTGGCCGGATGGCTGAAAACCAGGGGTGGGGTCCACGAAATTTTTGCCGGCCTCGGTCTCAATTTTGTAGCCCAGGGGATTGCCCTGTGGCTGATATTCGGGCCTTGGAAACGCCCCGGCGTGGCCTCCATGAGTGGAACGGAAGTGTTCCCGCCGGAGCTCTGGCTGCCTTTTTTGGCCTCCAGCCGGATTTGCCTGCCCGGCCTGATGCTGGCCATGGGCGCCCTGGCTTTTACCGCAGTCATACTGAAGTACTCCCGCATCGGCCTGAATCTAAAAGCCATCGGCAGCAACCGGGATGCCGCGTACCTGTTCGGCTTGAAGCCGGATCGGTTCATGCTGCTGGCGATGGTTTTTGCCGGGGCCTTTGCCGGTTTGGCCGGCAGCGTGCAGGTCACCGCGGTTTACCACCGCCTGATACCCGCCATATCAAGTAATTACGGGTACCTGGCACTTCTGGTGGTCATGCTGTCGAACTACAATGTCGCAGCAGTGCCGGCGGTGGCTTTTTTCTTTGCCTGCCTCAATGTGGGCAGTATCCAACTGCCCATGGTCCTGAAAATCGACTCGTCCCTGAGCGGTGTCATCCAGGGTTCCCTGGTACTGGCCACCCTCGCGGTACAGGCCTGGCGGATGAAAAGCAGGATAAAGCGGGAGGCGACATAGATAGTGAGAACAAATCGAATATTCAACTTTGAAGAACGCATTTTAGGTTTTTCATGGAAATAGAACTCAGCATACTCCTGGCCAGCGTGGTGGCGGGGGCGACCCCGATTCTGCTGGCGACCCTTGGAGAGACCATTACCGAAAAGGCGGGGATTATCAACCTTTCCCTGGACGGCAGTATTCTGCTGAGCGCCATGGCAGCCTTTGTGGTCACCTACAAAACCGGAAGCCTGGCGGCCGGTTTTACTGTGGGCGCCCTGGTGGGGGCCGCTGTGGCCCTGGTGGTGGCCCTGTTCAGCATCTACCTGGAACAATCCCAGGTCGCAGTGGGCTTTGTCCTCACCCTCATGACCCGGGATCTGGCCTATTTTCTGGGCAACGATTACTCCCGCCTGCAGGGTCCCCAGGTGGCGCACCTGCCGGTGCCTTTTTTAAGTGAAATTCCTTTTGTCGGCCCGATCCTGTTCAACCACACCCTCCCGGTCTATTTCAGCATCCTGCTCACCGGGCTTTGCTGGTGGTACGTGTACCGAACGCCCCTGGGGCTCAAACTCAGATCGGTGGGTGAGCATCCCCAGGCAGCCTATGCCCGCGGAATCGACCCCAAGCTGACTCAATTGGTTTACACGCTGGTGGGCGGGCTGCTGGTGGGGCTGGCCGGAGCAACTTTTTCACTGGCGACCAAACCCGGGTGGGGGCGACCCCAGGGAGCCGAAGGCTCAGGCTGGATTGCCCTGGCCCTGGTGATCTTCGGCGGCTGGCATCCGCTTAAGGCTGCGGCCGGCGCATTCCTGTTTGCCTTTCTCCAGGTGATGGGCATCTACCTGCAGGGCTGGTTCCCTTCCTTGCCCTCACAGGTCTTCCAGGTGGCACCGTTCCCCCTGATGATTTTCACCCTGCTGCTCATGTCAGCTGTCCAGAAGGAGTCAGTTCAAAATTTTGCGGCCAGCCGGCCAGCCGTCAGCCGTTTCCTGCGGGTTCTATCCGGGGCGGCTCCGGCGGCACTGGGCAAGCCCTATCGCCCCGACTAGAAGCGGTTTCAAAACCTCCCCTCGGGCCCAATCTCTGCGTTGGGCGCAAGCTTTTAATCCTCGGAATACAAACCGTATGCCTGCGGTTGAAACCTCGCACCCGCCTTGGCCTTGAACCCTCGAACCCTTCTTTTATTCTAGGTATCGCCGCCCAATCTCTGCGGCGACCCACTCTTTGCCGCGGCTGTCTTTGTATTGCCTGTACAGTTGCATGATATCAACAGCCATGTTGCGGGCATTCTCGCGGCCTTTTGCCACCGCCTCCCGGAGCGGGACGGTGCGGCCGCTTTCAATGTACCGGGTAAAGGCCGGTCGCAGGGCCCCCTGATCGTTCACTGCCAGGCCACAGCGTTCGAGAGCGTACTGCAGGTAGGGTTTCCCGGACTTTTTCAGGTACTGGATCTGGTCCCACAGGTACATTCTGGCCGACTCGGTTCGCAACACAATGACACCGTCCCGGGACCTGGCCGGGGCGTTAAAAGATCCCGGGCGAGTTCCCGATTTGATACTTGTCTATTAAAGACAAACCTCAGCAACCCACTACACAACAGCCGGGTTTCGATTTGGCTTCACTCAGGGGGGTAGTTGGTTACCAGGCGGCTATGGTTGACTTTGCAAAACCCATTTAACCGACCTCAGGGCTTGATCCCGATTTTGGCAACCACGGCGGAATGATCGGAGAGAACGTCAGGCAGGACCCGGTAGCTGAGAAATTCCAACTCGGCAGAAATCAGAATCCAGTCCAGGCGGCGGCGCCTGGAACCATAGGTGCCCAGATTCGTGGCCTCCGCCTGGTAGACCTGCAGCCCGGATTTCCGGGTGAGTTCCCGGACCACGGAGTTATCCGCCAGCCAGTCACTGTTAAAATCACCCAGGATAATCAATGGGTTGCCACGGCCTCGCAGGGCAGCCCGCATTTCGTCTATCTGGCGCGCCCGTATGCTTTCCCGTGAAAAATCCAGGTGTACGGAAACCACATCGATAGTGACCGGATTCCGGGAAGCCGTGCCGTGCGGGTACCAACCAAAGCTGCCCAGAAGAAACCCCTTGGGGGGTGTCGGCAGTGAGGGCTGAAAACGGTGGGCCCGCGTCTCGGCAGAGGGCCCACGAGCCAAAAGAGCGGTGCCATAATCCAGGGACAAGCTGTCCATGTGCCCGGCCCGCGCATACCAGGAGAAACCAGCCTCTTTGGCCAGAAGGGCCACATGGTCAAAGTCGCCACTCCACCATGAAGGCCCGTCCGCCTCCTGCAGGGCCACAATGTCAATGGCCGTTTCGCTTAAAACCGCACTGATGTCCGTCAGGTTTTGATGGATCGCCTGCCAGGATAGTAGAATCTGGCTGAAAGCTGTCTTGCGGCCATGGGCCATGTTTAAGGTCATGACCTTCAAAGGGCCGCGCAGGTAAGCCGCTTCCGTGGCTGGCGAAATCCCGGCCGGTGCCGGACCCCCTGTAACCGGCTCAAGGGCTGCGGCCCTTCCGGTCGGGCTGAGGCCCAGCACCAGCAGGATGAAGACCCCAGCAAGCAGTAGCAACCGATGCAGCCGAAGGCCAGCTCCGGTGGTTTTGTGTGGCAGGATGTCCGGCATATCAGTCTATTGTCGTACCCTCCGATTTAATTATGAAATCAGACCTTTGTATAAAAATGCAAAATAGCTCCCCACCATGAGCGCGCCAACAACCCGGGGCAGGCGCCCCAGAATCCCGAGCAGCAGCAGCTGCACCAGACCGGCCCCTATGATCAGGAAAACGCCGGTCTGAAAATAGGGCACAATCCTGATGGGGCTGAACAGGGCAAACAGGCCGATGCACATGGGAATGCAGATGTGCCCGTCCCCTATCTGGGAACTCAACACTACGGCAGGCCTCTGGCGATAGGCATAGTACAGGGCCAGCATGGCATTGGGTATAACCATTAAAAGACCGCTGAGCCAGCCCAGGCGGTCGTAGCTGAAGAACCCGGAACCGGTTTTCGGGAGCCACGCCACCAGGTTTTCAATACTGGTATAAACACCATAACCGCAGGCAATGATGGCCGCAAGTTCCACAAAGATCAACCCGGACATGCGCCGGCCTTTCTGTACATTGCCCTTGAGCACCTCAAAAACATGAAACAATTGCCAGAACAGAAACAGCCCCACCAGCACCAGCCCGTCCCCGAAATCAAGCCGGCCATCCCGGGCCAGGGCCCACACCGCACCGGTAAAAAAGAGTGCCGCCAGCAGGGTTAACAGGAGAGACAGCTGATCAATCCGGGAGGTTTTAGGTACCCTTGTCTTTTTCCCGCGCTTGCCGGGTGGCAGGATGGCCAGCCCCCAGATCAAGGCTGGCAAGCCGATCAGAAGGGTCATATTGGTGACATTGTTCACCAGGCAGTTTTCCAGAACCAGCGATCCATCCTGGCCGGCGCGGCCCATCACCCAGGCAAAGATCAGGTTTGAAAGTCCCGAGCAGTACGGCATAATCAGCGTGCCCAGCACAGTGCCCTCAAATCCCCTGGATTCAAGGGCGCCCAAGCGCCAGATCATTATCGCGGAGGCCGCCAGAAAGACGAACAGGGAGAACCAGGGTTCAAAGTCTGTTATTTTCGTCAATACGCCGGTCAGCTGATTAAGGTGTAAATCAGTCAAAATTTACAAGCTCGTCCCACCTCTTCTTAAGGGCTTCGGATTCTTTCAGCCAGGCTTCGATCCGGTCCACATCGGTGCGCGGGATGTCAAAACTCTCGGCATAGGCGTAGATGCGCTCTTTTTCACCCAGGGAATAATTGCCGTCGAGGGTTGCCAGCAGAATACTGTCCTTTATGATGACCAGGGCCGTCAATCGGGAAACTTTCAACCTGCCGGTTAAAAAATCTTTTTTTGTTGTTGGCCAGAAGTCGTCAATGTCCAGCCCCAGCCCAAGTGCCTGGCGTTTAATGTATTTGAACTCCGGTTCCCCGTTCCCGGGATCTGATTTCGCAATGGCCACCAGAATTTTCAAATAGAGCCTGGAATCGAAATCAAAGGTGTTTGCGTCTACATAACTGATATCCATGGTTACCCCTTATAGCGTTTGCCGGAAAGGTATGCCCACCTGATCAGGCACCGCGAATCGCTTTCGAATGCCTGTAGCAACTCAGACAAAATGAATCACCTTAAGGCAATCGGTATAATGGGTTGCTTAGTATCAGATTAGGCGGTATTTTGGCAACCTGACAATCGACGTTCAGTCATCTTGACCCAACCGGATAAGGAACAAAAAACAATGAATTACAAAGAGATAGTAGATGATCTGATTACCGCCACGGATGCGTTGACCTTTTCAGATCCGGTTACGCACGTCTACAATCCGCTGGTGTACGCCCGCAGGCCCCATGATCAATACTTCAAAAAATTGGGACAGCTGGGTGCCAAAACCATCCTGCTGGGGATGAACCCGGGTCCCTGGGGGATGGTGCAAACCGGCGTCCCCTTTGGCGAAGTTGCTGCTGTGCGGGACTGGATGGAGCTTCAGGCGCCGGTGGGTAAGCCCGCCCATGAACACCCCCGGCGACCGGTGGAAGGCTTTGATTGTACCAAAAGTGAAGTGAGCGGGCGACGGCTGTGGGGCTGGGCCCAAAACGCCTTTGGCACGCCTGAGCACTTCTTTTCACGATTTTTCGTAATCAACTACTGTCCGCTGGTATTCATGGAAGCCGGCGGCCGCAACCGGACACCGAACAAACTGCCGGTCGTTGAAAGAAAGCCTTTGTTGGAAGTCTGTGACCGGGCGCTGTGTCAGACTGTCAAACTGCTCGTCCCCGGTCATGTCATCGGAATTGGCGCATTTGCCGAACAAAGGGCCAGGGCTGCCCTGGCCGGTTTTGACGTTCGCATCGGCCGGATCACCCATCCCAGCCCGGCCAACCCCAAAGCCAACAGAGGCTGGGAAAATGTCATCCGACAGGAACTTAAGGCCCTGGGGATTGCCCCCGATCGGTAGTGCCGCCTTGGTTTCCGTCAGTCTTGGGCCCAAGTTACTAAGGATCGCGAACTTAATAACTTGCACGATCTTACTTGTCTTTTGTTCCATCTTCTTCGTTGCGTTAGAGCCCACATACACTCTATTCCGAGGATTTAAAAAGTGCGAAAACGCCGCTCTGGACCAAAAGATGCCGCTTATGGATGGGCACTGGTTAGCTCCAGGCTATATATATTCTCCGCCTGATAATAAAAGGGGTTCGCACTGTAATCCAGGGCGGGGGTCAGATCCAGAACTATCCTGAGCAGCCCGGTCCCCGGGTAGAAATGGCTGCGCACCCGTTTGATCCACCGGCCGTTGACCGGCATTATTTTCGGCCCCTGCCAATTTTCCATTTTCTGGAAATCAAAAACCACCCGCGGCCGGTCTTTTTCAAGGGCAAACGGTGCCGGTGTATAAAATTGATTGAATTCAATCAACAATTTCTCCAAACTGTCGCGTTCAATTTGATAACTGATGCTGTTGATGCGCAGGCCCGTGGCGGGCGGCTTCGCCGGGCCGTCCGGCCTGGCCAGATCCACAAATCCGGACACGACTTGCCAGGTTTCAGACTTGATCAACCATCTGGCATCGCTTTTTTCAAGAATCAGCTTTTTCTCACCCAATTCCGAAATCTGGTTCCCCCTGGATTGACTGATGAAGGTGACCTCCACGGGGCTGGATTCCAGGTTGATGTATACGTCTGAAATTTCCAGCGACAAAGGGCCGTCATTTTCAAACTGCTTGCGTTTGTCCGCCATCCAGGATTTACGATCAATATCGCCGCATGAAAATTGCGGGCTGTAAAAGGCTCGGTAGGTGTCGACCTGACGACTGAGCTGGGCACTGTGCCAGCCACTGAGAAATGCTTCAATGGACGCCGTATCAGCGGCTCTTGATAATCCCGGCATGACCGCCAACAGCAGCAACAGTATAGATAGAGTCCAGGTTTTCAAGATTCATGTTCCTCTTCGACGGTCATTCAATTTGAAAAATTCCACCAGCCACCCCGGTTTGTCACTCATGATACCGTCCACGCCCAGGTTCAGGGCCCGCTCGACCTGGGGACGGGAATTACAGCAATACGTGAGGATCTCCATGCCCCGTTTGTGGGCCCAGGCAACCGCCTCTGCGGACAGCTGTTTTTTATCCAGGCAAATGGCACATAAATAGTCCATGGTCACTCGATTGTTCAAAAGGTCCGTATGCGGCACACACCAGGACCCGGTCCCGTCGGTATTGAGCACACATTTCACCTGCGGTGCCACCCGGTTGGCCCGGGCCAGCACATCCGGGTCGAATGAGAGGACACGGATACTGTCTTGGACACGCGCGGGCAGCCCGGCAATGGCAGCCACCACCTTGTCGGTCAGTTCCCGGGACCGGCCGCTGATCCGGTCGGGCTTACGGGACTTGATTTCCAATAGCAGCGCGGTGCGGCGGCTGAAACGTTCCAGGACTTCAGCCAGGGTGGGGATCGCTGCTTCGGTACCGGCATGCTTGAGCACCAGGGTTTTCAACTCAGCACAGGTGTAGGCCGATATCCTTTTACGCTGTCCAGTAATTCGACTGGTGGTGGGGTCATGGAACAGTACGGGGACCCCGTCCCGGGTGAGCTGCACGTCGGTCTCAATACCATCGACACCCTGGGCCAGGGCGATTTCAAATCCGGCACAGCTGTTCTCCGGAGCCTCCCGGTGGGCCCCCCGGTGGGAGATCAACAATGGCTTTTTTGTCTTCTTATTTATCTCCATCCAGGGTCTCTTTCATAAAAAAGGTACAGGCCAGGGCGATGATGGCGCTGCCTGCCAGGACCAGCAGCATCACCTTGTAGGCCTGCAGATCGTAAGCACCAGCGGCCGACTTGGGCCAGGCATCCAGGACCTTGCCCAGGACCGGCATGAAAACCGCCCCGCCTAGAAAGGGAAACAGGTTAACCGTACCCACCGAGGTCCCGGCGATTTCCACCGGGAAAAGTTCTTTTGTGGTGGTGAACCCGATGACCACGATGGAAGACGCAAACACCGAAAAAAAGAAAAAGACCACGTAAAGCAGCGGCAGCGGCAGACCGGATGGAAAGATGCACAAGAAGATCATCTCAACCACGAGGCCGGTAGTGCACATATAAAAGACCGGTTTTCGTCGTTTGAGAACCTTGTCCGACAGATACCCCAGAAAGGGGCTGCCGATAATCATCCCCCAGGCGATCATGCTCAAAATTGCCCCGGCCTGGGCCCGGGTCAGTCCATACACGTGCATCAGGTAAGGCCCGCCCCAAAGGCCGCCGAATCCAAAAAAGATCCCGCAATCAAAGAAAAACCAGATGGCCACCGGCCAGAAATACTTTTCCCGGACGACGCTCAAGGCACCCTCCAGGAGTCCGATCTGCACAGGTTGGGGCGCCGCTTTACCGCCCTGGTTGTCGATTTCCAAGGGTGAAGGCCAGCCTTTATCCGCCGGCCTGTCCCGCACAATCAACCATACCATGGCCACGATGATGAATGTACAACCGCCGATCAGATCAAACGAGAGCCGCCAGCCAATGCCGGCCGTCATCGCGGCCAGCAGCCAGGTGGCCGCCATCACACCCACACCGCCCACCGCGTTGAGAATGCCGGCCATCATGGCAAATTCGGTGGTCCGAAACCACTGAGATAGAATTTTCATGGTGGGTATGAATACCATGGAGACGCCGATGCCCACCAGGACCCGGCCCGCGAATGCAATGTTTATATTGGGGGCCAGTCCGAAAACAAGGCTTCCCGCCGAAGCCGCCAGGAGAAAAACCGTAACGGCTTTTCGGGGTCCGATGGAATCCGATAAAAGGCCCGCCGGCAGCTGCATGGCGGCATAGCAGTAGAAATAGATCGAACCGAGCAGCCCCATGACACTCGCGGTGGTATTGAAATCTTTGACAATATCATTGGCCACGACCGAAAGAGACAGGCGGTGGAAATAGACAAAGAAATAGGATAGGGCCAAAATCGAAAAAATATACCACCTGTATTTGAGCATTTTGGTTGCAGTCTGGGGGGGCATCATCTGGCTCCTATTCAGTTTGTGCCCATCCACAATTTTCAATCATGGATGGGTACTTAGTTAAAAACTGTTCCAACCCTGTCAAGGTGATCGGTTACGATGCCGTCAATGGGCAGGCCTTTTATCTTTTGGGCGGCCGCCGCGGTGTCCACGTAGACGCATAGCCGTCCACCCGCATTTCGAATCTTGCGCATGAGGCGTCCGGGCCACCCGGGAATGATGCCGATATACTTAAACGGGAGCACCAGCAACCGCTGGTTTACCGCCTCTGGAAAACCGGCCAGTCCCAGGGTCAGGATATAGCGGTACATCCACCGGCGCATCTGCATGGGCTCGGGAATCAGCCGATAATAACCCGGCACGCTTTTTTGCACGATCTGTAATGTTTCCGGCGGACCCCAGTAAAAAAGGTTCGCCTGCTGGGCGGCATCCAGGGATCCAAGCAATTGGCCCAGGATACCGGCCGTTTCCAGGCTCTCATCCTTGTGATCGATAATAAACTTCTTTTCCGGGTACTTTGCAAGGACGTCCCGGAGCCGGGGCATCTGCCCGACCCCCTGCCCCCGGAAAGGAAACGTCTTGCCGTTATCGGGGGAATACCCGTAGCCGACATCCAGGGTCTGCAGGTGGCTTAAAGGGTGGTCCGCAGTACGTCCGGCCCCGTCGGTGCGGCATTCCAGGCCGGCGTCATGAAAGAGGACCAGCTCACCTTCCCGGGAACGATTGATGTCCACCTCGACAATGGTGGCCCCCAGTTCAAACGCCCGGTCGATGGACGCCATGGTGTTTTCAATATAACGGTGCTCCGGGGTGAAAATTCGGCGGGCCGTACAGACGTAGTTCTCCATGGATTTCCCGTTGAAATCCTGGTGAACCCCCCTATGGGCGACAATTTCGAATGTGTTCTGCAAGGCTTTCGGCATATTGACCGTTATAGGAAAATGATCTTCTTCAACTTCGCGCAAATAAGGGTCCCAGGATTCAAGGGGCCAAGGGTTCAAGTGAAAATCCAAAAGCAGTGTCGCAGGTTGGGTCAAGCGAAGCAAACCCAACGTTCTCTCACACGGCACCGCTGATGTTGGGTTCCATTACATTCGACCCAACCTACAGTTCAAAACATCGGTATCGAAATTGCGCATTGGAGTCGATACCGATTGGCTATCATCCAGGGCTCCGGCCCGGGACCCACTGGTTTATAGGTTTTTGCTTTTCACTCGAACCCTTGACTCCTCGACCCCTCGAACCCTGCCTATATAACCAACACCTTCGCCCCTCGAATCTTACCTGTTTTCAGTTCATACAAGGCCCGGTTGGCCGCTTCCAGAGGGTACGTCTCCACCTCCGGCTGCAATCTCATTTCCGCCGCCAGGGCCAGGAACTCCGTCACGTCACGTCGACAGATATTGGCCACGCTCTTGATCTCCTTTTCCATCCACAGGTGCCGGGAGTAGTCGAGCTGTAAAAGCTGGTTTTTGTCACCCGCTTCCTTGCGGATGGCATTGATCACCAGCCGACCGCCGGGTTTCAGGTTATCCAGGGCCGCCACCACCGGACGCCACACCGGCGTGGTGTCGATGATGGCATCCAGCTTGACTGGACTTGCCGTGCTTGTATCACCCGCCCAGGCCGCGCCCAGTTCCCTGGCAAACGCCCTCTCTTTGGGATTGCGTGCGAAAACATGAACCTCAGAGTCAGGATACCGGTGCCGTACCATTTTCAAAACCAGGTGCCCGGAAGCGCCGAAGCCGGTCAGCCCCAGGTGCCTGCCGTTTTCCAGGCCGGTAAGCTGCAGGGATCGATATCCAATGGCCCCCGCACACAACAGCGGTGCTGCCTGGGAATCGGTAATAAGATCCGGGATCCGGTAGGCGCTCTGTTCCGGGACGACCATGTACTCGGCATACCCCCCGTGGGCATCTCGCCCGGTGGCCCGGAATTGACGACAGAGATTCTCCCGGCCGGATTCACAAAACTGACAGATCCCGCAGGAGGCATAAATCCAGGCAACCCCTACCCGGTCTCCAGGTTGACAGCAGACAGTCTGGTCTCCCCTTTCACGGATTCGACCGACCACCTGGTGCCCCGGGATCAGGGGCAGTTCCGGAGGCGGGGTCCGCCCCTCGATCTCATCCAGCTCTGTATGGCAAACACCACAGGTTAGAACCTCGATCAGGAGTTCCCCGACTCCCGGCCGGGGTACCGGGACCTCCACCAACTCGAGCGGGTCGGGATTATCGTGGAGAGGCCCCAGTTTTTTCAAAATCATGGCTTTCATGGTGTGTCTCCGGGCAGTACTTTCACACGGATGAAGTACCAGCCATTATGGCCGTCATGGCGGTGTTAATCAAGTGAAATCGAACAGGTAGGGTCCACCGCGGAAGTCACCGCGCCGCCCCTTCCCTCGGGCTCACAGCAACTATCCAATATATATTCCCGGATTACCAGAGTGGATTGGTTTCCAGCATGCAGGGCGATTTCATTCACACTTTCAGCCATAAGGTGTTGAATTGTAATTAATTTTCGGCTGCAATCCAAAACATATTACTTTTTTTTCTTAATATTATTTTAGTAATGTAATAAAAATGTATTGGCTTCATATTGACATGAATATAATTGTCATTAACTTGTGTCCAAAGAGTAAAACAAACAACCCCAAAACGCTAAACGGAGGTAGAAAAATGGAACTTGTAAGATTCAACCCCTGGAACGATGTCTGGAACAGGACCAACAGATTCAACCGGATTTTTGGAAGCTCGTTTGCCCCGGCGCGAACCAACGCCAAAGACTGCGACTGTGCCTGGCGCCCGGCCGTGGATATCTATGAAGAGGAAAACGGCGTCGCCCTGAAGGCGGAACTGCCCGGTATCGACAAGAAAGACATCTCCATCGATGTTAAGGATGGCGTGTTGACCCTCAGCGGTGAACGGAATGTTGAGAACGAAACCAATGGCAAGAACTACTACCGGCGGGAAAGAACTTATGGTAAATTTCAGCGCCTTTTCACGCTGCCCGAAGGGGTCAGCGCCGACGACATCACGGCCGACTTCAAAGACGGTGTGCTGAAAGTGTACATCCCCAAGGCGCAAGTGGAGGAGCCGAAGAAAATCACGATTCACTAAACGGTAATGAATTTAAATCAGGGCTTGCGTAACATTCTTACCCCATGCCATGAGAGGGAGGCGCTCAGCGCCTCCCTCTTTATGTTCCGCCGACCATCTTGCCTTTTCCTAAATCCTGATGGTCTACCCAGGTCTGTAGATCTTCTCCAATATTCATTGGTCGGCATAACTTCTTCAGAAGCACTCAGATTCCGTTTTGAACTATACAGGCAAAACGTATAGGCTCTTTTTCTCCAGATAGAAGCCAGACCACCTGGTTTCAGGAGGCTTGTAAGCATGCTTGACTTAAGAAAATTCGTCGCTCCGGAATTTATCTTTGGAGCCGGAGCGCTAT
Organism: uncultured Desulfobacterales bacterium; assembly: GCA_964636125.1. Lineage (GTDB taxonomy): Bacteria > Desulfobacterota > Desulfobacteria > Desulfobacterales > CAJINA01 > CAJINA01. The sequence continues at coordinate 44,884 of CAZWPX010000001.1, read as the reverse complement.
ACCAGCATAGGCGCTGCCTTGGGCCTTGACTTGTCAAAAATGACAGCCGCAGAGAAAAAAACTGCCATCCTCGGCCGGGTTGAACAATTTAAAAAATCCGCCGGTATTACCAAAACCCTTGGCCAGAGAGGCGTCAAATTGGGCGACATTCCTGAACTGGCTGAAAAGGCACTTAAAGATGCCTGCATGGTAACCAACCCACGCGACCCATCCCTGCGGGATATCGAGGTGGTTTATGAAGAGGCGCTCTATCGAAAGAAGAGCCACATTACGCGATAAAATTATCGGGCTTGGTGAAAAATCAACTCGGAAGAGTTATTATCCGGAACTACAGCAGCGCCTTGAACAGCTCCAGGAAAAGAACCGCCGGCTCACCCGGGAAATAGAAGATCGCAAACAGGCCGAAAATACCAGAAAGAGGTATGGACAGTCATGGTCGACCATTGACAGATCGGGCAGGTTCTATTGAACCTTTACGTGAACGCCTGGCAAGCCATGCCCACCGGCGGCAACCTATATCTGCTGACCGCCAATGTCTGCCATGCTGAAGATGACGTCCGCGGCTTTGATGTGCAGCCCGGCAACTATGTCCATATCTCCGTTACCGATAGCGGTGTTGGCATGGATGCGGACATCCTCAATCAGGACTGTAACGGGTTCATCCAGAAACCTTTCAACCTGCAGGATCTTTCCATCAAGGTGAAGGAAATCTTAGACCGGAAATAATTTTTCTAAATTTCCCGGATGAAGTAATCATGGTTTCTCGAATCGTCGGTAAGCTCAAGATGGAAAATGGTTGCCATCACCTGGCCGTACTGGGTGCAAACTACTTTAAAATATTCTACCCTCCTACTGTTCAGGCAGAAGCCCGGGCGGTACGGCCCGCCCTGTTTGCCCTGCGGGGTGAAAGCATGGCAAAGGCGCCCTTGCCGGATCGCCGCTTGTGGTTGCGGCCGGCCCTGCCGCCTGAGGACGTCTGCTGGCGCTGCGGCTTGCGCTTGGGCGCATTGACCGCCTCCGGGACCCGGTAATTAAAACCTTCCAGGGTACGCTGCTCCACCGGCGTTCCGATCTTCCTGTGGATCGCCTTTACCATCTGCCTGTCATCAGTCGTTATCAGGGTTAGCGCTTCACCGCTGCGCTCGGCCCGGCCGGTTCTGCCGATTCGGTGGATGTAGGTTTCGGGCGTATTGGGCATGTCGTAATTGATGACATGCGAAACATTGGAAACATCAATGCCCCGGGCGGCAATATCAGTTGCCACCAGCACCTGGTATTTTCCCGATTTAAAACCGTTCATGGCAGCCTGACGCCGTGACTGGGACAGGTTCCCCTGCAGTGAAGTCGAACGAAAACCGGCTTTGGCCAGTTTTTCACCCAGTTGGCGGGCACGATGTTTGGTGCGCGTAAAAACCAGGACTGAATCAGTGCGTGTCGTACCCAGCAACTTGAGCAAAAGTGCCTTTTTCAAATGGCTCGCCACCGGATAAAAAGCGTGACTGACCGTTTCGGCCGGTGCGACCTGCCCAACTTGCACCTTCGCCGGATTATTCAAGATGTCACCGGCCAGGCGACGAATCTGGGGGGACATGGTAGCCGAGAACAACAAAGTCTGGCGACCGGACTTCGGCAGATGGGCTAAGATCCGGCGGATATCGGGCAAAAACCCCATATCAAACATCTGGTCGGCTTCGTCAATCACGAGCACTTCCAGATGGGAAAGATCCACCGTCCGCCGACCAATATGGTCGAGGAGCCGTCCCGGACAGGCGACGACGATATCCGCATTTTTCAGGGCACGAATTTGCGGCTGAATCCCCACACCGCCATAAACCGTAACGCTGCGCAAACCAGTTTGAGCCCCCAGGACTTCAATGTCCTCGTGAATCTGTTCGGCCAGTTCACGGGTGGGGGCAACGATCAGGGCGCGCACACGCTGGCGCTGCCCGGGCAGCAAGCGCTGCAAAATGGGTAATACAAAGGCCGCCGTTTTCCCGGTTCCGGTCTGGGCCAGGCCCATTAAATCAATGCCTTGCATGACTTTAGGGATGGCCCGGGTCTGAATGGGGGTCGGGGTTGAATATCCGGCAACAGTAATCCCCGCGGCAACCCGGGGGCTAAATGAAAAATCTTTAAAATTCAAAATGATGTGGTTCCTTATACAATTGTGATTGGTTCTGACTCGATAACCCTTTCTGCAAAAGGGTCGCTTCTCAGGCTCTCTCTCAGGATGCAGATATGCATACAGAGTACCTGTCTATAGTTTGCTCAAGATTTTAAACTGGAGGTTGTACCACTGAGAGATGATCTATTCCTGCAGAAAAAAACCACCCCGCTGATTGAACGCGGGGCCGTGTTGAATTGGTATACAATAACACCTTTTCTTGTGAAAGCAAGGTGTTTATTTATTTTAAGCGATTTGAGCACAGCATTGAAACTGTCGTTGCGTTCAGGGTGCTTTTCATTCAACACCTTGCTCAGGTCAATGCCCACTGGCTTGAATCCATCGGTGTATAGATCAGAATTTCTGGATAAAATATCGATGAAATACCGGGTCATCGGTAAGTTCAGGGTGAAAGGTGGTCGCCATCACGTGGCCGTGGCGCACAAAAACCGGATCATCCCCATCCCGGGAGAAGACAGAGACCTCCGGCGCCAACGCATCGATGCGGGGCGAACGGATGAATAGAGCGGGAAATCGAGGCCGCTCCAGTTCGGGTACCGCGATCATTTTCTCGGAACTGTCGAGCTGCCGGCCATAGGCATTGCGGGTCAAATCCACGGGCAGGGCACCCAGGATACCCGGCCGCCCGTCTACTGCCCGGGCCAGCAGGATACTGCCGGCACACACACCCCAGACCGGCATCCCCGCCTTGATTTTTTCCCGCAGGGGCGCTGTCATGTTGAATATATTCAGGAATTTCTCCATGACAGTGCTTTCACCGCCGGGAATAATCAGGCGGTCAGCGCCGTCAAGGTCGGCCGCACTTTTCACGAAGAGATAATCGACCCCAATTGTTTCCAGGTGCCGGATGTGGTCGAGAAACGCGCCCTGGAGGCCAAGTAGTCCAACTTTCATGTGACTTTCCTGAAATACACTCTTACGAATCTGGCGACATTTCCATTCAAGCGGGGAATGCCATTTTGAACATTGAACATCGAACTTTGAACTGTGGTCGCCTTCAGCGGCCAATTATGGTTTTAAATCGATTGGCGCGTCAGCACCTTATTCAAAGTTGGATGTTCGATGTTCAATGTTCGAAGTTCAAAGGGTCTTCACTTGTCCCCTTTGTTAAACCCCCCGCTCAGCCATGGCAATCTCCAGGGAATCAATTTCCAGCCCGGTCATGGCGGTCCCGAGATTCTTTGAAATCTCAACCAGTTTGCCGGGATTGTCCCAGTGGATTACCGCCTTGACCATGGCTTCAGCCATGACCGGCGGATTCTCTGATTTAAAAATGCCGGAGCCCACGAAGACGCCGTCCGCCCCCAGGGCCATCATCAGGGCGGCATCCGCCGGTGTGGCCAGGCCGCCCGCGGCGAAATTCACAACCGAGAACCGCCCAAGGTCCCGGGTCTCTTTGACCAGTTCCAAGGGTACCCGGTACTCGGCGGCCTGAACGCCCAGGCGATCATCATCCATGCCCTGCAGGGCTTTGATCTCCCGGTTGATGGTCTTCATATGGCGCACCGCTTCAACCACGTTGCCGGTTCCCGCCTCGCCCTTGGTGCGCAGCATGGCCGCCCCTTCATGCACCCGGCGCAACCCCTCACCCAGATTCCTGGCGCCGCACACAAACGGCACCTTGAAGGTGTTCTTATCCACATGCGCATGTTCATCTGCGGGCGTCAGCACTTCGCTCTCATCGATAAAATCAATGCCCATGGCCTCCAGAATACGCGCCTCCATGAAATGGCCGATCCGGGTTTTGGCCATCACCGGAATGGAGACCGTCTGCATGATGCGTTCAATCATGGCCGGGTCACTCATCCGTGCCACCTGGCCGTCCTTTCTGATATCAGACGGTACCCGCTCCAGTGCCATGACCGAGCAAGCACCCGCATCTTCTGCAATTTTCGCCTGTTCCGGTGTCGTCACATCCATGATCACACCGTTTTTAAACATTTCGGCAAAACCCTTATTCAGTTTTTCACGTTCCATGCTGTTCCCCCTTTCCCATTTTTGCCCTTTTGACCATGTTGTGCTATAACACAGAAAGATTTGACGCAGGACATTTATTGATTAGTGGTGATACACCTTGCAAAATGTATCGTATTTGTCAAGCGCACAATGGGGAAAGATGGCCCTTTATAAAAAATTAGCCGACCAGATTGAATCCCGCATCAACCGGGGAGATTTCAAACCTGGTGATAAAATTCCGTCAATTCGGCACCTTGCCGCAGAATTCGTGTGCAGCAAACTCACGGTTCAAAAGGCATTCGACCTGTTAAAAAACCGGGGCTTTATCGAAAACATCGTGGGCAGCGGCTCTTATGTCCGCTTTCCTGAAAGGATCAACCGCTCGGGAGACATCTTCGATTTTAAGACAGCCTACCTTACTGAGTCGTTTTTCCCATACCGGAAAGCCCAGGCAATATTCACCACCCTGTTTGACCAGCAAAAGGCCGGGATCTTTTCAACACCGCCCGTGGAAGGCGATCCCGACCTCATTGCGACTCTGGGGGAATTTTACCGGGTCCCCACGCGCAGGATGCTGATTATCAGCGGTGCTCAGCAGGGCCTGGACCTGACGGCCAAGGTTTTTTCCTCTGGCATTTCAGAAAACATCCTTTTCGAAGACCCCACCTACCCGGGGGCCATCTCCCTTTTCAAGGCGAAACATTTTGTCCCCCTGGAAACAGACGGCCCCGACATCAAGGCCCTGGATGCCATTCTCCCGGCACAGATTCGGCTTTTTTACACGATGCCGACTGTTCACAACCCCACCGGGATCTCCTACAGCCTGGAAAAGAAGGAGCAGGTTACCCGGCGTGCCAGGCGCCACCCTTTCTATATCATCGAGGACGATTACCTCTCGGAATACCATACAGCACCGGTACCCCGGTTTGTGGACCTGTTCCCGGAAAAAACCATTTATATCAAATCGCTCTCCCAGACAACGGTGTCCGGCATCCGGCTGGGCTTCATGATCGTTCCCGAGGACCTGTACGAAAAATTTATCTACACCAAGTATACGTCCGACATCGCGTCCGCGGGGCTGATCCAGAAATTTGTCAGGGAATTCATTCAAACCGGAAACTTCACAACCTATATTGAAAAAACCGCCGGAAAAATTATCCAGCGCCGGCAACAGGTTCTGAACCTTGTGGACGCCGCCCCCGGACTGTCCGCACAATTGCCCCAGCACGGCTGCAGCCTGTGGATTCGCGCCGGAGGGACCCGGGTGCCGGCCAGTCCACCCTGGAATACGGGGTGTGAATTTTCCTTTTCACCCCAATATCGTGACAATTTTCGACTCTCTTTCATGAATCTGGATGACTCGATTTTTGAACAGGCGCTTGAATACCTGCAAAGCATCTTTGCACGAATGGGCCCTGGTAAACCACCTAAAACTTAGCTGGCACTAACCCTTGAAATGGAAAGGGGTGGTCCTGACAAAATCGAAAAACAAGTATGCCTGGCCCGGGGCGCCAACTGAGGATAAGCAGCTCTTTCAGACCAAATCATTTCTGCCGCCCACTCCCTGCCGGATATGTGCTGCTGTAAATGGACTGTGATATATGGTACGAAATTTGCTTTTCTCAACCCGTATTGATAGTAAGAATATTTATGCAGTTTCACTGGTAAAGGAACCGGTTGATGTACCATTCTAAAATTGTAGTCATTACCTGGCTGGTGGTTTTTGCAGCAGCCATGGCCGCGGCACTATTTAAATCGGAAATAAAGGCCCTGCTCATGATCGTGGCCGGTGCCGGCATCATGGGCGTCGGAATCCTGGTTTCAGCACTATACAACAACGAATACAGTGCGGTCTTTTTATCCATATGCCTTCTGGCATCTGCAATTGTGACGCTTTTGGGGATCGTTCGCGTGTTTAAAATTGAAGAGAACTCAGGATGAGGGTCTTATCCCCGTCGCACCTTCCGATGAACACAGGAGAACAGATCAGGCCATGCTGAAACAACTGTCACTTAAAGTCCGGTCCGGACTGGGTGCCGGGCTCATTCTTATTCTTTTCTGCCTTGGTTGCGCAGTTGTGGTCTACCGTATGGAAAAGCAGAGGGCTGAAGAGACCGTCTATAAAGAGGCTGAAATTTACATCGCGGCCGTAGATGCCACCCGGACCTATGTAAAAGACGTGCTCCGCCCCAAAATGTACCAGATCGTCCCGGAAGACCATTTCGTTGTGGAAGCCATGTCCACCTCCTATGTGGGCCGGGAGATCATGGGGCGCATCCATGACCGCTTCAAAAATTTCCGTTACCGGAGAACGGCCCTGCATCCCATCAACCCTGCCAGCCGGGTGGACAGATATGAAAGGAAAATGATCGAACGCTTCGGCAACGACCGGGCAAGTTCGGAATGGTCAGGCCTGATCACGAGAGACGGACAATCTTATTACGCAAGATTCAGGGCCATTGTCGCCGATGAATCCTGTCTGCGCTGTCATGGCCGCCCGGAAGACCTTCCGGCCCCCATTGTTGAGATGTATGGACGCAGGGAACAAGAACCCTATGTTGTGGATACGGTGGTCGGGGTGGACGCAGTTTACGTTCCCGTGGGGGTCGCCTTCCAGAGGATCAAGGCCCGCGCTTGGGGCACCTTCATTGTCAGCACGGGGCTGCTTTCTCTGCTGGTCATAGTAATATACAGTCTTTTCAATTACATGGTGACCTCTGAACTCAAAGGCCTGGTGGTCACTTTCCGCAAAATTATCAGGGGCGGCAACCATCAGGAGAACGGGGACGTGCCGGTTCCGAGTGATGAAATCGATCAGCTGAAACATGCCTTTGAAAATGTTGCGGACGATCTCGGCAAAGCGCATTGTGAGCTCGGTGCCTCGGAAGAAAAATTCAGGATCCTGTTTGAAAACTCCCGCGACCCTATATTTATCAGCGACATGGATTTAAAAATTGTCGACATTAACAGTGCTGGCATTAATCTGTTCGGCTTTCGCGACCGGCCAGAGGCCCTGTCCATTGAAACCATTAAACAACTTTTCTGGGATGCCCGGGACGCGATCACAATACTTGCGATCATAGAAAGGGACGGTTTTGTCAAAGATTACGAAGTTTCCATGGTCAACCGATACGGCGACCGGCTGGATATCCTGGCGACCTTGAACCTGAGAAAGGATGACCAGGGAAATCCCCGCGGATATGAGGGCGGCCTGCGGGATATCACCCGTAAAAAACAGTTCGACAAGCAGATGGCAAGAACTGAAAAGCTGGCGGCAATCGGCCAGTTTGCCGCCGGGGTCGCCCATGAAATCAACAACCCCTTAGGGGTTATCGAGTGCTATTCAACCCTGATCGCAAAAAATGTGAGCAAGGCGTCTCAAGAATTTCAAGATGCTGAAATCATTAAAAAACACACCGCGAGTTGTCAAGATATTGTGGAGGGCCTGCTGAAATTTGCAAGGGTTGGAAAAACACAAAAGGCAAGGTTCAATATTCATTCAGGCCTTGAGGAGGTGCTTGGCATTCTTGAGCCCCAGATGACTAAAAGAGGGATTGCCATCAAGCGTGAATATGAGCAAACCCTGCCTTTTCCCGTCATTGACCAGGATAAAATGAAGCAGGTGTACATGAACCTTTTAATGAACGCCAACCAGGCCATAGAAGAGAAGGGCGAAATTGGTATCCGCACCGGCCTGTCCGGGAAAGGCGACCGGCTGACAATTGAAATTTATGATACCGGGTGCGGCATACCGCCGAAAACCCTGGATATGATTTTTGATCCGTTTTTTACCACCAAGAAGGTCGGCCAGGGGACCGGGTTGGGGCTCTCCATCAGCTACGGGATCATCAAAGAGCATGACGGTACCATAAAAGTGGACAGCCAGGAGAAGGAAGGCTCCGTATTCACCATAGAGTTGCCGTTGAATCAGAAGGATAAAGGAGATGTTAAGTGAAAGACTGCCTGCTGATTGTGGAAGATGAAATCGATCTGTTGAACGGCCTGAAACGAACCATTGCCATGGACATTGACTGTGAAATCATTGGCGCTGAAAACGGTATTGAAGCGCTTGAGATCATCCGGAAAAGGCCGGTTGACCTGGTGCTTAGCGACATCAGAATGCCTGAAATGGACGGAATGGCGCTGTTAAGCGAGATTAAGAAGGTGGATCCCGCGATCACCGTGATCATGATGACGGCGTTTGGCACCATTGAACTGGCTGTAAGGGCCATAAAGGCGGGGGCCTATGATTTTATAAAAAAACCGTTTGATGAGACCGCCCTGATTCACCAGGTGGAAAAGGGCCTTGAACGAAACCGCCTGGTACGTGAAAATGCAAGGCTTTTAAAACAGGCGGGGGTCGAAAACCAGTATCAGGGCATGGTGGGAAATTGCGCCCGGGCAAGGGACCTGTTCAACACTATCCGCATGATGGCCCGCACCGATGTATCGGTGCTCCTGCTGGGGGAGAGCGGTACCGGCAAGGAGATGGCGGCCCGGGGGATCCATTCTCTGGGAAAGCGGCAAAAAAGGGAGATGGTGGTGGTGAACTGCCCGGCCCTTCCTGAGACGATTCTGGAAAGCGAGTTGTTCGGGTATAAAAAAGGGGCCTTTACCAACGCGGTTACCAACAAAAAAGGGTTGTTTGAGGAGGCGCACGGCTCCACGATCTTTCTTGACGAAATCGGCGATATCTCCTTGCCTCTCCAGACCAAGCTGCTGCGGGTTCTTCAGGAAAAGGAGATAAAACCCCTGGGAGATAACCGGACCCGGCATGTGGATGTGAGAGTCATTGCATCCACCAACCAGGATTTAAAACAAAAAATTAAAACGGGTTCTTTCCGGGAGGACCTTTTTTACCGTCTAAACGTCGCCACCCTTGTACTGCCCACTTTAAAGGCGCGCAGAGAAGACCTGCCGCTGCTGGTGAACCATTTTCTTGAAAAAGCGGCCATGGCGCTTGCGGTCCGGAAAAAGAAGATCTCAACCGAGGCGCTGAACACGCTTCTGAGCCGGGAGTGGCCCGGCAACATCAGGGAACTGGAGAACCTCATCATGGGTCTCACGGCGATGACCCCGGAAGACCGGATTGAAAATTGGCACCTGGATTCCGGCGGGCAGAATGAGGCTGCCGTCCCCGTGATTATGGATTTTAATAAACCTTATAAAACTCTGAAAGAGAAGACATTGGCATCTTTTACAACGCACTATGTAACCGGTCTTTTAAAACAAACGTCCGGAAATGTATCCCAGGCCGCCCAGATCAGCGGCATTAAACGCCAGTCCCTCCAGAAAATTCTGCGCCGATACCATATAAATCCTGATACATTCAGAGCTTAGCCAATGCAGGTGCCGCCCCAAGGAGGCACCTGCATTCTTCCGGCGGCAGCCTGTGCAGCGGCACCCGCCGCACCCACAAAATCCCCCTGAAAGACCGTATTCCCTGACCGCAGGCCCTTTCTCTCACTCACGCGCCTGGCCCGAATGGTTCAACCCCGGACTCATGTGGTGCGGCCGGTGACAACTAAAGATGGCATATTGTGGTAGTCATATCCTGGGTCAATATTTAATATCTACTATAAAAACAATAGGATTGTGAATGGTCATATTCTGGCACGATATTTGTTATAGTTTGGGGCAGGACTAATCTCATCGGCATGTTGCCGGCAAACTAAAACTTTAAACCCCATAAGGAGATCCCATGTCAGAACAGGCTCAGAAGAATATGCCGCTGTTTGTCATGAGCGGCATCTTACTCATTTACGGCTTGATCGTCAGTACCGGCGTTTTTTTACCGGTCATGAAGTACCTGAGCACCCATAAAACAATGGATTTTCAGGTGATCATGTGCTTGACACTCGGTATTGTCGGGCTTGCGGGCGGCATCGTTAATTCCACCAGATCACCCAAGGACAGTACGCTGGACCGGTTTATCCTGCAACCCCTTGCAGGCATTATCCTGCTGCTCGTGCTGGCCATGGCCATCCGCTGGTATCTTGAACCCCTGGTTAAGATCATGAGCAAAAACCTTGTGCCGATACTGGGATTCAAAATCTACAAAGTGCTGAACTTGAACTATGTGGTCCTGGGCATCCTGGTGGGGGTCATTGTCACCAACACGGTGGGCATCCCGCAGTTTGCCTCATCGGGCGTTAAAACCGCCCGGTTCGTTTTGAAGATGGGGGTTATCATGCTGGGCGCCCGGTACAGTTTTGCGGAACTGGCCAAGCTGGGTGTTTACAGCATCTGGCTCATCGGTTTTTTTGTCTTGGGCACGGTCTTTATGGTGCTCTGGCTGGGTAAGCTGTTCAAGCAGCCCAAATCCATGTCCGGGGTGCTGTCTGCCGGTATGGGGGTCTGCGGTGTCTCTGCTACCGTGGCCGTGGCCCCGGTGGTTAAGGCCAAGAGTGAAGAGATGGCCTATACCATCGGCACCATCCTCTCCTTTGGTATTATCTGTATGTTCATATTCCCGACCGTCGGCAAGATGGTCGGTATGAACGCAACCCAGTTCGGAGCCTGGGCTGGAACCGGCATCCTCAATTCCGCCCAGGTGGCTGCGGCGGCACTGGCATTTAACTCGGTTGATATCAAGACTCTGAAAGTCGCTGAAATATTTAATATTACAAGAGTGTTGTTCCTTCCGATCATTGTTCTGGTCCTGGCCACGTGGTTCGGTAAAGAGTCCGGCCAGAAATTAAGCTTCAAGACCGTTGTGATCGACAAATTCCCCATTTTCATCCTCGGTTTCCTTCTGCTTTTCGGGATGTCCTCGGCAGGCCTGTTTTCCCCTCCCAGCCATTACAAGGGAAAGTTTATTGATGTGAGCTACAATGACCGGACCCGCGTCACCGATGAAGAGTGGGAAGTGTTGAACAATGCTGTTGAATCCGACTCTATCAAGGGATTGAACGCAAGCCAGAAGGCAGCGCTGCTGGACCTGGTAAAGCAGCACCAGATCGCCGGAAATTTCGATGATCGCAACAATAAACCCCTGTTCAACAAAACTGGACGGGACCGTATGTTTGAGCTGGAAGCGATCATGGCGGCGGCAAAAGCCAAACAGGTCACCCTCAGCAAGGATGAAAAAGGGGCGATCAAGCACGCCATCAAGCAGGTACATAAAAAGTCCAAGACCGTCACAACCCTGACAGATTGTATGATCTGGTTTTTTGCCTTCGGTCTCATCGGCCTCGGCATGCAGATTACCAAGAAAGCCATTTTCCAGGCAGGCGGATGGCCGCTGGTCATGGGAATCATATCCGGGGTTACAAAAGCGGTTTTATCCTTTTTTGTCGTACTTTGGCTTGTAAAAGACGTTGTCTTAAAATAGACTTTTATTGCGGTGATCTCAACACCGTCTATGCGGAGGAAGAAGATGAGTGAAAACAAAATGGATATCGATACAGGGGATGCCGGAAAAGGGTCGTCCTCCTATGATAAACATGCGGATACCCAGGAACTGGAAGAAAGGGCCCTCTCGGTCTTCGCCAGTGAAAGAAACGAGGATTTGACAGCCCTTATACTCTGCCTGGTGACAACCTTTCTGGTACTGCTGTTTACCAAGTGGCTGGTATAAAAGAGGGTATTCGCGATCGCCCTCGTTAGTGCGGTTTTGTATTGAAAAGGGACCACCCCATTCAACGAGGGCAAGCATTATTGGATCATCTCCCAAAGAGTTGGTCGATTGATCAGGGTTCCAGGATTCAAGGGGTCAAGGGTTCGAGTGAAAATGACTGAAAAACAAACACATACAGGAAAATTACTCGACTCTTGGAACCGTCTTTTAGTATAGACATGCTTTGAAAATATTAAGAAGTAACGGTAGAGATGACGCAAATGTTTATGTCATCAGCATCAAGCCGTTTGCATCCACTTGAATCCTTGACCCCTTGAATCCTCGGCCCCTCTTCTCCAACTGAATTGGAGAAGAACCGCATTATTAAAGTGAGCTAAAGTTATGGCATTTTACCAATCTGTTTTAATCGCTGGAGCGGAGCGACACCGTAACTTTAGACACTTTAGATCATTTGTAACTTAAAATAACAGGCTGTCATCTCCAATGCAATAGCGGGTCTTACGGAGACTGTCGATGTTTAAAAATATTTTACTTTGTACCCACGGTACAGCCGGTGCCCGAAAAGCCGAGGCTCTGGTTTTAAAGCGTCTTTTCGGCAACGGGGCGGCGGCCGAAATCACTGTATTAACGATCATCAACGAGGACTGGAAATGGATGATAGGAGACGACTGGCTGAACACTTCTGAAACCCGGACACAGTTCATGAACCATGTGGATGGACAACTGGGGATGGAGATCGAAGAAGATTGGGACAGGATTAAAAAAACCTACCCTTCTGCAGGCCGGTGCAAGTTCTTGCGGGTGGTCGGTCCGGTGGAAAACACCATCGCCGAGGTGGCCGCAAAGATCGGAAGTGATCTGATCGTGATCGGCCCTTACCAGAAAAAGCAGGGCAAAGGTTTCAAAGCGCGTATGAAAAACAAAAAACTGCACCCATTGCTTCCCGCCCCATTATTAACGGCAGCATGAGAAAGAGATGGAAAAGGACTATGCTCTGGCCCTTGAGGCCTCTGAAAAACGGAATCCAATCGATTTCAACCGCTTTCTCGATGAAGAAAAACTCCTGCGACTGCATCCCCACTGGGTCATTACCCAGATAAAAAAAGAAAATCATCGGATCGCTGCCCGGATAAGGGACCATGCCACGGATGACCGTTTCGGGTTGTCTTTTGAACTGGTCTTTTACGGGGCAAACCGGATGAGATTGGTGTTTGCAACAGACGACCTTAAAGAGATCGATTTTTTCCTGAAAAACAAGGAGTTGCACGCCAGAGTCATCTACCCGGATACCGAAGGGGCCCTGGAAGCAGTAGAGGAAAAATACAACATCAGCCTGTGGCTCAGGGGCATTCGTGAGTATATTCGACTCTACCTCACCACCAGCATCAATACCCTTTTCTTCCGGCTTCTCATGAACCGCGTTATACTGACAATGACCCCATCCCAGCGGAAGATCAGTATGATGCTCTTCAGGTTTACACTCCTGGAAATATTGGTTATATTGTTGATTGTCATCGGGTATGTGATTTTTGTTCAATAACAACGTTCTGAACCGGCCTCGCCGAATTGCGGAAAACAGCGGCTCGAACTTGCGATGGAAGAAAAGCTTCAACAAGGCGATTATCTCGACAATTTTGAAATCGAAGCCGTGCTGTATTCCGGCGCCATGGCCCAGGTCTACAAGGCCCTTGACCTGCTATCCGGAGAGACGGTCGCCCTGAAGGTTCCATTCGGGGATATCCTGAATAATCGCATCCTCTATTATCATTTTCAAAACGAAGAGCGTATCAGCCGTTTTCTCAACCACCCCCGCATCGTCCGATTCATTGCCCGGGATCGCACCCGACAATACACGGTTATGGAATACATACCCGGACAGGATGTAAGGACACTGCTCGTCGCGGAAAAAGTCTTTCCACCCGGCCGTGCCCGGGATTTTGCCGTACAGATAGCCGAAGGTCTCGAATACCTGCACCATCAGGAAATTATCCACCTGGACATCAAACCCGAGAACCTGATGGTAACTGCCGGAAATGACATAAAAATCCTAGACTTTGGACTGGCGCACAAAAGGGGAGGTGGGGATCTGCTATCTGAAGATTTCACCAAACCCCACGGAACGCCCCACTATATCGCGCCGGAGCAGATTGAGGGACACCGGAACGACCCCCGTTCCGATCTATACAGCCTGGGGTTGATCCTGTACGAATTTCTCACCGGAAGGCTTCCCTTTCCCCGATCCAGCCGGTTATCGAAAGTAAAAACGCGGTTGAAACACGATCCGGTTCCGCCGCGACATTATGATGAAACCATACCCCCGGCAATCCAGGAGATCATCCTGAAATCCCTGGCGAGAAACCCGAAGGATCGATATCCTTCAGCCGCAGCCCTGAAAGCCGATCTTATGGAATATGAAAAGGTTTCTGTTACCCGGGAGGGATTGAAAACGGACAAACCGGCCCGCTGGCGATCGATTTTTCAAAAACCCGTCCGCTTTGATGACACCGTTTCCGGACAGACCGATTATCAGCGCGAAGTCAAGACCACGCACCCGCATCTTATAGGTACCATCATCGACCACGAGATTTCAGATCTGGTCATCGAGAAGATCAAACGTCAGGCCCTGGTTTCCGGTGCGGGAATCACGCTCCTGACGGTGGTGGAAGAGGACACCGCTTCAGACTTCACCCGGTATAAAATTGCCGTGGAGGGTGAAAATTTTCGCAGGCGAATCGACCGATACGTAAAGCTGCTTCGGCGTTACAATATAGATCCGCTGGTCCGAATCCGGCAGGGTGACGCTGCGAAGGTGATTGTCGGAGTGGCTGAAACCATACCGGCGGATCTGATCGTCCTGGGTCCTACCCGAAAAAAAGGGTTAAACAAGATATTCGGCGGCAGCAAGATCGACAATGTCATCAAAAACGCCCCCTGCAATGTGGTTGTGGCGAAAGAACGAGCTTTCGACAGGGCCCGGGCGTTACCGTTGCGCAATGATCTATCCCGACTCACTCCGGCGCAATTGGTGGAAATAGACCTGTTTTTGATCGATGCCTGGGTTCATCACGTTAACTGGCTTTCGGATTTGACCCATACGCTGCTGCGAAATCCCCGGGGCCATGTTGACATCGATGAGCAGCATTGTCCCTTCGGAAAATGGATTGAAGAGATGAGGGGCGGCGGGAAGCAGCCGGACATCCTTGGTCTCGTTGACGGACCCCACCATCGTTTTCATGAGTTATCCGGAGAGATGGCTGCCTGTGCGAAAAGCGGAAACATGAACAAAATGAGAAGGGTATATATTGAGAAAGCTTTGCCGCAGTCGTCAAGGATTCGGAAAAGCCTTCAGCAGGTCAGTACCTTTCTCAGAGAACAGGCCGCCCTTAAAGCGGCGGGGTTATCATCACTGCCCGGTAGAAATAGCGACCCACAGGGAGGCGGCGATTTACGGTCTGGCAATCCCGATGCCACCCAGAGCGCAATACACGATTATTTTATCCGGCATCCGGACGCTTCACCGAATGCCTGTCTTACATCGGTGAACCGCAAGAAAAACAAAAAGACTTCCACCGAAGGTGAATGAACCGTGCGTGTTGCCGTTTTTGCAGATATCCACAGCAATCAGGAAGCGCTTGAGGCATTTATTGCCGACGCTTCCCTGCGCAGTGTAGATCGCTACATGTGCCTGGGGGACATCGTGGGATACGGAGCCAACCCGAACGAATGTATCGCGTTGATCCGGTCATTGCCCAGAATAAATGTTATTCTCGGAAACCATGATGCGGCGGCCCTGTGGAGCGCATCCCCCTACTCCATGAACAAGGATGCAACCGCCGCCATATTGTGGACCATGGACCAGTTGACGCAAAACAATGCCGGCTTCCTCAAGAACCTCCGTCCGACCCTCAAAATGGGAAATATGCTTTTTTCGCATGCCAATCCCTACAATCCACTTGCCTGGCGATATGTCGTCGAACGAAAATATGCGGTGCGGTCATTTTCCGGGACCCGGGAAAAACTGCTTTTTGTCGGGCACAGCCATGAACCGCTGGTCATCACACGTGACAATTACTTTAAAATCTCTTTCAGAACGCCGGAAGAAAATGAAGTGGCACATGTTGACGCCGTTAAAAGGCAGATTATAAACTGTGGCAGTATCGGGCAGCCCAGAGACCGCAACCCAAAGGCATCCTATTTGATTTACGACACCCGGGGAGAAGAACTCGAATTTTACCGTCTCACCTACGACCACGGAAAAACTGCCGAAAAAATACGTGCCGCTGGTCTGCCCCGGTTTCTATCCTCACGACTATCAAAGGGCGTATAGAGGGAAACAGGCAACCCCATGAAAAACTACCTGGAAAAAGTGAATCTGAGGGCCAAGTTCTTTGTCGGGTCCATGATCATCATTCTGATTTTCGGACTGATGGCATCCGTTCTCTACCATCGCCATTTGAAAAAGATACTCATGGCGGAGGCGTTCAATAAATCTGAAATGGTGTTGCGGGAGGTAGAAGCGATTCGTGCCTATGTCAAGGAGGTGCTCAGGCCGCGGATGTATGCACTCCATTCGAAAGAAGCTTTTATCCTTGAGGCCATGTCCTCCACTTATATCAGCTTGAACATTATGAAAAATTTCGAAGGGCGGATGCCGGGCTATCTCTACCGGCGTGTTGCCTTAAACCCGCGCAATCCTGAAAATCTTGCGGATGATTTTGAAGAAGAGATGTTTGACTGGTTCGAAGAAGATCGAAGCCGTATGTTCTGGCAGGGAGTTGTCAAAAAGGGCTCCGAGTCCTTTTTCGTCAGTATGCTTCCGGATTATCATGAAAAAGCGTGCCTTCACTGTCACGGGACTCCCAAAGACGCTCCGCCGTCTCTTATTGCCAAGTATGGGCCGGTAGGCGGGTTTAGATTTGTAGAAGGCGATCTGGCCGGAGTCAATTCGGTCTCTATTCCGGTTTCCAAGCCCCTGGCCCTGATTACAAAGGTGAGTGTGGGTATTTTTGTCGGAACCGTTTTCATGATGGTCCTTCTGCTGTTCGTCTTAAACCTGATGTTTGGAAATCTTGTGATATCGAGGCTTTCCAATATCATGGGGTATCTCGCAAAAGAGACCGATGACACCGGAACGACCCGGGGAGCGGGCTCTGTTCCCGGTTCTCAGGACGAGATCGATCATCTTAAACAATCCTTCGGGGATTTAACGCGTTATGTAAACCTGGCCCGCAAAACTTCGGGAACCGAGCCCAATTTTATCGGTCCCTATGCCATTGTTACACCTATTGCTTCAGGGACCCTTTCCTGGCTGTATGAAGCCAGCCATACGGTGAGCGGTGAAACAGTTTTATTAAAAATACCCTTTCACGATGTTATGCTGAATCCGCTCTACACCGCCTGCCTGCGGACGGAGATGAAAATATTGGAACGTGTAGGCCGCCATGAAAATCTGATCACCATCACCGGAAAAGAGGGGGATGCGCTGGTTGCTGAAGCTTTGGAAGGAGAAGATTTGGAAACGGTTATTGGAAGGCATGCGCCGTATCCGGGGGAAAAGTTGTTTCCCTTCTTTCAGCAATTGGGGAATCTGGTAGCGGATTTACACACCATGGGCGTCATCCATCACGATTTAAGACCGCAGAATTTCATTGTAGCCAACAACGACACGATCACCTTGATCGACATGGGATTTGCTTCCTTAAGGGACATCCCGGATGCGATTTTTGAATCCGGCATTAGTCCCCAGGGCGACTTCAGGTACATGGCCCCGGAACAGATGACGGGGAAAAGAGGGGATCCCAGAAGCGACATCTACACACTGGGGGTACTGCTTTATCAAATGTGTACCGGAAGGCTCCCTTTTGAGAAGACGCGATCCACCTTAAAAACAAGGCTCCACATCAAAGAAAATTTCAAGGCCCCAACTGTATACGCTGAAAGACTTTCAAAAGAGATCGAATCTGTGGTTTTAAAAGCAATGGCTTGGGATGTCGGGACCCGCTACCAGTGGGTCGAGGACCTGATAGAAGATATAGAACAGGCCTGCAGCAGGCCCAAGAGATAGAAATGTAATATAAAACACTTGACACACAATCCGTTAGACCATAGGGTCTTGCGACAATCAAGCGTGTGAAAAAGAGAAAATCAATGCCAGACACTTTAGCAAATATAAGCCTTTTTAAATCCAGACGCTTCTTTTTTTATTTTAGAAGCGTCCGTCCGGTCGTCTGACACTAACGTTCAGAACCCCGGGTGGACCGACAACGGTCTGCTCGGGGCACAAATATAAAGCCCCGAGAATTTTCTCGGGGCTTTTTTTATTTTAAGCCCATAAATACTACGAATTAGAAGGAGAAAACAATGTTGATCACATTGGCTGAAGGCATCACCACGGAACAGGAAAACGGCATTCGCAGCAGCCTTTACAAAGACGGCTGTATTGTGCGGGACCTGGCCGAAAACGGACAGAACATCATCGGGGCAGTGGGCCGGGGCAACACGGATGTCGACGCCCTGAAAAAATTACCCGGAGTCGAGGCAGTCATCCCCATCGCCACCACTTTTAAACTGGTGAGCCGGGAACTGCATCCCGAAGACACCGTGGTCCAGGTGGGCGATGTGGCTGTCGGTTCGGATCGCATTGCCATCGTGGCCGGGCCCTGCGCGGTTGAAAGCCGCGAACAGTGCATGATCATCGCGCGCGAAGTAAAAAAGTACGGCGCGGTCCTTTTCCGTGGCGGCGCGTATAAACCCCGCACATCCCCTTACTCCTTCCAGGGTCTGGAAGAAGAGGGCCTCAAGATCCTGGCCGAAATCCGGGAGGAGACCGGCCTGAGAGTCGCAACGGAGATCACCTCCCCGACCTATGCCGACCTGATGATGAAGTATGTGGATGTGCTCCAAATCGGGGCCCGCAACATGCAGAACTTCGAATTGCTTAAATGCGTTGGCAGAATGGGAAAGCCGGTCATCCTGAAACGCGGTCTTTCCTCGACCATCAAGGAATGGCTCATGTCCGCGGAATACATCCTGTCTGAGGGCAATGAAAACGTCATCCTGTGTGAACGCGGCATCCGGACATTCGAACCCTACACCCGCAATACACTCGACCTGTCCGCTATTCCAATTTTGAAAAAGCTCACCCACCTGCCTGTTCTTGTCGATCCCAGCCATGCCACGGGTATCCGTGAAAAAGTCGCCCCTATGGCCCGCGCGGCGGTCGCTGCCGGTGCGGACGCCCTGATGATAGAAGTACACCACGACCCGGACAATGCACTTTCCGACGGCCCCCAGAGCCTATACCCCAAGCAGTTCGGGCAACTGGCCCGGGATCTGCACGTAATCGCTCCGGTTGTGGAAAAGCAGCTCGATTTCAACTATCTCGAAAAAGCCGCCGCCATCCGCACCCTGGCCAGTGAAAATGGCAGCGGTAAACAGAAGGTGGCCTTTCTCGGTGAAAAGGGGGCGTTTGGGCATAAGGCCGGCGTCCAGTATTTCGGTGAGCAGGTGGCCGCTGTCCCCATGCCGTCCTGGCGCTCGGTCTTCGATGCGGTGAGAAACGGCGACGTGGAATTCGGCGTCATCCCCCTGGAAAACTCGCTGTCCGGCAGCATGCACGAAAATTATGAAATGCTCCTGGAGTACGACCTGAGCATCGTGGGGGAAATTATGCTTCGGGTCAAATATTATTTAATCGGTCACCCGGGGGCCGACCTGGACGCTATCCGCAAGATCCTGGTCCCCGCCCCTGTGGTCACCCAATGCCGCGATTTTCTGGATCGCAACAAACGTTGGGAACGGGTTCCGGTAAATGCCACGGCCAGTGCCGTGAAATATATCAGCGGAAATGACGATCAAAGCGTGGCAGCCATCGGCAGCCTGGAAGCCGCCGAGCTCCATAACATGGACATCCTGGCAGAAGGCGTGGAATCAAACCCTCAGAATTATACCCGTTTTGTGATTATCAGCCGCCAGCCCATTTCCAGAAAAACCAGGCACAAGACATCCATCATCTTCTCCACCGGCAACCAGCCCGGTGCGCTTTATGAGGTCTTGAAGGTCTTTTCCGAAAACAGCGTCAACCTTGTCAAACTTGAATCAAGGCCGATTCACGGTAAACCCTGGGAGTACATGTTTTATGCAGATCTGGAAGCCGACGCCTGTGAGAAAGCCTTTAAACCGGTTCTGGAATCCATCAAGGAGAGGACTGACTTCTTAAAGATTATTGGCATCTATTAGTATCCGTCCATGCTTTCCAAGCATGGATGGGCACTGACTAAGCCTTCGAAACTCCTAAATACTGCCGCCCTTGCCGGCAGGTGCAAAGCCGTTAAAATCATCATTCCATGACGAGCCCCCTCCAGGCAGCTTTGCGCCTGCCGCCTGACTTTTCCAGGGATCAATTTCCACGTTTACGTTAAGCCATCCAGACCGCCCGCACCAAACAACCGCCTTGACTTTGGACGGACTCGCAGTCTAACCTTGAGCTATGGGTCACGGAAAAATGTTTTGTTCCGCAGCCCTATAGTCGCCATCTTGAAAAGGGTGACCTTGCCTATGCTGAACTTTGTTAAAAAACACAGTCGCCTCGTGATGCCCCTGGCCGTCTGTCTATACCTGCTGGCGACGGCACCCGCCTGGTCCCAACCCCTCCAGATCGTAACGGAAGAATTTCCACCTTACAACTATACTAAAAATGACCAGGTTACCGGCATGAGTACGGAAGTGGTCCTGGCTGTCCTGGCAGCCATGAACCTTTCCGCCGAAATAAAAGTCTATCCCTGGGCACGGGCCTATGCAATGGCCTTGAATAAAAAAGATATCCTGATTTTTTCAATGGCCCGGAGCCCCAAACGGGAAAACCTGTTTCAGTGGGCCGGGCCGGTAGCACCCGTTCAGTCCTGCCTGTTTGCTTTGAAAACCAGGCCGGACATTCAATTCAACAATCTCGAGGAGGCCCAAAAGTATCACATCATTACCCAGCTTAAAGGCCGAACGGCCCAGGCCCTGATGCAGAAGGGCTTTTCCGAAAGCCAAAACCTCTTTTTGATCACCTCGGCTGAAAGAGCCTTTATCATGCTGCAGACCGGGCGGGGCGATCTTCTCGGATACCCGGAACTGGTCATGTATCACGTTATCAGACAGAGCGATATGGCTCCGGAAGAAGCCGTCCGCAAAGTGTATTGTTTTGAAAAAGTTTCGGCACTCTACGCGGCTTTCAACCTGAAAACCTCCCGGGATATGGTGAACCGCTTTCAAGCAGCGCTGGATACCATTAAGGCCAATGGAACCTACCAGAAAATTCTCGAAAAATATTTGAATCCAAACTGATTAATCGGCAAGTTTGATAAATTTGTAAGAAGTCAAAGGTCTCTTTAAGGGAGCAGCCTGGTGGAATCCCGAGAAAAAACCCTCCTGGTAATCGATGCGATAATCAACCTGGCCCTGGGGATTCTGCTGCTGCTTTTCCCGGCCGGTGTGGTTGATCTACTCGGACTGCCTCCCACAAACACCAATTTTTATGCCAGCATTCTGGGTGCCGTCCTGCTCGGGATTGGCTTTGCCCTGCTGGTTGAACGCTTTGGCAGGTCAAAAAATATCCGGGGTCTTGGGCTCGGCGGGGCCATTGTCATCAATTTTTCCGGTGCCGGGGTCTTATTTATCTGGCTTATTCTGGAGCCTTTTGATATCCCTTGGCGCGGCAAAATCATCTTGTGGACGATTGCCCTCAGCGTCATCGCAGTTGGTATCATTGAGTTGCTTTCCAAACCCGGCTGGCGCAAATAAGGGGCCGGTGAATTGGGGATGGTCGCGCACATGTTCGTAAAACATTGCGCATGACCTCCAGATCAGCGATTCGATTCAACCCAGCGATCAAGTCATTTTGTGAAAACCTTGATTTTGAACACGGCTGCTAAAATGACTAAAGCAAATATTTTAATTGTTGAAGACGAAGGTATCGTTGCCCAGGAAATACAAGGCCGACTTCAAGCGTTTGGTTATAGGGTAGCCGGTATCTTTGACAATGGAAATGAGGCTATTAGAGCTGCCGATAGAACCAGACCTGATCTGGTGTTGATGGACATCCGGCTAAAAGGCGAAATGGATGGCATGGAAGCCGCCGACAAAATTCGTACTCGCTTTAAAATCCCGGTGATCTATCTCACCGCTTATTCAGGGCGTGAAACGGTGCAGCAGGCAAAGATAACCGAACCGTTTGGTTATATCACGAAACCGTTTGAGGATAAAGATCTGCATGCCGTCATCGAGATGGCTCTATACAAACACAAGGTGGAGAAAGAAAAAGATGGATTGCTGTCCAGACTTCATAAAACGCTTCAGGAGATGAAAGCGGTGGAGATCGAAAAGGAAAATTACCGCACCACCCTTGAAGCCATATTCAGTAGCCTGGATACCGCGCTTATCACCATGGATCTTAACCTGAAAATTATCGCGGCCAACGAAGCAACAAACAACATCTTAGGTTGTTCTCCCCATAAAATTATTGGCAAAAACTTTTTGGGAATCAAGACCCCGATAAAAGAAGCCGGCCATTTAACTATCTTGAAAACAATAAAAAGCAACCAGCCGGTACGAGAATACCCTGCCGAACTCAAACGCGGGGGTCATGCGAATCAGACCGTACTGCTGAGCTGCAACCTTTTAAAAGACCCCACCCATAAGATAACCGGGACAGTCCTGGCGATAAAGGATATATCCAGGTTGACTTATCTGGAGCGGGAATTAAAAGAGAGGCATACCTTTCGGAACATTATCGGCAAAAGCAATAAAATGCAGCGTATTTTCGAACTGGTTGAAACGCTGTCTGACATAGAGACCAGTACCTTAATTACCGGTGAAAGCGGTACCGGCAAAGAACTTATCTGCAAGGCGCTCCACTATGGCGGCAAGCGCAGAACCCGCCCCATGGTGACGGTCAACTGCAGTGCCCTGGCTGAAAACCTTCTCGAGAGCGAGCTTTTCGGTCATGTAAAAGGGGCCTTTACCGATGCGGTCAGAGCAAGGGCCGGCCGGTTCAAAAAGGCCGATGGAGGCACTATTTTTCTCGATGAGATCGGAACGTTATCCCCTAGAATCCAAGTCAGCCTCTTAAGAGTGCTTCAGGAAAAAACATTTGAAATGGTAGGAGATTCAAAACCGATAAACGTTGATGTAAGGATAATTGCGGCAACAAACAGTGACCTGCGGGAAAAAATGCGCCAGGGTTCTTTCCGGGAAGATTTATACTATCGCCTGAAGGTAGTGGAAATAAACTTACCGCCGCTGCGTGAAAGACGTGAAGACATCCCGATCTTGATCGATCATTTTATTGAACGGTTCAACAAAAAAAACAGCCAGAAAATTTTAGGCGTATCCGACAAGGTTATGTCCGCATTCATGAATTATCACTGGCCGGGCAATATCCGGGAATTGGAACATACAATTGAGCATGCCTTTGTCCTTTGCAAGAGCCAGATTGTTACGCTGGACCACCTGCCTTCCGATATCCGCGGGCAAGCGCGGATCACCCTGAAAACACCGGCCGAAGGTGATCCATCCGCAGAAATTTTAAAGGCGCTTGATCTGGCCAACTGGAATAAATCCGGAGCTGCCCGGATCCTGGGCATTAGCCGCCCAACCCTTTATAAAAAAATGAGCGCCTTTAAAATTATAAGGCCTAAATAATGAAAAAAATATTAATCGTAGACAATGATCCGATTCTGCTCGAGTCGATGTCAAAGGCGTTTGAAAAAGGGAGACATCAGGTTATAACGGCTCAAGATGGTCTGGAGGCGCTTAATATTCTTAAAGCTTATACCCCTGAGGTCATTTTTATAGATCTTATTATGCCCGGGATAGACGGTAAGATGTTGTGCCGGATTATCCGCAGCATGCCGCACCTAAACGATGTTTACCTGGTGATTCTATCCGACATTTCAGCTGAAGAAAAGATCGATATCGCCAAATTGGAAGCAAACGCATCCATTGCCAAGGGACCGATGGATGCGGTGTCCAAACACATCATAGAAGTTCTCGATCACCCTGAATCTGTCTCCCGGAGGTGCCTGACCGGGGAAACCCTCGGTGCACAGCAGGTGTATGCGCGGGGCATCACCAAAGAACTGCTATATGAAAAAAAGTGGTTTGAAGCCATTTTGGAAAAGATGTCCGAGGGCATTGTCGAAGTCAATGCCGAAGGGAAAATCGCTTTTGCCAATCCGGTGTTTCTTTTCATGGTCAACCGGCCGGCAGAAGATCTGTACGGTGCGCGCTTTGCAGACTTTTTTACCGGAAACAACTATTTGCGAATCTCTAACCTTACGCAAACTAAATCCGGCGATCCGGAGCAGATACCGCCTGATACTCCTTTTCAACTTGGTGAGCGTATCGTCACCCTGAATGTTTTGCCCCTGGCGCAGAAAGGGGCCGGGTCAGTCATTATTCTAAGGGATATCACCGAACAAAAAGCTGCTCAGAGTGCATTGGAATTAAGTGAATTTCAGTATCACGAAATTTTTGAAAATGTATTCGACTTGATATATTATCACGATTATGAAGGAAATTTCATCAAAGCAAACCTGGCTGCTATCGAACTGACCGGCTACAGCCCTGATGAACTTCTCAAGCTGAACCTGAAAAACATGGTCTTGAAAAAAGATAAAGATGAATTCGATAACTATTTGAAAGCGATATCAGAAGGCGGAAGAGCCAAGGGAATCATCTCACTTCTAACGAAACACGGCGATGAATTAGTAATTGAATTTAAAAGTACTTTGATTTCTGATTCAGCGGGTTCAAAATACATTCGGGGCACTGCCAGAGACATAACCAAACAGACAAAGACCGAGAATGCGTTAACAGAATCGAAACAATACCTGCGTACTCTTCTGGATCAAGCACCTGTCGCAATTATTTCTCTGGATGTGCAAGGCAATGTCATCGACGCCAATCCCAAAGCAATCAAAATCCTGGGATCGCCTAGCCTGGAGGCCACCATCGGGCTCAATGTCCTGACCCTTCCGACATTGACGGGAACCGGCTTGAGGGCGTATTTTCGAAAAGCAATAGAGAAAGGTGAGGTTCAATCCTTCGAAAGCTGGTACACATCGAGATGGAAAAAGCGATCTTATCTCGAGGTTCGCCTTGTCCCCTTGCGTAATGGCAGGGGAGAAAAAATTGGCGTGATTCAAATCCTGGAAGACGCCACCGAGCGGCAAATATCCAAAGAGGCGCTGGAAAAACAACACCTCCAGATTCAGATGCAAAATACCGAATTGAAGAAATTCCGACAGGCAGTTGAGCAGAGTCCGGATTCTATCGTTATTACAAATACGGATGGCAGAATTGAATATGTAAACCCTAAATTTGTTGAGATGACCGGGTACACCCGGCAAGAAGTGCTGGGGAAAAATCCCCGCACCCTCAAATCGGGAAAACATCCCGAAGCGTTTTACCGGGAATTGTGGCAAACCATTACCTCCGGCCGGGAATGGTACGGAGAGTTTTACAACAAGCGCAAGGATGGCACAGGGTACTGGGAACAGGCCTCCATTGCCCCTGTTATCAATGAGGAGGGAGGAACAACGCACTTTGTTGCGGTTAAGCAAGACATCTCTAAACGTAAAGCATTGGAAAAACGGATACAAGAATCCCTTCGAGAAAAAGAGGTCATGCTGCAGGAAATTCACCACCGTGTTAAAAACAATCTGCAAACTGTCTCCAGCCTCTTGTATCTGCAGTCCCAGAATATCAGGGATGAACAGATGGCTCAAATCTTCGCGGAAGCCCGGAATCGTATTCAATCGATGGTGATGATACACGACCAGTTGTATGTATCCGAAGACCTGGCACAAATCGATTACAGCCAATATATTCTCAAGCTTACAGAAAAACTTTTTCAGACTTATGCGGTGAACCCCGCTGCCATTAAACTGAATATGGATGTAGACGATGTCATGATAACAGTAAATAAAGCCATTCCCTGCAGCCTGATTATCAATGAACTGGTCTCAAATTGCCTGAAACACGCCTTTTCGGGAGACAGGCAAGCGGGTGAAATCCGGATCAGCCTGCGCCGAACCGATGGGACCTTTTCGTTGCGTGTGAGCGACAACGGCAGGGGACTGCCCGAGGATATCGATCTGGGCAACACGAACACTTTGGGATTGCACCTGGTCAAAACCCTGGCCAGACAGGTAGATGGAAATTTCGAAATAGAGAGTCGGGACGGTGCAATTTTTAAAATCAGTGATATTCCATTAAATTGAAACCGCCTTTTAAAACACCATCACACCTGTAAAGATTTACAAGCTGTAAAGCGTCCCACCTGCAAACTTTACACTTTGTATATTTCCGAGAATCCATCCGAAAAGAAATCAAAATCATAACCACTTATAATTAAAGCACAAAATAAATGTTTGTTTGTTTCATATTCTGGCATGGAAATTGGAATAAGAGCAGGCAGGCACTTCGCCTGCGACCTGCAGTCAGCATTTGACGGATCAGGCTTCGGGCGACCAATACGAGTCTGTTTCAGAAGGTCAATTGATGCAAAAAGCGAATATTTTAATTGTTGAAGACGAAGGCATTGTTGCCGCGGAAATACAAATCCGCCTTGAAAAGTTGGGCTATGGCCTGGCCGGTACCGCCATAACCGGTGAGCAGGCCATTGCCGCTGCCCAGGAATCCCATCCGGATCTGGTATTGATGGACATCCGGTTAAAAGGTGACATGGATGGTATAAAAGCTGCCGATGACATCTACACGCGTTTCAATATTCCGGTTGTTTTTCTCACCGCCCACACGGACAATAAGACCGTCCAGCGGGCCAAACTGACAAGGCCCTTTGGCTATCTCACCAAGCCGTTTGCGGAAATGGATTTGCAGATTGCCATCGAGATGGCCCTTTCCAGGTGGCAGGCGGAGGTGCAAGCCTGTGAAACTGCAAGATTGAATGCAGTGCTCCTTGACAGCCTGCCCCATCCGGCCATGCTGATTCGTAGGGATCAGACGATTCTGGCCGCTAATAAAAAGGCACGCAACCTGGGAGCAATGATCGGGGGGACATGCTGGAGGGGTTTCGGTTTCAACAGGCACATTAGCAAGCACCAGGAAAATATGACGGCAGGGGGTCATCGTCTCTCCGGGAGTGAATCGCACTGTACTTTCTGCCGATCTAAAGAAGTCTTCGAGAAAAACAAATCAATAGTATCTCATGATATCGAATCCAATGAGAAAATATGGGATGTATGGTGGGTTCCCATAGGGGAAGATCTGCTGCTGCACTACGGTATCGACATAACCAAACGGAAAAAGCTTGAGGAAGAGCTCAAACTCGCCAAAGAAGTGGCAGAAGCAGCCAACAAAGCAAAAAGTCGGTTTTTGGCAAAAATGAGTCATGACATTCGAACACCTATGAATGCCATCATCGGTATGGTTGACCTGACCCTGGACACGGAGCTTGATTCTATCCAACGTGATAATCTTGAAGTAACCAAGGCTGCTGCTGATTCACTTCTCCACCTGCTTAACGATATCCTGGATTTATCCAGCATTGAAGTCGGTCATTTAGTACTTGAAGAGACTGAGGTCGCGTTAGAGAGACTTGTTGATAAAACCATAAAAATCATGTCGGTCTACGCCAAACAAAAAAAGATTGCGTTAAAAACACGTCTGGCCGCCAACATTCCCGATACGATTAAAACCGACCCCAACCGCTTGCGTCAAATCATAGTCAACCTGCTTCACAATGCTATCAAATTTACCGAAGAAGGTGAAGTGCTGCTGACTCTGGAGCCCGAATCGAACGAATATATTCATTTTGCAATTGCGGATACGGGTATCGGAATTCCAGACAATGAGATTGACACCATTTTCTCCCCATTCACCCAACTAAATAATTTAAAGCCGGAAGTCTCGGAAGGAACCGGACTTGGAACGACTATCGCGAAAGAAATAGTTGAAATGCTGGGGGGACGCATATGGGTGGAAAGCAAAGAAGGTGAAGGCAGCGTATTCCATTTTACGATCAAAACACAATTGGAGCGATCGGGTGCCCGCTTTAAGCCGGTACCTTTTTATCAAAATGATAATAAAAAACCCTCACAAAACACTTTGGCGAATCGACCATTTGAAAAACCTGTTGGTAAAAAGTTAAATGTCCTGGTAGCTGAGGATGACCCTCTCAACCAGAGGGTTATTGAAAGGACTCTTAACCAAAAGGGAATGGAGGTCGTTTTGGCGAAAAACGGAAAAATTGCGGTTCAGGCATTTGAACGCGGAACGTTTGACCTCATTATCATGGATGTCCAGATGCCCGAGATGGATGGTTTAGCGGCGACACGCCTCATCCGGGAGAAGGAGGGCAGTACCGGCGGCCATATTCCGATTATCGGCCTGACAGCGTTTGATGTGCGGAGCAATCAAGATACCTATAAATCAGCCGGCATGGATGCCTGTATCGCCAAGCCAGTCCGTCGGGTTGAACTGTTTGAGATTATTGAGCACCTTACCAAAAGCACCCTGAAGATAGAAACAAAGGCACCCCGGAAACCCGTTTCTAAAAACGAGGTGTTCGACAAGGTAACTCTGCTGACTACCGCCGGTCATGACAAAAAACTCACAAAACAGCTGATTACAATCTTTTTGAACCGGCTTCCGCAACAATTGTTTAAAATAGAGGCGGCCATTGCCGGGGGTAATGCTGACCTGGTGCGGTCAGCGGCACATATGCTCAAGGGAATGAGTCTCAATGTTGCCGCAACGAATGTCGCCCAAAAATCATCCCAGCTTGAAGAAATCGGAATCGACGGCAACCTGGAGCGGGCCGGGGCAATCTACGCGGTGCTGGAAAAAGAAGCCCGGCAATTGACAGATGTGCTTACCGAATACCTTGCGGGCAGCTCACACAGGAATTCCCCGGACAAAAAGAAATCAGCCAACGAATAAGGTGCCCGGCAACAACATGTTTAGAAGCGATCTATAAATCGCATATTGTAACAGTTGAAATTATTCAATATTAATATAGAAAAGGAGAGACTGTAATGATCACTTTGTTTGAAACCGATTCTCACAAAAATGTCATGTTTAATGACCTGAGTTCCGGCAAGATGGTTCAGGCCAATCAGCACGTCATCATAAACGATCAGGAGGGCATGCTCCTTGATCCCGGGGGACATAAAGTGCATACCGCCCTTTTTGCCGGAATGTCTTCAGTTCTGCCGATTAGCGCGTTGAAACACATATTCTTCTCCCATCAGGACCCTGACATCATTGCCGCTGCCAATGCCTGGTTTATGATGACCGATGCCACCGGATACCTTTCGGGCCTCTGGCAGCGCTTTATCACCCATTTCGGGGTAGACGAAATGGCTGAAAAACGTATCAAGCCCATCCCGGACAAAGGGATGACCATGAAAATGGGTGGTGCGGATATGAAGTTCATACCGGCCCATTATTTACACTCTTCCGGTAATTTCCAGGTGTATGATCCAATCTCAAAAATCCTGTATACAGGTGATCTGGGGGCTTCCCTGGGACACAACTATGATTTTGTCGAAGACTTCGACGCACACATTCAATACATGGAAGTGTTCCACAAGCGCTATATGCCCAGCACAAAAGCGTTAAAATTGTGGGTCAATATGGTGAGAACCCTTGATATCGACATGATCGCCCCCCAGCATGGTGCCATTTTTAAAGGGAAAGAGCTGTCAGGCCGGTTTATCGACTGGCTGGATACGCTTACCGTCGGTGCAGATGTTATGGGCGATGTTTATTCCATCCCTGCTTGATGACGGTGTCAACGGGCATCTAAAAAATGCCGCCGCTATCAGGCAATACAACGATATTTTAAATCAATAGCTTTCAGAAAATTTTTTAAATTAGAAAAAGGAGAACATGATGTCACGTACTGAAGACTTACAAAACGCGCTTACGAACCTGCAGGGCAGTTCCGCGGATGTCGAAGCCTGTGCAGTCGTTTCCGAAGATGGCCTTATCATAGCCAGTTCCCTGCCCCAGGGATATGACGAAAACCATATCGCCGCCATGAGTGCCGCGATGCTTTCAATGGGAACCCGCACCACTGTTGAATTAAAACGAGGCGCCATTCAACAGCTCTTTGTGAAGGGTGATAACGGGTACGCAATTCTCATGTATGCCGGTGCCCATGCGGCCCTGCTGGCCATGACCCGCAAGGAAGCCAAACTGGGCCTGATTTTTCTCGATATGAATAGAGCAGCAGAGGAAGTCAAAAACGTTTTGGCGTAAACAACAATGTTTCTACAGGCAGCATTCAGGATAGAAATTGCTAAGAGGCTATAAATGATCACGTTATTTGAATCCGACACTCATAAAAATGTAATGTTTGATGACCTTTCAACAGGGGTAATGGCCCAGGCCAATCAGCACCTTGTTGTAAATGAAAACGAGGCGATGCTCCTCGATCCCGGGGGACACAAGGTTTATCCAACGCTCTTTCCCATGATATCTACAATTATTCCGATTGAGGGCTTGAAGCATATCTTTTTCTCTCACCAGGATCCTGATATCATTGCGGCTGCTAACGGGTGGCTTATGCTAACCTCAGCCGATGCTTATATTTCTGAGATCTGGATGCGATTTATCCCCCATTTCGGTGTTGATGAGTTCGTTATCAACCGGATTCATCCAATTCCGGATGAAGGCCGGAACCTGGAACTGGACGGATGTGAAATGGCATTTATCCCGGCTCACTTCTTACACTCTTCCGGTAATTTTCAGGTATATGACCCCATCGCTAAAATCCTCTATTCCGGTGATCTGGGTGCTTCCGTGGGGAACATCTATTCGATTGTTGAAGACTTTGAGGCCCATATCGAATACATGGAAGGCTTCCACAAGCGCTATATTCCAACGAATAAAGTATTGAAACTGTGGGCTAAAATGGCGAGGACGCTGGATATCGATATCATTGCGCCCCAGCACGGCGCCGTCTTTAAAGGTAAAAAGATGGTAAACCAATTCATTGACTGGATCGAAAATCTTACCTGCGGAATTGATCTCATGGAAGATGCGTACAGCGTCCCCGGGCAGACTCTCTGAAAACTTGCAGGTTATTAAAAATCTGGTTCGATGGCAATTTGAGACGTTCACGAAAATATAAACAGAAACCAGTTGGGCAAGAGGCGTTACTGTGGCAAGTTATCTTATATTACTTATTGATGATGATCCTACCCTTCAGCTGTTGGTGAGTAAGCATCTGAAGCTTTATGGATACGAGGTCATAAACGCAGAGGATGGCAAAAAGGGTTTGAAAATCATGGATGTCCAGAAGCCCGACCTTGTGCTCCTGGATGTAAACATGCCGGTTATGGATGGGTTCCAGACGCTTGAATCCATAAGGAAAAACCAGGAATTCAGTGACATACCGGTTCTAATGCTGACAAGCCTGGGCCGGCAACACTTGAAAATAAAAGGGCTGGAGCTGGGGGCGGATGATTACATCACAAAGCCTTTTGACCAGGCAGAACTCCTTGCCCGAATCAAAGCCGCGCTTCGCCGCATAAAACGAACCCGGCGGCCGGAAGGAATGATGGAGGGCAGCCTTACTGATTTAGACCTTACGGATCTGCTCCAGAGCTTTGAGTTGGGGGGGAAAACCGCCATTGTTACACTGCCGGAAATAGACAGTGAAATTTTCCTTGAGGACGGCGAGTTGCTGCATGTTCGGCAGGGTACCCACTCAGGGCAGCCGGCGCTTATTCGTATATTGTTATCGAAAAAGGGTACTTTCTCGGTAAATTTTTCAGAACCCCCGGATGAACTGACCGGGGAGCCAAAATCTATAACCGGTGCCCTGATGGGCGCATTAGCCGATGTGGATGAAATCAGGGCGATAGTTAAACGCATCAAGGCCGGAAAGCGTTTGATAGGCATCGCCGGCGAATTAACTGAATTTCCAACGATCCAAAAAATCAAGGAACATTTTCCGGCCGCTTTTTCCGACTTAATTGTATTGATGGAACAAGCGCCCAAACAAAACCTCAAGGCCTTGATTAAAGCATATAAAAAAGGAAAGCTGAAAGTAATTAACTAGACTGCTTTCCAAATTGATGGAGAAAAATATGGGAAAAATTATTACGGTGGCAAGCCACAAGGGGGGAGTTGGCAAAACAACAACTACTCTAAATTTAGGCTACAGCCTGACACGCCTGGGACAGAAGGTTCTGATAGTCGACTCTGATCCCCAGGGCGCCATGGCGGTGGCCAGCAATTTAAAAAAACGGACATCCGGGGGGCTGATAAATATTCTAAGAGATAACTCAGAGCGGAATAAAGTCGTTATCCCGACCAGAGATAAGACCATGGCCATTTTAGGAATAGGTGTCAATGACCCGGAAGACATCTTTTTCCTTGAGAAAGAAGCCCGAAAGGGCAATGTGGGCAAAATAATTCGTTCCATTGGCGCTGATTACGACTATACGCTTATTGATGCGCCAGCCGGTATTGGAACCTTGCTTACAGCCCTGTTGAGTATCAGCGACAGCGTTTTGATGCCAATCAACAGCAAGGCGATCGCTGTCAAAACGATTCCTATTTTCCTTAAACTGACTCAAAAAATCCGTGAAAAACTAAACCCGAACCTCCGCCTGGAGGGCGTACTGGTTACCATGGTCGACGAACGGGAAGAAAATGCGGTTATGCTGCAGCAACTCAAAGGCAGCTTCCCGCCGCCAATCCTCTTTGATACGATTATTCCTTACGATTCCAATTTTGAGTCGGCCAGTATCAGAGCGCTCCCTGTAGGGCTGCTGCCCGGAGGGGATGAGACGGCCCGACCGTACATGGACCTGGCCATTGAGTTAAAAAGTAGAGAATTAAGTGATAAGCAAAGGGGTATACGCGATGAAGACGTTACAGGACTCTTCTGAGATTCAGGAGGCAATCGAGATTTTTAAAGCGCTGATAGCTGATTCCGCAGTTGTTGCGCCAGTTATACGCAGGAAAAAAGAGACCGTACCCATCGCCGCGCCTCAACCGGTTATCCAGCCTTCGATGAAACACTCAGACCCCGTCATCAGGGAAGTCAGAGCCGAAAGCCAGGATCAACCAGGAGAGTATAGAGGGGATCGGCTGGAGAATACGCTATATACGATGTGCCAGCGGGGTGGTTTCCAGGGAGCTGTTCTGGCCGACGACAATGGTTTACCTCTGGCGGTTTACAACAGCCCGGTCGAGGATGAAGCCATAGCCGCATTCACAACTGTTCTGGGGGATGCCCTGGAAATTGCAGGTAAACTTCTGAAACAGCACGATGCCAACAACATTTCGATGGATATCAATTACACTGAAAAGGCGGTTCTGCGTCGCTTTATGATCAGTGAAAGTCCTTATTTCATTATGACCATCTGTCCCCAGGAAGTGGATGAAAGAGCCGAAGTGGAACTATCTATTGACCAGGTGACCTCAATTTTGGGACTAAACTGATTAGAGGCTTTGGTTTGCTTGAAGACAGCGACACAAAGTACCTGCAATATTAACCAGACTGTCGCGGGGTTTCAAAATGAACATTACCAATGACACCCATTTGAAAACTGTAGGCTACATTCTCTGGATTTTCGGATTTACCGGCTCGCACCGTTTCTATTACGGCAGACCAATTACCGGTACCATCTGGTTTTTCACGCTGGGACTGCTGGGTATCGGCTGGCTGATCGATTTTTTCCTGATTCCGTCTATGGACCGCGAGGCTGACCTCAAATTCAGTATCGGCCACATTGACTACTCCCTGGCCTGGGGGCTGCTGACCTTTCTGGGTCTTTTCGGTATTCACCGGATGTACCTGGGCAAGTGGTTAAGCGGCCTCTTGTACCTGCTGACCGCAGGCCTGTTTGGCCTCGGTTACCTGTATGATCTCTGGACGCTGAACGAGCAGATAACAGCCATCAACCAGCGCTAAGTAATTTCCTTTCCATCAAGGATTACAGCAACACTACCGTCCCCTCTGGACCCAAGTTCAATCACACAATCTCCACTGTGACCGGCCAGCTGTCGATATGCAGATCTCAGGCTCGGAAAATCAAGGGATTCCAAAGCTGTTTTCAGCATCTCAATGTCAGCCTCGAGTTGAGGCTCTGCCTTTCCGAGTTTGAGATAAAGGGAAACGCTGCGGTTGTAGAGCCGCCTGATTTCCGTTTCGATACAGTGCTTTGAAAGATCCAGTGTCAAGCATACACCCCCGGAGTATTGACAATTCCTGGTGGTCCAGATTAAAGTTGATGTTTTGAACTTAAAACAAATTTTTACACATAAAGGGTAAATGATAGCAACAATACCAGCACAATTCAATTCCACAAGATTCAAGCCTCATGACCGCCTGCTGACTGAATTTGCCCTGCAGAAAGAGCAGGAACTGGCCAATAAAACAGGCAAAGCAAAAATCTTCGGGAAATTGCTTCAGCATCTCCCGGACATTGTCCCATCGACCCTGCAACTGGATGACCGTCATGTCCGTATCGGGATTGCAACGGATCTGACCAGGGATGCTAAAATGCGGCTGGACACGGCCCTCGCAGGTCTGCATCCCTGGCGGAAGGGGCCGTTTGATGTCTTCGGTACGCAAATTGACTGCGAGTGGCGCTCGGACTTGAAATGGGATCGAATCAAGGACCGGATCGAACCCCTGCAGGACCGCAAAATCCTGGATATCGGCAGCAGCAGCGGCTACTACCTGTTTCGCATGTTACCCCATATGCCGCGGTGTGCCATCGGCCTGGAACCATACCTGACCTTCTATTACCAGTTTCTGGCATTACAGCATTATATCCGGGCATCACATGTTCACTGCCTGCCGCTAAGGTTCGCTGACTTTCCAATACTTGCGGAATTCTTTGATACGATTTTCTGTATGGGCATCCTTTATCACAGCCGCGCGCCCCTGGACATGCTCAGCCGGATCCGGAAGTATATTTCAAAAAAAGGCGAACTCGTGTTAGAAACCTTAATAATCGAGGGGGATGCCGACCAGGCGCTGTGCCCCTACCCACGGTACGCGAAAATGCACAACGCATACTTTCTGCCCACGGTCCCCTGCCTGACAGGCTGGCTGCGCCGGACGGGGTTTACGGATATCCGCTGTGTGGATGTTACCAGGATCACTGAACGGGAGCAGCGTAAAACCGACTGGATGACCTTTGAATCCCTGACGGATTTTCTGGACCCGGCTGACCCGTCGCGGACCATCGAAGGCTATCCCGCGCCGGTGCGGGCGATCCTGCTGGCCCGGCCCAGATAGGAGCCAGGGGCCAGAAGTCAGAGATCAGAAGTCCGAAATCGACTGTCTGAAAAAATCTTCCCTCCCCTGGTGGGAGAATTGTGGAAGAGGCCGTCAGATATATCTAATTGCGATCGGGATATTATTCTGACAGACAGGAAAGCCCGACTGCACCCCCACCCGGCCTCCCCCCTCAAGGGGGAGGCGTAAAGCCTCCCTCCCCCGGCGGGAGGGATTGAGGGAGGGGGCTGTCAGGTAAAACCCGTATCTTTCACTGCGCACGCAGGGTTCTCAGGGAAGAAACCCAACTAAAATAGTTTGTATCAAAAGGGACCGATGAAAAAACAATTCGACCCGCACATGCACACAACAGAACACATCCTCAACCAGACCATGGTCCGGGTTTTCGGCACCGGGCGATGCTTCAGCGCGCATATTGAAAAAAAGAAATCAAAATGCGACTATCATTTCACACGGCGGCTGACCGCAGAAGAGGCGCGCCTGCTCACAGAAAAAGTCAACGGGGTGATAAAAGCGGACCTGCCGGTTACAGAAGAATTTGTGGCCCTCCCGGAAGCGGAAAAAAAGTATGACCTCTCACGGCTTCCGCAAGACAGCGGCAGTCGGATCAGGATTGTGCGCATCGGTAACTACGATCAATGCCCCTGTATCGGGCCGCATGTGGGCACAACTGCCGAACTCGGGAAATTCAGGATTACCTCTTCGAATTTCGAAAATGGCGTCCTGAGAATTCGATTCAAGCTGGCCCGTTAAGCGCCCGGGGACTAGGGGCCTCGGAAAAAATAAGTGCACTTTATAAATTCACATAATCCCTGACCATGAGGCTTAAAATGAAAAAACTTTTGTCCGTTATTTTTTTGTGTTTTGTTTTTCTCATAGGCTTAAACCCTTATTCAGAAGCTGACCAGGTTATCAGCAATTTTGAGATTAATAGTCACCTGCGTTCTTGGAATTCGGGACTCGTAAAAGAAAAAATTGTTTCATTTGTTAATTCAGTCTCAGATCCAGCAAACAAAGATTTTGTCCCCGTGGAATATCGAAAAGCATTTTTTGATATGGATGGGACTATTTTGTGTGAAAAGCCCGACTATATAGAAGTTGCCTTAACCAAATACAGATTGTTGGAAAAAGTAACCCAAAACCCTCAGCTGAAGAGCAACCCCATATACAAAGCTGTTGTTGACGGTAACGCCGCCTATTTCAATAAAAATGTAAAAGCCGCAATTGCTGAGGCATTTGAAGGTGAATCGCTAAAATCATATTTAAACTACAGTCGCCGCTTTCTAAGCGAGCAAAAGCATCCCACCTATAAACAGCCTTACATACAATTATTCTACCAGCCAATGATCGAGTTGATCGACTACCTGGCCGATCATCAGTTTAGAGTCTACATTGTCTCCACCTCGCAACAAGAATTTATTCGCAGCGTATCCCGGGGTATTTTGA
This sequence comes from uncultured Desulfobacterales bacterium, assembly GCA_964636125.1. Classification (GTDB taxonomy): domain Bacteria; phylum Desulfobacterota; class Desulfobacteria; order Desulfobacterales; family CAJINA01; genus CAJINA01. Next base: position 8,443 of record CAZWPX010000001.1, on the reverse strand, counting down.
ATATTCCCGACAATCAGATTATCGGAACAATGGTGGGATTCAGCCTGGCATACAATGACAACAAAGAGCCGGTCTTCATCAGGAAAGCTTCATATTTTGAGCCCTATAATGCCGATGAAAATAAGGTTGTGCGCATTAGAGAAAGGGGCTTGCTGCCCTCTATTTTTTCGTTTGGTAATTCGAGCGGAGATCTGGCCATGTTGAAAGTAACGGCGGCAAGCGGATTGCCCAGTATGGTTTGCATTTTAGATCACGATGATCCTGAGAGAGAATTTGAATACCACAAATCTAATCTGCTAAAAACTGCAAAGGAAAACGCATGGACCATCGTTAGCATGAAAAGAGATTTTAAAACTCTATTTCCTTTTCATCCGTAAACAGCGCAAAAACAGCTTCACATTTTAAGCGCTGATGCATATCGGGTATCTTAATTGATCACAATAGCATAGCCTTTAATATGAACTTTCAAAGCTAAGACAACTTATTTATATCACAATGTTTTTGTAACATTGATATATTTGTTTCGTGGCAAGATAGGTTGAATGGAGGATACTTACCGAGGCTGAAAGCATACCTGTATGTGAGCACCATTTAACCCAACCACAATATATAGAACTGCTCTTCGATTCACCGTTTCAAATCAAACTTAATAATACCGGACCTATTCTGGTAAGGTTTTGAATATTTCAGAAGTGCGCATAGTTGGCAACTATACGTAATGAGGTCTGATTTTTCTTTTGATTAAGGTGGGTTTACTTTTATGCTTTTATTTTTCCCATATGATCATTTGGGAATGGATTTACATGATGGGCCATTTATAAACCTTGAAGAGATGAAACCACCTATAGACCGCCCCAACACTGTGCTTATAATTTTTACAAAAAGGTGAAAATTCAGCGTACTCGACTCGCTAACCAAACAGCAAATGCTGTAATTACCATGCCAGCCAGCTGAATGCCGGTCAAACGCTCTTTGAATACAAAAAAGGCGATGAGAGAGGTCACCGGCGGGACCAGGTAAAACATGGTTGCAACCCGTGAGACGGCACCATATTGTATGATCAATATCAATAAACTGATTGCGCCAAGTGACAAAACAACAATGAGCCAAGACAAAGCCCCGACAAACTGGATAGTCCATTGGACGGACATAGTTTCAAATAAGAATGCCCCTGCGCCGACAAGGATTGCCGCGCCCAGGTACTGAAAAACACCGCTCGTTCTTATATCCTCGCCGGAAACAAACATCTTCTGGTAAATTGTCCCAAGTGTTATCCCAAACAAAGCTGAAAAGCTGAAAAAGATATTGGCTACTGTAACATTTTCGACGGAACCCGCGATAAAACGCGGTGCGAGAACCAGGCCAACCCCCAGCACACCCAGCATGAGAGCAATCCATTGCCGAACTGAGACTTTTTCGCCCAATATTGGACCGGATAGCATGGCGGTTAGCAAGGGTTGTATTCCTACGATAAGCGCTGTAATTCCGGCCGGCATACCGAGACCGATCGACCAGAACACACCTCCCAAGTATACCCCATGGAGGAGGATACCTGAAATGCAGCAATGCAATATCCTTTTCGGTTCTCGAGGCCACGGCGCTTTTGAGAAAAACGAAATTGCTGCAAGAATGAAAATAACGATTACAAAACGATATAGCAGAAAAGTCAAAGGCTCGGCATAAGGCAATCCGTACTTGGCGCCGATAAAGCCTGTGGACCACAAAAAAACAAATGCTCCGGGCATTAGCCGAAGCCACGTTGATGAGGAACGATCGATCGTTTGTGTCATTTACGCTGCCCTATAAATTTGTTCGGAATTGTTTCGCATTTTCAATCCATAGCTCAAAAACCATCCGGACTGCTCGTTCTAACCTCTGGGGAATATCTGATTGATTTTGACATGACTCCACCCTCTCAAATTTTGGAGCCTCCGTCAAACCTGGGGCGGTTCAGTGTGGTACTACTGTTATGGTAGGGTCGATGATCCTGCACATATCACGGGGCTGAAAATTTTTTATATCTCCGACAAATCTCAATAGCACACCTATCATTGAAATTGCATAATGCGACCATGGTTCGATGGTATTTCTGATTTTGTGACAACCGAGAAATATCGAAAATAGTGTTGAGACCGGGGTGACCACAGTGGCATCTTGGTCTTTCAGTTAATCAGGCTTTGCCACTTACCGGGATAGCCAGGTGAGGTGGAGTCGGGCAATACCTTCTGAAGTGTTCAGAATTTAAGCGAAATCGCACTATTCTGAGAACTTGGCAATAGCTCTCAGTTACATAGATAAGCAAAAAGACGCGGAATCCGCGATACAATCAACTTTTTTGCCAAATATCGATTACTGCCAGTGGTGCCGGGCTTGACAACTTTGCATCATTCTCAAAGCCGAGAGCAATTTCGATTGGGTATTTATTAAGGATAGTTCAGGGGCGGGAAGTTTTCCTACTCATGAATTGGCGTCCTTTACCGCCTTTAACCGACTCAAATTCGACCGGGCGAGATCATATTCCACCCAGTCATTCAAGTAAGTCGTCATGGCCTCTTTGTAGTGCTTCATCGCCCGCGGGATATCCTTGTCCGCTTCGGCCTTAAAACCGAGAGCCACGTGGGCCGTTATCAGGTCGGCGGGGTTGGCATGCGCTTTTTCAATCAACTTTTCGGCCTGATATTGCCCCAGCAGGCACTCGGCAATCGACCGGTACCAGGCATCATGGATCTCCTGGTGGAATTTTTGCAAAGCCCGCCGCGCGGCCTCTTTTTGCCCGGTGTAATACAGAATTTGCGCTACGAGCAAGCCTACGCTCAGTCGGCTGGCACTCTCCCGGCGAGCATCGTTCAAAAAACGGTCGGCCACATTGAGGGCCCGGTCCCATTCGCGGGCCATGGCATAATGAAAAGCCAGGCCTGTGAGGAGGTCTCCATTGTCCGGGTCATCGACTATCAGCGTTTCCAGAAGACGCCGCTTCTCAACAACCGTGACAGATTCATCCATCAGTTTTGCGTAGGCAGCCTCCTGCCGGGCCCTTTTTTTCAGGGACTCTTTATAATCCGCTGCCATAATCCGGTCGAATTTTCTGTTCTCAGATAGGTAACAGTTCCGATCATTGTTATTGGTCATCGCGGCCAGACGGAGGTGGCGTATCTTTGCAATCATTTTTCTAGCCAAAAAGTATATCCAGGAGTCGGTATCGGCTGTCAAAACGGCCTGTTCGATAAGTTGCTGCCCGCCAGCCAGATCCCCCGCAGAAATCCGATCGATACCGACAAAATAATTCAGCCAGCCTGATTCAGTTTGACTCTCACCGCTGGACAACGCCCGCTCCCGATCGACTTGACCGTCAAGTACGCGGGCCACATAACCGATGAATTCCTGCGGTGACCGCCAATCAAGTTTCAGCAAGGTCCGTCGCTGGGCACTGACTGGACCGTAACCTGCATGCCAGTCAATCAAAAACAGCATGAGCCGGGCATGGTGATTGCCGGCGTCCATCGACAGAGCCTGGCTGAAAATGTCCCGGGCGGCCTGTAGGTCACCGAGACCGTAAGAAAGCATGCCCGCCGCCATGTAAAGGGCCGGGCCTGGATTGCGTTCAATTTCTGCCAGGGCCATTTCTCGGGCCGTTTCCCATTTCCCGGCCACCGCCAGTTCCTCAATCTTTTTCAGTTTCCCCAGTAGGGCGAAATCAAAAACACCGTTCCACTTGACTCTCCCTTTACGTAAATCGTTTAAAAATGGAATTACCTTTGAAATTGGCAGAACCATCCCGATATCCGCCAATGGGGTTACCACCGGTAGCGGCCCGGGGATCCTTTCCGAGGCAACACTGGACGCAATCCCGATAACCTGCCCTTGCATATCGATAACCGGGCCGCCGCTGCTCCCCATATGCATCGAAGAGTCCACCTGCAGTAGATCTTCGAAACTGCGACGGATGTAACCACGGGTAGCGCTGACATTGACGACCCGGCCCTGGGTCCGCCGCCCCAGGGGAAACCCCAGCGTAATCACCGGTGAGAGCCGGGGGACCTGCTCCGCCTCCATTTCGTCCCCCAGGGGAATCGGCTTGGCCGTGACGCGAGACGGATCGATTTTAAGTACGGCAAAATCATCCGCAATGGATGCGGTGCCCCGCATGCGCGGATCCCGTATGGGATTGGCGACGCCGGCTATGGTGAGCTTCGGGCTGCCATCTGACCGATAGGCAGACTCAAGAACGTATATATCTGCCAGATCGGTACTTCCGGAAACAACCGGTGGCTTGAAAAAGGCCCGTTCGCCTTCAAACCACAGATAGATTCCATAGCCGAATTCAGGGACCCCGGCGTTCTGCGCAAGGGTTTCGATAATGGTGTGGAAATGGGTATCCTCGATCCAGGGGCAGGCTACGTGACGATTGGTAAGCAGGTATCCTTGAACGTCCGCCAGAAAAGCCGTTCCCTCCGTCCGGTTTTTGTATATGACGGTTTCATCCAGGGCCAGCCAGTATTCGACCAGTACGAAAGCAACTGCCGCCGAGTATTCCTGTGCATACTGGAACAGGACCGTCTCGTCATGCTGCATCCGTTTTTGATAATGGTAGACTGTGATCCCGATAGTCAGGATGACACCTACCAGTATCGCTGCCAGCAGACGCTGCCTTTTTCGCAGTAGCAGCAGGTCCCGGGCCAACGTCTGCGGAAACAGGAACCGTCGCATGCGGACCTTTTTAAGTTCTTCCTTCTTGACACCACCTAGTATCCGGACAACGTCGTCCATGACGCGGGGCCTCAGATCAGGGTCATCGGCAAGCATCGTCTTTATCAGTTTCCGGATGCGTCCGGGCATCGGCAACCGCTCGATTTGCGTTAGATAATCTTTGGCTTGAAAATCGGCAGTCAGGATTTCCATAAATATCTTTCCTAACGACCAAATGTCGCTCCTGTAATCCAGGGGACGCCCGTTGACGATATCCGGATGGTTTTCTGTAAGATGTTTGAGCATGGGACCCGGCCTGACTTTTCCCGGGTCAAGGAACCGCGACAGTTTATAGTCAATCTTGACACCAAGCATACCGGCCGGATCTTCCGACACCATTATGTCATCCAGGATGATGTGGGGAATAAAATGGCCTCGCCGGTGAAGACTGTCCAGACGTTTGGCAATGTCGGCAAAGAGCTTGAAGACCGTCGCCGGATCCTTTAAAAGCGACCCGGTCACAAGGTCGCTCCAGTTAAGGGCCGCCACCCATTCACTTACCCGGTACCAGGTGCCATCGGCAGAACGTTTTATTTCGTAATGCTCGACGAAGTGCTCCGAGGGCAGTTTACGCAGCTCTTTCAGTTCCTGTTTCAGGCGGTTGGCAATGCGATCGTCAACCCCGGAAGCCGATGTAAATATGCGAATCATGACCGGCTTTTCAGTGCCGATTTGCACGGCCTTGCAAAGGATGCTGGCATACCCTTCGTGAAGAATATGAACGATCCGGTAATTATCAATAAACTTACGCCCCTGGATCACCGTCTGCCCGCAAATAGGACAAAGGGCCATCTCTTCCGCAATAATTTGGCCGCATTTCTGGCAAAGCTTCATCACGCCCCCTTCTTCAGAGCGTTTGGCTGAAAGCGAACCTGCTTTTGAAAACTGAATGATGTTAGGCGGGAAGATCCACGGGAAGACCGAATAGAAGCTGGTTCAGTCCAGGCCGGGACAGGACTGTTTTTCAACAGGTTCTAAACATATACTAAGAAGTGGCCTGAAACGTGTCAAACCTGGAGGCAAGGCCCTGGCCGGCCAATTTGGTTTTAGAGGGCTGTTTATAATATGAAAACTTCCGTCATTAGTTCAAAGAAAAGTATCCATCCGATCAGTTTGGCCCTTACCGAGCCCCCAGACTAACGACCATGGTCCGATGGTATTCCTGATATTCCTCTCACCAAGGAATACCAGAATTATTGTGCAGACCGCATTGCCTCAGATTCCCATCACCTTGATCTTGTCCACAAGAAAATTTACGAACACTTTTTCCGTCAGGGTGGGAATCTTGTCCTGCAGGTTGACAAGGGATATCTGGTTGATGATCGTTGGTTTTGAAGTGTTGATGGGGATGATCTGACCCTTTTGAATTTCGTCTTTGACCAGGTGTGATGCGACCATCCCCATGCCAAGGTGATGGCGGATGGCGGAAATGACGGCTTGGTGGCTATCGACGGTCAGAACGACTTTAAAAGGGACATTGTATTTCCCGAAATGGTGTTTGAACCAGTTTCTGACGCTCTGGGCATTATGGCGATACGTGATGTACTGCTGCCGGGACAGGTTTTTGAGTGAATGGTCTTCTTTAATAGATTTTGCATAGTACTGCCTCGAGCAGGTCAGGAGTACCTCCTCTTCCACGATGGGTGCGAAATGGTAGATATCCAGGTTCCCGAAAAAGCGATTCTGGGTTAGAAATACGTCCACCAGAGCAAAATCGATCCGTCCTTTTTCAACCATCGGCAATAATGTGCCCGCATCGCCCAATTTAAGATAAAAGGTGACATCGGGATAGCGCTGCCGAAAGCTTGCGGCGATTGCCGGGAGATAGGCTTTGCCGAACTCTGCGGGAGCCCCGATGCGAAGTTCCCCGACAGGCTGCTCTTTCGCTTGCGCGATGGTTTGAAGCCATGCATCCATCTTCCCCATGAAGGGCTGGACAATTGCGAACAGACGTTCGCCGGCCTCTGTCGGAACCAACCGCTTATGAAGGCGGGTAAACAGGGGGCATTTGATTTCGCCTTCGAATTTCTGAAGTGCCTGGCTTACTGCGGACTGGGAAACGTTCAGGGTTTTTGCAGCAGCCCCGACACCCTTCTCGGAAAACACATAGTAAAATACTTTCAATCGTTCCAGGTTCTGTAACATAAGCCCACCTTATTCTATGGTTTAAATTGTTTAATTTTACTTATTATGCCCTTCTTCTTATATTAGCAACAGAAACAAACTTTCTCGCATCAAACAGGAGGTGGGTATGCTGGTTTATACGCAACGTTCGTTCTTGAGATATGATTTGGTTGCCAGAGGGATAAATCTCATTTTTGAACTTATGGGCAAAAGCAACCAGGCAATGCTGTTTCTTTTCTCGCCGGAAGATTCCTCCAAGACAGATGGCACAAAAAAGCGGATGCAAATGATGTGCAGCAGTATCCATATCCCCGGGTTAATGAAGGCTCTCTTTTGGATTGCATTTTCCATTGCAATTGCCTCACTGGTGGGGCGGTTGAACTGAAGGCATAGATATTACCATGCTGAATTTTTTTCTATATGTCAGTGCCTCACTGATTTGGGGCTCCACCTGGCTGGCGATCAAACTTCAACTCACCCAGGTGCCGCCGGTCTTGTCAGTTGCCTACCGATTCTGCCTGGCGGCCCTGATTCTCCTGGCCTATTGCCGCCTTACCCGGAAACGGCTGAAATTTTCTCTTCAGGATCAAGGTTTCATGATGTTGCAGGGCTTCACCCTGTTCGGCCTAAGCTACTGCGGCAGTTATCTGGCCACGACGTACATGACAAGCGGGCTGGTGGCGATTGTCTTTTCAACCATTCTGATGATGAATATCCTTAATTTATGGATTTTCATGCGGCAGCCGGTTGCCTGGCGAGCCTTTTACGGCGGTCTCCTGGGACTTACCGGTATCTGTATCGTTTTCTGGCAGGACCTGACCGCCCTTTCCGCTACCCGTGGACTGATAGGGCTACTCATCGCTTTTGCCGGAGCTTATATGGCATCCGTGGGCAATGTGGTCAGCACCCGTCACACAAAAAAAGGCGTGCCCGTTACCCAGGCTAATGCATATGGAATGGCTTATGGCGGTTTGCTAACGCTATTCATTCATTATATGATGGGTGGAACACTGACCATGGACTGGTCCCTGGGCTATCTGGGTCCGATGCTCTACCTGACCCTGTTCGGCTCAATTGTAGCTTTCGGCTGTTATATGCTGTTGATTGGCCGCGTCGGCGCTGAATATGCGGCATATGTCACATTGCTAATGCCGCTTATCGCACTGATTCTTTCTACCATGTTTGAGGGATATCGCTGGACTACCAACGCGTCAGTAGGCGTTGGGCTTGTACTCGCAGGCAATTTGATTATTCTGACACCCCAAAAAACATTCCGTTGGGTTTTTAATAAATTACATACCATACGAGTTTAAATCCCTTGGGGTTTTGTTCCCCGCCGTTTGCGGCGATAAAAAGAAACTATCCTCAAGGGATACCCCGTCAGCTTGCTGCGGGGTAATTCATTAGGGGCCCACAGTTTATGGAATACCCGAAATTATCCAGCATATATTGTTTTAATCGCTGAATAATTCTGCCGCACAGAACTACGACCATTACGCTTCTGATAGGTGGGTTTTAAAGGGCAGGAATATCGTTAATATTGTAAAGCCTGGCTCTTATTAACCAGCCACTG